>CAJBSZ010000131.1 GCA_903958395.1 uncultured bacterium | reverse complement strand
GTGCGAAGCGCCTCAAAACTTATTTCTTCCCGGAAGGGCGTTTCATGATTTTTGCTGGATCCCGCCCCGGCGGGATGCTGCAAAAATCATGAAACATTCTCTTGTTCTGATTAGCGTAAATCAGCGCAGATTAGCGGTGAAGTCCTTCTTCTCTTCCCGGATTTTACCGGTTTCGATAGCGCTCAATCACCTCGGGGAGTTTTCCCATGCAGGGCGGGCACAATCCGCGGGCTTTCTCGTCGAGGTCCTGAACCGTCTCATGCTGATAAAGGGCGCAACGCGGGAACGGACAGGGGAGCAGTCCTAACTGCATCGCCACACCTGCCACCGCCAGCTTTTCAACACGCCGAGCATACGTTTCCCGGGCGACAGAAGTCGTCATATCATCCAGCTTCAGTGCCTTCAGGTTAACCACAACAACCCCGTTCGTCCCGGAGGCGGGAAGATCACCCGGCTTACACTCGCCTGCCAAAATCAGAACCACCGGGCCCTTGCCCGTTCGCGTTCCGGGAACGGCAATCCCCCCATCCGTCACCGGGGTAATCGCGGTTGACACCCATGACACCAGGCGCGCCTTCAGTTCGGAATCAACTCCCCCCACTGTCCTGAGCACAACAAGATTGGTATCAGCAGCCGAGACAAAACCACTCAACGCCAGCCACATCACCCCCCATGCCACCATGAATCGCTTCATATTGCCTCCTGATTGGTCCCCACTCCTAACAAGGCCGGAATCATAGAAAATTCAAAGAACAGGATCGAGACTAAAGTTTCGCAAGGCTATCCCCCAGCCCACCAGGCCGGTTTCGCGCCAACCAGAGCCGCCGGTGTTCAGCAGTAATCATATTCATCTGAAATTCTGTGGTAGCCGCCGTCCTCGGCGGCATCTTCCTATCACACGCCACCACCAGCATCCGTCCGGCATTCATGAATTCATCCGCCACTAGCGCGGCATCGGAACAACTCATTCTGGCGCGCGGTATCCGCTCCATGATGGCGGCAACAAAGTTCCGAGTCTGCCCCAGCGTCTCCCGCGTCACTCCCTCCGGAATCGGCCAGTCCGGCTTCTCATTCAGCAATTTGAATAATACCGACGCATTGGCAATCTGGTGTCCACATTTCAGATAAGCGTTCCCCAGATCCATTGCCACTCCACCCATGATCCCGGCGGCATCCTGGAAAACATGCACATCCAGAACCTTCCTCCAATCCTGATCCTTGTTTCCGGCAGCATTCCACGCCAGCGACGCACCCGCCGCAAATCCAAGGTAACTGACGGAAAGCGGCTGCCAGTGGCCGTTATCACCCCAGTCTGTAATGAGATATCCTGCGGCACCGTATTTCAGTCCGTTCTCCGCCGCAGACTTCAGATTAGCAAGGGCATTATCCGTGCGCCCGGCAATACTGTTCCAGGAGGAGGTCCCGGGGCAGACATAGAAAGGGAGCCCCGAAGCGGCAAACAGGGCCCCGTGTTCGGCGAAGGGATGGTCCGCCTCATAGCCCCATTCCAGCACCACCACATCGCGGGGAAGCTCCGCCACAAGTTCGGGATGCTTGATGATGATGTCGCCCCAGAAGTGCATCGTCCGGCCCTGTTTCCGAACCTGCTCATGGATCTTCAGCAGAAAATCAAGGTAGACGCGCCCCTTCCCCCGCTGCTCACATAGTGCGCGACACTTTCCCTGTCCCAGATCCCAGGTTTCATCGCAACCGACATTGAACTTCCGGCTTGAGAAATTAGGCAGGAGCTCCCCATAAAGTCCCGCGATCAGCTCCAGGCTCCGTGGATCCGCCGGATTCAAACTGTTCGGGAGCGTCGAGTGCGTCCCCCAGGGCGAGTCATACCCGTCCGGGCACTCGGCCAGATCGCGGTAGGCGGGATGTTTCAGCCAGCGTGCCAGATGCCCGAAGGAGTTCTGGTTCGGAACCAGCTCAATGAACCGTTCCCGGCAATAGGCATCCAGTTCGCGGATCTCAGCACCCGTCATCGGACTGGCCTCAGCCCAGACCTCAGGATGTTGCGAATAGGCAAAGGTGTGCTCGGTATAGAGCTCCAGATGGTTGATTTTCCATTCGGCGAATCGGTCGACCAGTGCAAACAGGGTCGCCATCGTTGGAACCTTGTCACGGCTGATATCCAGCATCACCCCGCGGACCGAAAAATCAGGATGATCCTCAATCACACCCAGCGGCAGCGAATCGCCATTCTGACGCAGAAGCTGGATCAGCGTCATGACCCCATAAAAAAGACCCGCGTGATCATGGGCCGTCAACCGAATCTGATCAGACTCCAGCGACAACCAATACCCTTGCGCATGAACAACGGTTTCAGGCTCAATTCCCAGAACAATGGCACCCCTGACAGACTCCGAACCGGCCGTGTCCACAGGCCACTCGACACCGCAATACTGCCGCGCCGCCTGCCGGAGCCGCTCGGCAATCCCGGCCATCACGCCAGAATCCTCCCAAATAACCACCCGCCGGATCCCCGCCAATGCGAGGCTTCCCTCGCAGAGGGTCAAGGATCGTGGACTCGGCAACAAAACAGGAAACTTGGTTCGGAATTCCGACATCGGGCTATTTCCCAAGCTGGGCGGAGGCAAACTCCCAGTTCACCAGGGAATCCAGGAAGGCTGCCACGAAATCTTTCCGACGGTTCTGGTAATCCAGATAATAGGCGTGTTCCCACACATCACAGGTGATCAGCGCTTTCTGTCCGTGCGCCACAGGAGTGTCGGCATTGGAGGTCTTGATCACCTTCAAGCCACCCGGATCGACCACCAGCCAGACCCACCCGCTCCCGAACTGCCCGGCGGCGGCGTCAAGAAAAGCCTGTCGGAATTGATCGTAACTTCCAAAGGATTGGTTGATTTTCTCCAATAGCACGCCGTCCGGCTTCCCGCCGCCTTTCGGCTTCATGCTGGCCCAAAAAAAGGTGTGGTTCCAAGTCTGGGCGGCATTATTGAAAATCGCCACGCCTTCCTTGTCCTTCGCCTTCGCCGTCACATTAATGATTTCCTCGAGCGGCAGGGACTCGAGTTCGGAGACCGCGATTAATTTGCTGAGGGCATCCACATAGGTCTTGTGGTGCTTGCCGTAATGAAACCCCATGGTTTTCGCCGAGATCACCGGCTCCAGGGCATTTTCCGCGTAAGGCAAGGGAGGGAGACCCACCGCCCAAGAGAGACCGCACGCCGCCATGACCATTGTTCCCGATATCGCCAAAACAAGTTTCATCGTCATTCTCCCTATTGGCTAACCCCCACTACCGGCGGTGCCACTGGGGTCCGCCGGGGCGCGACTGCCGGACCATGGTGGGCTTAGGCTGCTTGGGCTCCTCCAGCAGCAGGGCATACCAGGTCTCGCCCAGCGCGGCATTGGAGAATTGCCCCACCCGACCGTTGGCCACATGCTCCCAGTTGGCTTCCAGAACCTCGTCATCCGTGGCCGTCTTACCGTCAACCAGAACCTTGATAGCCTCCTCGGTCTGTTTCTTGCGCAACAGCATCCAGGAATAGGTGGCATAGATCAGGGCGCCGTCATGCTTGAATTTTTTCCGGTACTTCTCATAGGTCTTCTTGAGTTCCGCCTCCTGCCCCAACTTGTATTGACGGCACATTTTCATGCACACCAGGACGGGATCACCCAGCATCGTCTTGGGAAGAATGCGATCGACCTCCTCGAACTTCTTCAATTGGTAGAGGAATTGCAGCCGGATGGCATTGATCTGGCGATCCAGCAGAAAGCTCCATTTGCAATAAGGCTCCATCTGGCGGGTGGATTCCAGCGCCTCGGTCATCATGACATCCTGATCCTTACGCGCCTGGTCCATGATCCATTTCACATTCCCGCCCCGACTGCCGAGCTGCTCATACTTCCGCCGGAGCACCGTGGTCCGCTCCGTAATGCGGGTTTGGATTCCCGTCATGAGTGCCGTGATCTTGCGCCGGATATAGAAGGTGACCGCTACCTGAATGCCCAATCCAGCCAGGAGCGCAAGCACCACACTCCAGGCCCACCAATGAAATCCATAATGCAATCCGGCCCACAAAGCCGCCATACTCAACAACGATATAAGAAGTGTCAACATAGTCAGGTACCCTTTCGATTGGGGTTGATTATATCGGATGAAGGCATTCTGTCTACCGAGTTTGTCCTTGTAGTCCTTGAAGTCCTTTTTCCGACCGACTACACTCCCCCGCAATCGCCATGACTAACAAATCGAAAACCCCCAGCGCCACCCTCCTCGTCTACCCGACCGCCGTCGCCCTGCGGCAGGCACAGCGGCGCGCCCTGGAACGGGAGGCCTTTTTCGACGGGCGCGGGCATATCACGCTTTCCTCGCTCCTGCGCGACTGCGCCGCGGTTGCCCTGAAGAACCGGAAACTCCGGCCGATTTCTGACTTGGATCGGGAGCTGGCAATCGTTGAGGCGGTCAACAAATTCCGGGGAAAGAAACCCTCACCCCTGAAGGAAGGAGTTCACGCCCTTGCCCCTGCCGCCCTGGAGGAAACTCTCTCCCAGTTAATCGAATCCGTCGCCCCGCTTGCCGACCGGGCGAATGAATTTCTTGCCCTCCTGGCCGCTGACCGGGCCACGCCGAAAAACCCGGAACTGGCCGCCCTCTACGCCTCATTCACCGAAGCCTGCCAGTCCCTTGGCGTTGCCGACGAAGCCACTCTCAACGCGGCGATCCTTACCCTCCTGCGCGGCGACCGCACCCAATGGCCCCCTATCCTTCGCCAGGCCACCACCATCACCTTTCTAGCAGTCCGCTGGGTGGCCCCCTTCCAGGAATCCGTGATCCATGCCCTGGGCACCCAACTCGGCCGCGACCGGGTGATCGTGCGCCACATCCTCGCCGACTACGAACAGGACTGGTGGGGCGAGAGCCTGCTGACCGACACCGGCCGCCTCCTCTTCGGGGATGCCCAAACCATGGCCGGTGAATGCGAGTTCCAGTCGGAATCTACCCGCTCGGCCATCGAGCACCTGACCAGTCTCCGCGAAGGCTACGCCATGCAGGACCGCGCCCTCGCCGAACAGGCCCGAACCCGGGTCGGCTTCTCCTGCTCCGTCGGCACCTACGGCGAAATCGAGGATCTCGCCCGCCGCATCGCCTGGGAGATTCACGACCGCCCGGATCCGGTCCGACCGGAGGATATCTGCCTCGTCTCCCGCAACCTCGGCGCCGCCTCGGACGCCATCATGGATGTCTTTGCCCGGTTCAATATCCCCTACTACTTCCGGCGCGGCATCCCGATCCTCGCCATCCCCATCATTAAAACGGTTCTCGACCTCGCCCGCTTCTCCGCCACCCGGGAACGCGACACCTTCTGCGCCCTGCTCCAAAGTCCCTGGATCGATTGGAGCCCGACTCTCGCCAACCCGGCCCAACTCGCCGATGACCTGCTCCGGTCCGGCGTCGAACCGGTCCTGGATACACCCGACCGGATTTCCCGCCGCCTCGCCACCTATGTCCTGAAACAGCGCGGGTTTACCGAACGGGCGGATGCCGACGCCTACGCCACCACCGCCATTCAGGCTCTTCACCTCGCCCTGGGCAGCCCCACAGCAAAGTCATTTGACGCCGGTCTTTCGGATCTCGCAACACGTTGCGCATACCTCAAAATAGGGGTTGCGCAAGACATTGAGCCCGGCGACGAACTCACCTGTCGCGCCCAGCTTCTCAACACCAAGGCATGGGAAACCGTCTCTGAAATGTTCACCACGCTTCGGCGTCATAAGCTCGTCAGCGAGGACAACGGCCTGTCCATTTCCTGGGCCGATATTGTCGATCTCCTGAACCGTGCGCTGGAAAACCTGACCCTCTCAGCCACGCCGCCGGATGAAAGCGGGGTCTGGATCCTGAACCCCTTCGATGTCGCCGGCTTGAACTTCAAGGTGGTTCTCGTTGCCGGGCTCAATGCCGGAGCCTTCCCGAAATCGCCCACCCAGAGCCCCCTCTTCCCGGACACCGAACTGCTCGCCTTCCGGGAACGGCTTCAGAAGAAGGGTCCCCTCCCGGTGGCCGCGCTGGCCGCTTCCCGGGCTCGGAACAGCCAGGAGAACCTGCTTTTCCTGACCACGCTCGCCGCCTCCCGGGAACGGATGGTCTTCTCCTACGCCGGCCACGATGAAACCGGCCAGGAACTCACCCCGTCTGTATTTTACAGCACCCTCTGGCGCCTGGTCGGCTGGCCCGCCTGGTCATCCCTCCCTGCGACACCGCCGGATCCCTACGATGACTGGAGGCTTTCAACAGGTGCCGTTCACCTCAATACCCATTGGAGTCGACACCACGAAAAATCGAAAACTCGAACATCCAACACTGAACATTCAACATTGAACGTCGAACCGAAGAAATCGAAAGCACCGAATGATCCCCTGTTGCATGTTGAAAGTTCGATGTTCAATGTTCAATGTTCGAATTTGATCTCGTCCTTCAAACGGCGCCCCTTTCCCGGCGAATCTTATCTGGGCACCATCCCGCTCGCCCTGTGCCGGGCGGATGACGAACGGCGGCAACGGCTGGCCGAAAAAGGCGAACTTCGAACTTCGAACATTCAACATTCAACGTTCAACGTTGAAACAAGAAACACAATGACATCTGATCGCTCCCCGTTCGATGTTGAAAGTTCAATGTTCAATGTTCAATGTTCAATTTCCTCCCGACTGGCGGAACATATTTCCCATGGGATTCAGGTGGAACGGAAACGGCAGGCTTTCTTTGCGCGGCAAAATGCGGAAACCCCGGAAGCGCCTGTTGACCTTTCCCGGGAACCCGGTCATGAGTATGCGGGAGTGCTCGACCCCGCCCTGTGGAATACCCTCCGGCCAACCCCGGCTGAAGCTATCCAGGATTTCAGCCCGACCCAGCTCGAATGCCTTGTCGCCTGCCCGTATCAATACTATCTCCAGTATGTTCTCAAGGTGAAAGCCATCGAACCCAACGAGCTTGAGCCCAGCACAATGGACTTCGGGACCGCAATCCATACCATTATGTGTGAGGGATTCAGAATGCTTCAGGGCCACCCGCCCAACCGTTCGATTCCAAAACTGGCTCCTCTCGCGGAAACCTATCATCGCCTCTTTGCCCCCGTCTGGGCCGTCCGCGACCCGCACGGCGACTGGCATCTCCAGGAAACCGAAGGCAGACCCTCGAATGACGCCCTGCCGCTGGTCAATTTCCCGCCTGACGAAAAAGCGATTCTGGCCTTCTTTGACGCCCTGACCGAAGCCATGCTCGACTGGGCGACCAGCGGCAATGCCCTTTGGATGCTGGGCGCACCGGAACAGTTGAATGTCCAGCGCCTCCGGATCGGCAGAGCCGTCCGCAACCTCGTCCGCACCGCACTCAACCCCGACGCCTTGCCGGAAGGAAGCGGCCTGGAGAACTGCCGTCGCTACCCCGCCCTTCTGGAGCACACCTTCAACACCGCCCGCACGGAGGCCGCTCCCTCCGTTGAAATCACCGACCCTGCCGACCCACACCACCGGTTCCGCCTGCATGGAAAAATCGACCGGGTGGATTTTCTTTTCGATCCAGATCGCCGCCTCTGCGCCGCCATCATTGTGGATTACAAGGGCTCGGGAAAGGCTACGCTCAAAACCGGAGACCTGGCCGAAGGCATCAGCACCGCCACCGATTGCCAGCTTCCCGCCTACGCCCTGGCGGCGGCACAGGCCTTGCAGAAATCCCCCATCCCCCTCCTCATGCACTATCTTTCCTACACCCTGTCGCCTTCCGACATGGTGAAGCAGTGCAAAAAACAATGGATCGGTCTCGACGGAAGTCCCGGCGAGGTATGCGACCTCGTCGCCGCCTTCACCACCAGCGCCTTCGCCGCCTTGAGCCGCTATGAGCGCGGCGATTTTGCCGTAGCCCCCAAGGCCTGCGAGTTCTGCACCTTGAATGCCTGCTGCCGCCACGCCGCCAGCCTGCTTTCAACGGAAGCCGCGGAAAGCGAAGGTGACTCATGAGCCCCTGCCGCAACATCCGGTTTATCGCCTCAGCCGGCACCGGAAAAACCCACCAGGTGGTGAGCCTCTACCAGGCACTGCTTTTCGGGCGACCCTACCCGGCGGATGATCAGGCGCTTCCCGGAGTCAGGGCTGGCTCCATTTTCGACGGCACAACCCGCCTGCCGCCCGCCCGTATCCTCATGCTCACCTTCACCAAAAACGCCGCCGCCGAAATGCGATCCCGCGTCACCGAGGCCATCGAACATGAACTGGCCACAGGAAATCCCGAAACAGAGGCCTTTTGCTGGAGCCTGCTCCGCCAGCTTTCCAATGCCACCCTCTCAACCATCCATTCCTTTGCCCAGCAGCTCCTGTCGTCCAACACCCTCCTGCTCGGCCTCTCGCCGGATCTGACCATCCTGGAGGAGTCGGATGCGGAAGATCTCCGAACGGACATCATCAAGACCGTCCTGAAAACCACCCTGACCGGCACCGAGTCCCGTTACGCCAACGATATCGAATGCCTGTGCGACGGTCGCGGCTTCCCGGGAATGGAGGAGGGACTCGTCAGGCTTCTCCGACTGAGTGCCGCCTGGGGTCTGGATCTTGTTCAATCCACTCCCGCCTCCCTCGTGACGCCACCCCTCCCGCCCTGTCCCGAAGACCTGGTGGCCCTTTTGAAAAAAGTTGACTCTGCCGCCTGGCAGAAAAGTAAAAAACTGCATGAGGTGCTTGAGGCGCTCAAGGATTCCACCCGTCGGATTCACACTGTAGTAACCGGCGTCTCGCCGGTACAGGCGCCTGAAGATGCCGCCGGGGACGGCGGCTACTACAGCAATCTTGTCGCCGAAGAGGCCGCCAAAATTCGTCAGATCAGCAAGGGGAACTGGGGACAAAAAGAGGATATCAAGGCCCTGAAAATTGAAGTCGAATCCGCCCTCGACTCCCTGGCCGCGTATCCGGAGCGTGTCCAGGCTACCCGCCTGCTGATTTCCTTCCTGACCCTGGCACGGGATTGCGCCCGCCAGATCCAGGCACGCAAGCGCGGCCAGGGTGTTTTGGATTTTGATGACCTCCTGTTCACGACCCGTGACCTCATCAAAGCCAGGCCCTCCTGTGTGCCTGGCTTTGAAGTCATCATCGTGGACGAGGCCCAGGACAACTCGCGCCTTCAAAACGAGCTGATCCGCCTCGTTCAGGAGGCTTCCGGCGCCAGTATGGTGATGTGCGGCGATACCAAGCAAACCATCTACGGCTGGCGCGGGGCGGACGCCGAGGGGCTTTCCCGGTTTGCCGAAACCCTGCACCTTGATGCCGTTCCGCTCCGCACCAGTTACCGGAGCCAGAAGGGAATTCTGGACTGGATCAATGATATCTTTGCCGGTGTCATTCTTGGCGTGGACCATTATGGCGAGAATGAAACCCTCTCTCCCTGCCCCCGCGCCAAAACCCTGGCCGGTCCGTCCGTGGAACTACTCCTGCCGGAATGGGAATGGGGCCCGAACCCGGACGACTCCATTATGACGGGGAAAAAGGAGCCCAAAGCGCGATTGACCCTGACACCCCGTGAGGTACGCACCCTGGCCCGGGACAATCCCGGTGATCCCGCCTGGCAGACCGCCGCAGAACAAACGGAACAAGCCGTCGCGATGGAAGCCCGCGCCGTGGCGCGCCGCATCCGACTCCTCACCACTCCCGGCGCAGGACCGGCCTGGCATCCCGCCCAGGTCTGGAATCCGGCTCGCGGCGAATGGATCGCGGCGCCTACCAAGCCTTATCAGTTCCGCGACATCCTGATCCTCCTGCGCGCCAGTACCCGGCAGGAACTCTATGAACAGGCGCTCCAGGAAGAAGGCATCCCCTTCACCACCGACGGCAAGGGCCGCGGTTTTTTTGCGCGACAGGAAACGCTGGATGTTGCCAACCTGCTCTCCTGGCTCGCTTTTCCAAATGACCAGCTCGCCTTGCTGGGTGTGCTTAGATCCCCGTTTGTCGCCCTGTCCGACAATGATGTGGCCGCTTTGGGGCCTAGCCTCTCCGATCTGAAATTTGAAATTTCAAATCCTTTCCTGACGCGACTTCGTGCCCTGGCGGGACGCATCAGTGCCGCTGATCTCGTACGGGAGGCGATCCGGTTGACCGGCTATGACGCCATTCTGGCCGGCACCTTCCACGGCGTCCAGCGCCTGGCTAATCTCCAGAAACTGCTCAGCTGGCTCCAGTCGCGGGAACGGGACGAAACCCTGAACCTTCAGGAAACCGCCAGACGCCTGGCCGGGGAAATCGCCCGGGGTCGGGAAGCCCCCGACGCCGCCGTACTGGATCCCGAGGATGATTCCGTTCGCATCAACACAGTCCATGCCGCCAAGGGATTGTCCAGCCCGGTTGTCATGCTTCCGGATCTGCGCCGCCTCCCTCAATCCGATCGAGACTGGGTTCTGGTCACCCGTGATGAACATGGCGATGCCCGGGGCGTGGCGGGAAAAGTGAAGGTGTATGCCGATGATGAGGCCGGGGATATTGAAAGCGCGCTCTATCCGGCGGCCTCGGAGGAAAATAAGGAAGCCCGCGACCAGGAATCACGGCGCCTGTTTTATGTCGCCTGCACCCGCGCGCGGGATCTGCTGGTGCTCTCCGGCGAAAATCCCGGCAATGGCAGCAAGGACGCCTGGCGGTCCTGGATCAACCAGCATCTGCTTCACTGCAATTTCGACACCGCACTTGTCAGCGTTCGTCCCTATGGCGAAGTGGAAAAAGCCTGGCGGAAAATCGCCATTCGGGCTCTGGATCGGGAAATCCCGACGCCGGGTGATTTTATGGCCGTCGGCAACGGGAGTCCGGCAGTTTCCGGAAAAGAACGATATCGGTTCCCGGTGACTGCGCTGATTCATTCTGATCTGACAGCACCCTCACCCCAACCCTCTCCCCTGAAGGGAGAGGGAGTCCTGGCACATCGCCTGTCGCTTGCCTCACTCACCGTCGCGTCACCCGGGCGGGAAGAGGGGGAAGTTTCCGAGCCGGTATTGGATCGGTCGCAGCAAGGCACCCTGGCTCACCGGATTCTGGAAACGCTGGACTACGCCTCTCCCGTTCCCCTCGCCACCCAGATCGAACAATCACCGGACTGGGGAGACGCCTCGACGGCCGAGCGCGAAACAATCAGGCCTCAAATCGAAACTGCGGCCCGGCTTTTGTCGCTTGAGCTCGCAGGGGTTCCTCCTGGAAATATCATCCGGGAGCTTCCCTTCGCCGCCCGGTTCACCCATGACCAGGCCGAGCTGATTGTGGATGGCAAGGTTGACCTGCTGTTCCTGAAAAACGGCATCTGGCATATCCTGGATTACAAATTCTCAAACCTCGAGGCCGATCGCCTGAATGATCGCTACGCTCTGCAGTTGGCGGTATACAGGAACGCACTGTCCGCGCCGACCGCTGATCCAGCACTCCGCACTCCGCGTTTTGTCACAATCGAAACCCGGGCCGCTCCTTTCAAACTGATTCTTCTGGGGATTAACGGGCGGGGTGATGTCGTAAAGCTTATGGTGGAGGGCGACGCCTTTGACAATGTTCCCGCCCAGCTGATGGCGGCGGCGCGAGCCCTGTCAGCTCACTAACGTTCAAAAAAACACCAGCAAATACAGG
>CAJBSZ010000130.1 GCA_903958395.1 uncultured bacterium | reverse complement strand
TGCTGTCCGGGACGCACTCGGGCGCCACCGACAAGTTTCATGACGAGGTCAAATTGTTCGGGAGTCGGAGTCATTTTGTTAACAATCTTGCGAACTCTCAGGCCTAGAAAAAAATTTGGTAAATGGACTCTGGGTCAGTAGCGGCCGGGCCGTTTTTCGAGTGGTGGAGGATATCGGGGTCGAACCGACGACCTCTTGAATGCCATTCAAGCGCTCTACCAAACTGAGCTAATCCCCCGTAAAACGGGTCCGGTCGAAAACGGGTGGTAATAGTGCCGTCTTGTGATACCTTTGTCAATTCATCCCTTTAAAAAAGTTATTGGGGCAGTAGCCAGCGTTTTCAGGGGGCGGCTGTGAACCTGGAAAAAGAGTTTGAACAGAAGCGCGCGAAGAACGCGAAGGAAGAGAAAATGACGAATGATTGATTTGCACGTTCATTCCACATTTTCGGATGGCACGAATACTCCCGAGGAATTGGTCGAAATGGCCGCAAAGGCCGGCATCACGGCTTTGTCGCTGACGGATCATGATGGCATGTCGGGCATTGACCGTTTCCTGGCGGCATGCCGTGACCATGGAGTGAAGGGCGTTCCGGGTGTGGAAATCAGCGTAGATTTCACGGGCGGTACCATGCATATGCTCGGTTATTTCATCAATCATAAGGATGACCGGGTTGAAACCGCCCTGGCGCGCATGCGCAGGGGGCGCGAGGAACGTAATCAGATTATCCTTGAGCGTCTCAATCACCTGGGTCTTCCGGTGTCGTGGCCGGAAGTGACGGCATTGGCGAAGGAGGATGTTGTGGGACGTCCCCACTTCGCCCAGGTGTTGATTGAAAAGGGTTATGTGAAGAAGAAGGACGAAGCCTTTGAGCGGTATCTGGGCAAGGGTAAACCGGCTTATGTGGAGCGGAGCCGTCTGACTGTGGAGAAAAGTATCGCCCTGATCCGGGAGGCGGGCGGGGTTCCCGTGTTGGCTCATCCGTTTACCCTGGGGCTCGGACGGAAACGGCTGCGCGTTTTTCTGGCTGAACTGGCTGAACAAGGGTTGCAGGGTATTGAGGCCTATTATTCTGAACATAGTCATGACCAGCAGCGGTTTTGTCTCAGCGTGGGACGGGACCTTGGTCTTGTCTTCAGCGGAGGTTCAGATTTCCATGGCGCCATGAATCCTCATAGCCGGTTGGGCGTCGGCTTCGGCAATCTGAATGTTCCGGATGATTTGGTGGAACTGTTGAAGGAGAGAGTGGGAGGGGAAGGGGTTCAGGGGTTCAGGGGTTAAGAGTATGATTGAGGGGCTTTACATCCATGTGCCTTTCTGTGATGGGAAGTGCCACTATTGCGCCTTTTATTCAGTTCCCTACAGTCGGGAAAAAGGAGCGGCCTGGCTGGCGGCCTTGAAGCGGGAGGCGGAGGCGGCTCGGTCTGAATTCGGCCCTTTCGCGTTTTCCACCGTCTTCCTGGGAGGAGGAACCCCGACAATCCTGCCGATGGATCAGTTGGAGGCGTTGCTAGGAGTGGTGGGAAGACTCATAGAAATGCGCGAAGCCTCTGTAGTAACCGGCGTCTCGCCGGTATCGACCCAAGAGAAGAAAGATGCCGCCGACACGGCGGCTACTACAATCGAATGGACTAGTGAGGCTAATCCTGGATCGGTGGATGGGGATAAGTTGCGGCTGATGAAATCCGCCGGGGTGAACCGGATCAGTTTGGGAGCTCAAGCGTTTGATGACGGGGTATTGCGACAATTGGGTCGGCGTCATTCCGTAAAAGATATTTACGCTGCCGTGGAGGCAATTAAGTCGGCCGGTTTTACGAACTGGGGATTGGATCTGATTGCCTGTGTGCCAGGCGTGAGTCTGGAGGCGTGGCGGGAATCCTTGTGTGCGGCGGTGGCGCTGGACCCTGCCCATGTGTCGGTCTACGCCCTGACGCGGGAGGAGGGGACCCGGCTGGATCGTGATCATCAGGCGGGAGTGATTGCTCTCCTGGATGATGATGAGCAGCTTCGGATGTTGGATCTGGCTGAGGAGGTTCTTGGGGCCGCCGGATTACCCCGTTATGAAATTTCAAATTATGCGCGTCCCGGGTTTGAATGCCGACACAACCTTTCGTGCTGGCGGGGCGGAAATTACCTGGGATTGGGGTGTGCGGCTTCATCGCGTGTCGGGAACCGACGCTGGACGAATGCGGCAGATTTTGAATCCTATCTGACAGCGGGCGCGAGGGAGGAAGAGGTTCTGACGCCCTTGATCGATGGGGTGGAACGCCTTATTTTCGGGCTCAGAATGGCGGAGGGAATTGACTTGGAGGCCATTTTGCTGGCCTGCGGATTGGCCGGATCTCCTCAGGAAGCGGCTTGGAAGAAGACACTGGCGCGGTTGGAGGGAGAGGGGTTGGTGGTGTCGGGGGGGGGCCGATGGTGTCTGACGACAAGGGGCCGAGAGTTGGCCGATCATGTGGCAGTTGAATTGATGCCATGATTGTGATAGGTATCTGACTTTTCCGGAATTATGAAAAATCACGTCCAATGGGAAAGCAGTTTGTTTGAGCTGATCCGCCGCACCTCGGTGGATCTTCCCTGCGATATTGAGCAGGGGCTGCGGCGGGCTTGCAAGACCGAGAAGAAGGCCAGCCGGGCCCGATGGATTCTGGAAACCCTCCTGGAGAATGTCCAGAAGGCCCGTGATAAGGATGCCCCGCTTTGCCAGGACACGGGCAGTCTGATTTTTTATTTCCAGGTTCCGGTTGGTTTCGACACGAATGCCCTGGTTTCGGCAACACGCCTGGCTGTGGCGCGTGCCACGCGATTGGGATATTTGCGACAGAACACGATTGATTCCGTCTCGGGGGCGGCCTGTGCGACGAATGTGGCCTATGGGGCTCCGACATTCTATTTTGAGCAGTGTGCCCGCGGAACGGTGGATGTACGGCTCCTGATGAAAGGGGGGGGCTGTGAAAATGTCGGAAAGCAGTACAGCCTTCCGGATGAATCCCTCGGGGCCGGTCGCGATTTGGAAGGGGTTCGCCGGTGTGTATTGGATGCGGTGATCTCTGCCCAGGGTAACGGGTGTGCACCGGGCATTCTCGGTGTGTGTATCGGGGGCGACCGTGCGACCGGGTACGAATGCTCCAAAAGCCAGTTTTTGAGGAAATTGGACGACAAGTCTTCCGTGAAAATTCTGGCGCGGTTGGAAGACCGCCTTTTGAAGGAATCGAAAGCGCTTGAAATCGGCCCGATGGGGTTGGGCGGGAACGCCGCGTTATTGGGCATTAAAATCGGATCCATGAGCCGGGTACCCGCCTCATTTTTTGTCACGGTCTCCTACATGTGCTGGGCGTTCAGGCGCCGGGGCGCGGTACTGACGGTTCGGGGAGGGTTCAAAAAATGGCTTTATTGAAACCCCGTCGGTTGGAGTACCCCTTCACCCAGGAGCAGGTAGGCTCCTTGCGTGCCGGCCAGTTTGTGCTGGTGAGCGGCCTGGTGTACACGGCCCGTGACCGAATCCATAAGTTTTTCTTTGAGGGCGGAAAGAGCCCCGTTGATTTAAAAAATGCCGCCCTCTACCACTGTGGTCCGGTGGTGATCCGGAAGGATTCCGACTGGGTGGTGCGTGCTGCGGGTCCGACAACCTCCATCCGCGAGGAGCCTTATCTGCCCCGGATCATCAAGGATCATGGGGTTCGTGTGATCATCGGCAAAGGCTCGATGGGAAAAGTTACGGAAGGGGCCTGCAAAGCCGGGGGCTGTGTCTACCTGCATGCCGTGGGAGGCGCCGCCCAGGTTCTGGCTGAAAAAGTGGTGTCGGTGAAGGGATTGTATTTCGGCGAGGAATTCGGCTTGGCGGAGGCCATGTGGGTTTTGGAATTGAAGGACTTTCCAGCCATTGTAGCGATTGATTCCAAGGGGCATAATTTGCTGAGAAGGATCAAGTCCGCCTCCCTCGGGATAGGGCGCAAGCTGATGAAATCATCCGATCCTTTTATTCCCTGACGACGAGGTTCAACGATGCGGATACTTTTCATGGGGTCGGCGGGGTTTGCGTGTCCCTGTCTTGAGCAACTGCTGGCTTCATCCCGGGATGAGGTGGTGGGGGTGGTGACGCAGCCGGATCGGCCGAAAGGGCGCAATCTTGAAGTGTCCCCCTGTCCCGTCAAGGCCTACCTCGGGAGCCGTGCGATTCCGGTGTTGAATCCCGAGAAAGTCAACACGCCGGAAAGTTTGGCCGCGATTCAGTTGCTTCGTCCCGACCTGATCGTCGTGGTGGCCTATGGACAATTACTGAAGCCAGCCCTGCTGGCGATTCCGCCGTTCGGGTGCGTCAATGTGCACGGCTCGCTACTTCCGAAATATCGCGGTGCCGCGCCGATCCAGTGGGCGGTGGCCAACGGGGATGCCGTTTCAGGCGTCACGACGATGTTCATGAACGAGGGGATGGACACCGGCGACATGATTCTGAAGCGTGAGGTGGTCATTGAGCCCGGGGACACCGGGGGCAGCTTCCACGACAAGTTGGCGATGGCGGGAGCGTCCCTTCTGGGCGAGACGGTGGAGTTGATCCGGGCTGGCAAAGCCCCCCGTGTCCCACAGGATCATTCCCTTTCCTCTGTTGCCCCCAAGCTCAAGAAGGTGGATGGCAGGATTGATTGGGCTCTGCCCGCCACGACCATTCATAACCATGTCCGGGCGTTCCATCCCCGCCCCGGATCTTTCTGCGATATGCCCGGGGCGCCGGGAAAAATCCTGAAAGTGCTGGCAACGCGGGTGGAAGTGGGAAATGGGGTTCCTGGTACGGTTCTTGAGGAGAAGGGCGAGGGTCTGTTGATTCAGACGGGCTTGCAGGCGATCCGGCTTCTGGAAGTTCAGCCTGAGGGCCGAAAACCCATGACCGGTGCCGCCTTCCTGCGCGGCCATGCCATAAGTATCCGGGAAAAGAGGGACTTCAACTGATTTTCACTAATTTCCGCTAATCCACAGAAGAATTTGAACAGAAGCTCGCGAAGCACGCGAAGGAAGAGAATGTTGCGGTATTTTCGTTCGGGAGTACCCGAGCCAAAAATTCCGCAACGGTTCTTCGCTGGAATTGGGAGAAATAAGCCCTTCGACTCAGCTCAGGGCAGGCCACTCCATCTGTGCATCGCGCCTCAAAACTTTATTCTTAATTCCTCCCGGAAGGGCGTTTCACGATTTTTGCTGGATCC
>CAJBSZ010000129.1 GCA_903958395.1 uncultured bacterium | reverse complement strand
ATGCTGAATGTGTTTGGCGCCGTGAAGGGGGAGGGGTGAGCGTGAGGGAGGCAGGAAGTCTGAATCCTGAATGCGGGCTTCGGAAATCATCTGGACATGATCTTGAAAGAACCACGCCTTAACCGGTGCGGCTACGGTGCCGCCGCGGTTACGCGGTGGCCGGATCATGGAAGGACTACATCGCTAAAGAACGCCACTGGGCACTGACGAGGAATGGCTTTCTCAAGGCTCCGTGGGAGGGGCGCTGTGCGCCGCGATCTTCTCCCGGGAGCCTGTCTTGGCCATCCTCCCACAAAGAAAAAAGTTTGGGGTCGAAGAGGGTTTTACTGGTATTCAGGAGGCAGGAAGTCTGAATCCTGAATGCGGGCTTCGGAAATCATCTGGACATGATCTTGAAAGAGCCACGCCATAACCGGCGCGGCTACGGTGCCGCTGCGGTTACGCGGTGGGAGAAGTCAGTATTCAGGAGGCAGAAGTCTGAATACGGCTATATATATCAAGGCGGTGCGGCCGATTGCCGTGGGGGCTTCCGGGGAGCAGGCCATTTTCGTGAATGGTGACAGAAAACGGTATCCCTACTATACATTCCTGAGGCAGTTGCATGTCTATGCCAATCGGGCGGGGGTGATCCGAGGGAGCGGGAGGACAAGTCGGGGTTTGCTTGACGGGTGGAACGGCAATGAATAGCGTACTGGGCAATGAGAAAAACCATGAACACGAAGCAGCCTGATCCAGCGGAATACCCTTTTGGCCGTAAGGAAGGGGTTGATTTGGAATTCAAGGAGGCGTCGAATGCCCTGCCGAAGAACCTCTTTGAAACCATTTGCGCCTTTCTCAACATGGATGGCGGGCTGGTTGTTCTGGGGGTGTCCGATGACGGGACGGTGACGGGGGTGTCTCCTGAGGCGGTGGAGCGGATGACCGTGGAAATTGCGAGCCTGTCGAATAATCCCACCAAACTTGACCCACCCCGTCTTCTCTTTCCACAGGCCTTGGAAATCAATGAACGATGGGTTATCAAGATCCAGGTGCCGGCCAGTTCAAATGTCCATCAGACTGCAGGGCATGTTTATCTCCGAAGCCAGGACGGGGATTACAAGATTTCCGGCCTGAACCGGATTGCCGCCTTGGTCAACCGCAAGACGGGGACGTACACCGAGCAGCGGGTTCTTCCATATTTGGAGATGTCTGATTTGAGGCCTGACCTTTTTGAGAAGGCCAAGGTTTTGATGGAGGCCCGCAAGCCAAAGCATCCCTGGGCGAATTTGTCCCCCGAGGCATTGCTGAACATTGCAGGATTTGTCCGGCGTGATGTTTTCACCGGAAAGGTCGGGTATACACTGGCGGCGGCTCTCATGTTTGGGACAGATTCGATCATCCAGAGTGTTGCGCCCGGCTACAAATTCGACGCATTGCTGAGGCGGCGCGACACCGAGCGGTATGATGACCGGGAACTTGTATGCACTAACCTGATTGATTCCTTTGATATTCTCATGGGATTCATTGACAAGCATCTCAACGATCCCTTCTGTCTTGAGGGCGTGATACGGGTTAGTCTCCGATCCCTGATTTTTCGTGAGTTGGTAGCGAATGTCATTGCCCACCGCGAATATGTCAGTCCGGCGGCCGCCACCATCAAGATTTACCAGGACCGGGTTGAGTTCAAGAATCCGAATATCCCCCACGGGCATGGCCCCATTGATCCCCTTAATTTCACCCCGTATCCGAAGAACCCGACCATCTGCCAGTTCATGATTCAACTGGGTCAGTTTGAGTCTTTGGGGTCGGGAATCAACAAGGTGACGCACTATCATCCCTTCTATGCGCCCGGGGCATCGGCTCCATCCTTTGTAGAGGGTGAAATGTTTACGACGATCATTCCTTTAGCGCCAAGCGGGGCCGAGTCAGGGGCCGAGTCAGGGGCCGAGTCAGGGGCCGAGTCGCTCTTGAAGGCATTGATCGCGACTCCGCTAACTGCGGCCGAGTGGTCCAAGAAGACAGGGCGTGTTACTGTGACCGGCGCATTCAAACGATCAATGCGGGACTTGCTTGCCGAAAGTTTGGTCGAGCGTACGATCCCGGAGAAGCCCCAAAGCCGCCTTCAGAAATACCGCCTTACCGACAAGGGGCGGGCGGTGCTGGCTGGCACCAAATAGCCGAGGCGTATCTTCCGGTATTCATTCGGGATGTAAGCAATATGCTGAATGTGTTTGGCGCCGTGAAGGGGGAGGGGTGAGCGTGAGGGAGGCAGGAAGTCTGAATCCTGAATGCGGGCTTCGGAAATCATCTGGACATGATCTTGAAAGAACCACGCCTTAACAGGTGCGGCTACGTAGCCGCCGCGGTTACGCGGTGGCCGGATCATGGAAGGGCTAACGACATAGGGCCTTAACTTTGTCCATCTCCGAATGCTCGAATGCGGGCGCAAATTCCTCGACTTCTTCGGCCGTCAGGCCTACTTCGGCGCTCATCGCTAAAGAACGCCACTGGGCAACAACACCATAGACCTCGCCTAAGAGTGCGAGAGCTTCGGGCTTTCCTAGATGAAAGTAGGCAGCCTTTTCAAGCAAGGTCTCGATGGCCGTGATGGGGCCGGTATCCTCGCTGAGCCAGGTTTTTGACTCACGATCCTTGTCCGGAAACGGGTTGAGGTCGAAGGCGGGAGCCAGCCGCCACAACCCGTTCCCCACATACAGGAAGCCCATCCTTGCCGATGCAAACATCGAGCTGAGTTTTCTGTGTGTTCCTCGTATTTTTGATGGCGCCCATCACAAGACTCCTCCCCCCTGTTTAGGCTTGCGAACTCGTATGGGGACCTGCTCATTCATCAGGATGAGTCCGACGGTATCCTTCGCAGAGTCCAGCAAGTCGCTGATTTTTTCCAGTTCCCCGAAGACCTGCAGGGCGCGCGCCCGATACTGCAGGGCGGTACCGGGATGCCCGGCTTCCATCCGGCGTACCGTCATGATGGACGTGCCAAGCCGTTCCGCCATCATGGCCTGGGTTAAGCTGCGCCGCCGCCGCGCCAATGATAAATCCGCGCCAAGTTTCTTGAGCGCTCTGTCAACCGGTACTGGCAAGGGAAGATTCATATAAAGCATGTAATACTATTCTTTGACTCAATATACTGTTCTTATTAGTGACCTTATATTGAAACAAGCCCTCTTGGGTCAAGCGAATTCAAGAAATTCTCATTATGGATTTTCTTTCGTAGGGCCGCCGCTTGCCGGCTGGCCGAAAGACGCTGTAAAAGCGCACATAAAGACGGCCAGCCGACAAGCGGCGGCCCTACACTGAAAGCTCTGATCGTGCAGGTATGGTCATTTTCTCATGGCTCCGTGGGAGGGGCGCTGTGCGCCGCGACCTTCTCCCGGGAGCCTGTCT
>CAJBSZ010000128.1 GCA_903958395.1 uncultured bacterium | reverse complement strand
GAGATGAATTTCAAGTTTAGGCTTGTATCGTGTTTATGTTTAACGACAATTCGTATCTTTCCTTGCCATGAACTTCGAAGAAGAGTTTTCAGCATCCTTGTCCGCCGATGAATGTCAGTGGCTGGATCGTCTTGCCATGGCGATGGCGACTCCGGACAAGAAACTTGCCGCCCTTGCCGTTCAGGCGGTTGATCACAATGCCTCAAATGGCGCGATCCTTTCTGATGCGGTTCTCGCTTCCATCGTGGCTGGTGAACCCGAGCAGGCGCTACGGTTTATCAAGCGGCTTCATAAATGGTTCGAGCCCCACTATTCGTCGCTGATCTTTGAGGCGATTGCCCTCGCGCAATTGGGACGGTGGCCGCTGGCGAAAGGGCTTTTGCTGCAACACCAACTTGACAAGTATTCGATGCTAAAAGTTTTCCCTCCCGTAACCATGACTTTTGGCGCTCGCTGGCTGAAGAAAATCGGGCAGTGGAAACCCACTCCAGAGGGGAAGCCGATTCGAAAAGGCACCCTGCGTCCGGTGAAGCCTGTCTCCGGGACGAAGGGGGTTGTGGCTTCCCCTCCGGTGCCAGTTCCCGTGGTGGGTGAGGCCGCCCCGCCGTCCTTGCGCCGATTCTCATTTCCCCTCCCCGTTGAATTTCGCGTGCCCGGTGTGGATGCCTATCAGGAACTCGAACGGCAGCCGGTGGCGTCGCGTGAGGACATGCTTTTGCTCAATGCCTATGCGCATCTCGCCCTGGTCAAGGGATTCGACGACCTGCTCTGCCTTGACCAGTTGAATGGGGTGACGTCGTTTTGGTATCAGATCGAGACGGTTCGAAAAGTGCTTAAACAATTCAGGGGGCGGGTACTGCTGGCGGATGAGGTCGGTCTGGGCAAAACCATTGAAGCCTGCATGATTCTGAAAGAGTACACGTTGCGGGGTATGGTTGAACAGGTCTTGATCCTCACCCCGCCCTCACTGGTCGGGCAGTGGGAGGAGGAAGTTCGGATCAAATTCGGGATGGAATTCGCAACCAGTCACGATGCGTTGTTCCGCGACGATCCCCGTGCATTCTGGGCGCAACCCCGGATCATCGCCTCGCTCGCATCAGCCCGCACGGCACGTCATTTCGAGTGGGTCACGGGGACGCCTCGCGATCTGGTCATCGTGGATGAGGCACATCATCTCAAAGACCGCCGGTCGCGTAACTGGCAGGTGGTGGATGCCCTTCAGAAGCGGTTTCTTCTGTTGTTGTCTGCCACGCCGGTGCAAAACAACCTGATTGAACTCTACAATCTTCTCACCCTGCTCAAGCCAGGCCTGTTCAAGACAGAAAGCGATTTCAAGGCCTCCTACGTCACGCCCCGCCAGCCGCGTTCGCCGGCTAACCGCGATCGGCTCCAGGCGCTGATGCGGGATGTCATGATCCGAAATACCCGTGCGTTGGTGGATGTGAAACTGCCGCCACGTCAGGCTCTGACCGTTCGGGTGGATCCCGATGAGGCCGAGCGGGACTGTTATGCCGCGTTGAGCGAGGCCATTCGGGAGGCGTGCCGGGCACCGACGGCGGGGCATCACCGGATGGCCTTGAATCATCTGCTTCAGGCGGCGGGGTCTTCCCCGGCCGCCGCCGAGGCTTCGCTCGGTCGCCTGGCAAAAGGGGAGTGTCCCGGCGAGTGGGCTGCCCTACGTGACCGGTACGCGGCGCTGGGCGGCGAGTCTTCCAAAACACGAGCGTTGCTGGAGATCCTGCGCCGTAACCCGACGGAAAAGAAAATGGTGTTTGCACGCTACAACGCCACGCTCGACAGACTGGCGGCGGTGCTGACTGCAGAAGGCATTCCTCATGCGCGCTTCGACGGACATCTCTCAGGGCCCGGAAAGGATGCGGCCATTGCCGAGTTCCGCGACACCGTTCCGGTGCTTTTGTGTTCCGAGGCCGGGGGAGAGGGGCGCAATGTCCAGTTCTGCAATACCCTCGTGAATTTTGACCTGCACTGGAATCCCCAGGCCATCGAACAACGGATCGGGCGTGTCCACCGTATCGGGCAAACGCGCGAAGTGTTTGTGTTCAACCTGTCCGTCCGGCACACACTGGAGGATCGCCTGCTCGCCATCCTTGACGAGAAGATCAATATGTTTGAACTCGTTGTCGGCGAAATCCAGGCGATTCTGGGCGAGATGGATGAGGAGCATGACTTGGCGGAGTTGGTTTTCTCCGCGTGGGTGGCCGAGACCGAGTCCCATCGTGACACGGCGTTTACAGCGCTGGAAGACCGCCTTCTGGCGGCCCGTGACCGCTACAAGGAAGTCAAAACCTACGACGAGGATCTTTTTGGAGAGGAGTTCGCCACCGGATGAACAGCCTTTCTGAATGGATGGCCAGGGCACTGGTCGCGGAAGGCGCCGTGGTCGAGACGGTTGAGCCGGAAGGCCTGGATGCGCTTCTCTCCACTTCACTCCAAAATGCGTTTCGATGCGGGGATTTTCAGCGACTCGGGTGTGGTGCCAGCATTCCGGAGAATGCCCGGCGCGTGACCCTGGAGTCTGACTGGGTAGAGATATTGGGGCGGCGGATCGAGACACGGGGACGGCGAACCGAAATCGGCTTCGACATTTCGGAGGGGAAGGCGCCGGATGCCGCCGAGGTGTTGCGAAAGGCGCTTGTGTTCGACAACGCTACGTATCGGTTCACAGAAATGAAGACGGCGGTTGCCTGCTATCGCCTGATGGTGTTCCGCGTGGTGGCTGTGTCGGACGAAAAGCGCGAAGATGTTCTTGCGGTCACCGTGAACGAAGGCAACGCAGCCCGCGCGGAGGGAATGGCGGCGGTGGTGTTGGAAGGGGGTTCAGCACCCTGGAGTGTGTTACTCGACGGGTCTGGGGATGACTTGCCCGCCCCATGGCAACCGGATCGGATCCGGGACGTGTTTGGCCCCGCCGCCAGGGTGTTGGCCCGGGAACGGTTGGCACCCTTCCTCGCCGGCATGGAGCGGCGCATGGGGCGCGATCTGGATCGATTGCATGCCTATCATGAGGACTTGAGAAAAGAGGCGCTCCGACGGCAGACGGAAGGACGGGGGCGCAAGGGAGTCAAGACTGACGCCAGCCTGATCGCCAAACGCCTGTTAGCGATTGAGCGCGAGTACGAGGCCAAGGTGGCCGATGTCCGCCGTAAATACGGGCTTACGGTCGAAATCAAACCCCTTCAGACGTTTCTGGCAAGACTGCCGGTTCATCGGTTGTTTTTTGTCATCCGGCGACGAAAAGGGGAGCGGACGGGATACTTGGACTGGAATCCCCTCACTCGTAAATTGGACACACGCGATCCGCATCGCGATTCAGAATATCAATCATTCCCTGGAGCTGGCGATCATAGACCTGATCGCAGTAGATCCAGACCTTAAAAGTCCGCACAATGCCTGACTTGCGAATCTCCTCTAGAAAACGTGAAACAACTGCCATATCATTGTAGATCATCACAACGTGCGGCTTCTTGGCCCGAATGACCTCCACCAGATGGGAATACCCAAAGCCTTGCTGCGGCGGCTTTTCCATCTCAGCCGCATCGAGAACAGAAATATTTGAAGGATAGGGACGGAAATTAGGAGGAATCTGCGGATGCTTCTGAAATCCGAAATGGGTCACT
>CAJBSZ010000127.1 GCA_903958395.1 uncultured bacterium | reverse complement strand
GCCATGCCGAAATTCGGCTTGAAGAAATAGTCGAGGATATCGTTCTGGATGTCCTCGGGATAGAACTGCAGCATGCGCCCCATGGCATTGCTGGGGGCCGAGCCGACGCCCACCCAGCGCCGTCCCTTGGTCTTTCCGTCGATCTTCACGGGGACCCGGGTCCGGGCCGGTTTGGCCATGGCCTTGGGATACAGCACATCCGACGACTTGCTGTTCCTCATCATCGTCTCCATGGCCGCCGCCTGTTCCGGCGTGAATCCTGGATTTTCCGGGAGCGGGACCTGCGCCCCGACCCCACCCACCAGCGTCACCAATAAGCCACAGCACAGCGTTCGCACCATCATGAGCCTTCCCTCCCTCTTTCCCTTAATTCGCAGCAAATATACCGCAGATCGAGGCCCTGCGTCATGTCATCAAAATTGATGACAGAGGGTGCCTCGGCGGCTGGGGATCAGTCTTCGCCATTGGGCTACGGCTTGACAAGCATCCGCCCTACATGCGGGAAATTCCTGGAGCACGGCCAGGGTAAACCTTTGCACCATGACGCCACTCAACACAGCTGCGCCATGGCGGGGCTGCCATACAGAAAAGACGGAATCATCCGTACGAGGGATGGCTTTCGGCAACCCGTTGCAAGGGAATCGTCCCGGTTGCGGACGCATAGACGGTTTCTGGAGCAATGTCAATGCTTCCCCCTTGCCACGAAAGCACATGCCAGTCAGGATCGATCATAAATTTCCGGAACACGTCGATGTCGGCAATTTCCCGGAAGACGCCTCCTTCGGCAATGCAAGAGGCAAGATCCACGACGCCCGATTTGCCGTCACGAAAACAAACCTTGATCCGGTATCCGTCCAAATGCTCCGCAGTGATGATATCCCAATACACGATGCACCTCTTATAGCGGTTGGATTGGCTTGAGAGTTCCGTGCTGTTCCGCAAGCAACCAGTCAGCCATCAATTCGTCCTGATGTTGCGTCGCCCACTCAACGACCAACGCCAAGGCCTTGGGAGGAAGCCTGCCACTCAAGACTGACAAGTCGCGAATCCCGATTGATGCCTGATATTCCCCATATTTCGCATGAAAGTGTGGCGGTGCATGCTCGTCGAAAAACATGCCAATGAGAATTCCGTAAAACCTGCTTATTGTTGGCATGTAACTGCCTTCCGTTTTGACCTGAAAAATAATTTATAACCAAACCCCTTTAAATACAAGGGCTTCCTCAATGACTGTAGAATGACTTGAGAATCGCCGGGATTACCACGAGGCGATACCCTTCAGCCCCGGGATGGATGCCATCGGGGACATATTTCGTGTACAGTTGAGCGTCAGCCCGCAAGACGCGCTCCCAGTTCGGATAGTTGTCAATAAGTTGCAGAGTCCTCTCCTTGGCAACATCCCGGTACATCTGGACGTAATCTGCAATCTTCGGGCGCCGCTCGAGGTGAACGCCAATCGGCGGATTCATCGTCATCAGGATGATCTCCGTGTCCACCTTGGCCGCCTGGATGCGGTCGATCATGTTGAGCAGATTCGTCCGCGCCGCCGCAACCGAAGTCTTGTACGTGAGGAAGGCGTCATTCATGGCGAACTCGATGAAAACCGTGTCGGGTTTCTTCTGGATCACGAGGGCATCCAGGTTATCCACTCCCCACTTCGACCACATGCCGCCCTTGCCGCTGTTGATGACCGTAATCAAGCCCTTGTATTTATGATCCAGGGCCTCCTTCATCTGCCCCACCCAGGCCCCACCGGCAGTCAGACTGGTTCCATAGGTAACAACGGTCTGCGGCTTGCCGGCATTGAGGTTGGTGATAAGCTGGCTGCCTAGGAAGTAATTTTGTTGCACCTGGCACCCCGCTACACGTTCACCTTCCCCGGCCACGATACCCTGGTCTTCCATCCACAACCGGCAGGCCTGCGGCCATCCGGCCACGGGCCCACGCCCAATGCCCAGCCCATAACCATGGCCCCCCTTGGCATAGAGCACCATCTGGGCAGGCACATTGGCCTTCTTGAGGGCCAGATAGTAGAAGAGGCTGTTTTCAACCGAGATCGGATCATCCTCCGCGTGCACCAGGAACGTCGGCGGGGTATTGGATGTCACCTTGATCTCCGGATACAGGTCCGGGCCGGGGCTCTTGGGCGCCAGATAGGCCGGATACACCAGTACCGCGAAATCCGGACGGCAACTAGCCTGGTCAACGGCATCGAAGGCGTCATAGGCACGGCATTCATGATGATTGCAGGCATTCACTGCCAGATGTCCTCCGGCGGAAAAGCCCATGACGCCGATCCGTTGCGGGTCAAGGTTCCACTCGGCGGCCCGGGACCGGACGAGGCTGAGGGCGCGCTGGGCATCCTGCAGGGGCAGACGGTGCTTGCCGTCATCCTTGGCCATCGGCACCCGGTATTTCAACACCACGCCGGCGATGCCCAGGCTGTTCAACCAGCGCGCCACATCGCTGCCTTCGATATCGAACGCCAGTCCGCCATAGGCGCCGCCGGGACAGATCACCACCGCCGGCACGGGAGCATTGGTGGAAGTAGAGGCGGGCCGATATAACGTGATGGTCGGGATGCTGACGTTGAAGATACGTCGGTCCTGTTTGACCGGATCCTTGCTCTTTTCGATCACCTTTTCCGGTTCGCTGAGCGAGGTCATCCGCCCCTCCGGCCACAACGGGATCTCCTGTGGCCGCTCGTTTCCACGCTCAAGCGACTTGCCGTCATCGGGATTCGCCGCCCGACTGACGGCCACGCCGATCCCCACCACAAGACAAGCCATCACCCCGATTTTACCCATTTCAGACCGCTTCATGGTATGTACCTTTCAATTATTTTGGATTCATATTATCCAATGCTAAATGGGTTATGCATAGAATGTGATACGGACGAGACTATGGAGAAGACTCGGTGATCACCTGGATTTCCGCGATGGAGACATTGGCCTTGCGGCCTCCACTCGCCTCCAGCGCCTCGATCTTCACGTACCGGGCGCGCCGGGGCACAACGGCAACAGCCTTCATCGCCGCATCATCCGTCCACGGGCCGTCGGCCACCTTGGCGAAGTCCTGCCCGTTCTCGCTCAGGTAGAGCGCGAATCGCGTGATATAGCAGTGGCCACCGTCCTGACGCTGCAAGACCCGCACTTCCTTCACCGGGTGCGGTTGCCCCAGATCCAGCGTCAACGCCTGCGGCAACGGCCCCCTGTTATTGAATTCCGAGTGCCAAAACGTGCCGGGATCACCATCAATCGCCTTGGCGGCCTCGTTGCCCGCGTGCTGCGTGCTGGCCGTCGCTTTCCAGCCGGCCTGCGACAGCTTTCCCGGCACCGCACGCACCAGCAGGTTGTCGTAGCGCGCCCGGCCATACGGGGTGCCAATGACCCTCGCCGTCTTCACATCCTCGTAATCCTTCTGGATTCCCGCCGCCCATGTCGAGTAGCCGACCGCACCGGCGGCAAACAGGTTGTCCCGCGCCTCCGCGACGCCCTTGCCGTCAATACTGCCCTGCAACCGGTTGCCGTCGGCCAGGATCGCCAGCTTGTGCCAGGCGTCGGGATTGAATCCGGCAATGCGCCCCGTCGCCAACGTCTTCTCGGTATAGAAATTGACGGGGCCATGCCGGTTCTGCGCCACACCCAGCTCCCAGTTCCCGTCCTGGTCCACCCTCAGGTAGTAGCCCGCCATGCCGTGGTCCCGGAACCGCGCCACCCGCGCCCAGAGGGCGATCCAGCCTTTGCCCTCCAGCCGCGCGTCGGAACTGACCTCATAATCTGACCACCGCACATCCCCGATCGCCACGCAGGGATAGTTGTCCTTGGGAATCGACCAGGTCAACCCCTTGGCCGGCACCATCTGGCGAAGCGTCTTGCTTTCGCCCGGCGCCTGATCGGTTTCAAAATAGCCAGCCGAACACGACTGGTAACGGGCATCCGCGCCGATGGCGTAGGTCTCGAAATCATCGCGATAGGGCAATGCCAGAGTCTCGTCCGGCGGCACAGCCACCCTGGGCTTTCCCTTCTGCTGGCCCGTCGTGGTCGTCAGCGAGCAGATGGACCACGGCTCGAGACCCAGTGTGAACTTGCCGCCCTGCGGCCGGATCACCCCACCCTCCACGAACTGGTCCCGCTCGGTGGACGTCCATTGCTGCAGCGGCTTGTCGGGCAACCCCCGCAGTTCCAGGTCAAGGGTCCGTGCGAAGGGGGACGTGTTGACCGCGATGATCGAGTAGTCCTTCCCGTCAGGACTCGCGAGGGTCAGGTAGTTCACCCGGGCCCGCTTCCATTCGTCCTTGTTGCCCGCCGAACCCAGGGTCCAGCGGTCATAGACGGAATTGGTCTCGACGAACAGCCCCCCACACCCGCCATCCACGGTCCGCCATCCCATCGGTGCGAACTGATTGAAGTGCGCCGTGATCCAGACCGTCGGGTAGAGCTGGTAATACCCGGACCAGGGCTTGTTGGCCAGCATCAGGCCCGTCGTCCCGTACAGGGAGCCGGGCAGGCCGCCGGCGAGGATCGGCCACGTCGTGAACTGGACGACCTTTGAATCGACGTACCCGCGGGCCACCGATTCGGCAAAGTAGATCGCCAGCGGCCAAGTCTCGCCGACCCGCGACCAGCCTTCGGCATTCCAGAGCGGCACCCCCAGCGCCTGAATGTCGGGCGGTGCAATATGCTGCGGACTGTTTTCCACATAATGACGGCCTAGCGCGGCGATGTGCTTAAGATAGGCTGGATCCTTATCCTCCGCCCGCAGCGGCCATCCGCCATTGTCGATCACGAACCCGACGTGCGGGAACCCGGCCTGGTTGAAGGCCGGACGCAGGCAGTTCACGATCCACTCGCGTTGTCCGCCCGGATGCCGCTCGTTCTGCTCGGCAGAGAAATACTGCATCTCGAGCCCCCACTCCTTGCGCGCCCCCTCGTAGAACTTCACGAAGTAATCCGCGCTCTCCCGGGTGAAGAAACTGACGTTGTCCGTGCGCCCGCTTCCGTTGCCGACCCAGTAAGGCTGGGTCCAGGCCAACGCGCCCAGCTCGATTCCGGGGTTGATGTCCCGCGCCTTGCGCATGAGCCAGTAATTGCCGCCGCGGTGGAAGTTCGGATGCGCCAGCTCCTCGCGGGTATGGGCAAAACTGGGTTCAACCGCCGCCGTAGAGTTGTTGTCGCCACCGACCTCCACCTTCAGGTGCGTCAACGCCATCCCGTAGTTCGGCTTGAACATGAAGTCGAGGATGTCCTGCTGGATCGCGGCGGGATAGTGCATCAGTTGCCGTTCCATCGCCGTCGCCGGTGTCGATCCGATGCCGCACCAGCGCCGTCCCCCGCTCTTGCCGTCAATGACGACGGCCGCCCGAGTCTGTGCAGGGGGAACCCGGGAACCGGGATAGAGGACGTCCGACGACTTGCTCTGGCGGATCTGCGCCTCCATGGCCGCCGCCTGTTCGGGGGTAAACCCCGGATTCACCGGAACCGCCTCCTGGGCTTGCGCCAGAACTGCAACACCCAACACCACCACTGACATGATTTTTACACTCATTCCCCGTCTCCTTCCCCTAACAGCCTGTCGAAAAACTCCCGGCTCAGCCGGAGGCTTCGCCCTACCTTGTGAAAGCTCCTGGATTTCGGTAGGGCGAGGCGTCCCTGCCGAGCCGTCTTGGATTGGATTTATGTTTTTCAACAGGCTGCTAACTTACAAACGATGCAGTTCGAGCCCGTCATACATGATCCAGCTTCCCACCAGGCTTTCGATTTTCAGCACGTTGTTTCCAGCTTTCAACGTTCCCTTGGGAAATACGATCAACTGCCGGAACGGCGTGCTTTTTTCAGGTTTGTCCAGGCTTCCCTTGCACCGGTTTCCAAACACATGCAGCGCGCGCTTCGTCCCGTTCAATTCGACGTTCAGCGATTCCGCGCTCATGCGATCGGCATCCATCAGCTTAAACACCACACAGGCACCAGCTCCGTCCCCTGCGGCGTCCACCTGGAAATTCACCATATTGACGCGCGCCGCATCACCCGCCTCCTTGTTCTTGCGCCCCGGCTGGATCGCCGGCCAGTCCTTCGCCGGATCCGACACTCCAACCGTGAACCGCGCCCCGGCGACAGCCTTCAAACCAGCCCCGCCCTGATAGCAGAGATCGTGCGGCGTACCGTCCTTGGCACCGATCGTCCAAACTGGTGCAGGAATCTCAGCAACAACGGTTGGCTCCTTCGCCTCGCCAATGCTGAAGGTGTGCCGCCCCGCCGGCAGCGGGAAGAGGGAACAGGAAACCGACTGTTTCTCGCCCCCCCGTAATCCCACCCGCACGTAGCGCAGCAACTGGCCATCCATCCACACGGGAACCGCCCAGGTCTGATAGCGCGACCCCTTCTCCGAACGCTGCTCAGCCGTAAAAGTCAAGGTCTGGGTTTCATCCATTGACGGTTTACCCACGGCCAACGTCATCGGCGTGGCGCGTCCACTGCCGACATCGGTTTCGCGCGGCATCGCGTTCCAGCCGCCGACGGCAAGGAACGGCTTGGCGCTCCCGATGAGGCTTGTACGGTAACTGACACTCACCTCACGCCGCTCGCCGGGCAGCAGGGTCAGTGCATTCTCGCTCCAGAAGCTCGGGAGCACTTCCTGGCCCTGCGATCCCTTGAGCACTTCGAGCCAGACCTGCAGGGCAGGACAGCTCGACTTGTTCTCCACCCGGATCCGGTGGGTGGTTTCGCCATCACGCACTTCGCTGTGGACCACCTCGGCGCGCACATCGGCGGAGGGCAACTTGAGAAGATCCTGCCAGCACTCGTCCTTCTGAAGCCAGGTCACCGTCCGGTCCAGTTCCCTGCCCTCGCCATCCAATAGATCCAAGGCTAACACGTGCATCCGGCCATTGGTGACCACGCCCGGCAGACGCCCCAGGTGCAATGTCGCATCGGCCGGCACATCGGCCACCCGTGTTTCTTCCGCCTCCTTGGCTCCATCGAGTCCAACCACCGTGATACGGACCTTCAATCCCGGCTTGGGCGCCGGCAGCGTGCTGGCCACCTGGACCGTGAAATCGTTGAGGCTCGCCTGCACATGCAACGGCTTGCAGGCGGAGCGCATCCCGTAATAGCCCGCATTGGGACGCAGATACCAATCGTAAATCTGCCACTGGAACCCGGGCCACGCGGCGTTCACCTTCCAAAGGTGCGTGCCCGAATTCTTGGGCCGTCCCGCATTGGCGCCCTCAAAGATCGCCCGGTAACAGGCTCCATTATAGAGATCGGCCATGGCCAGGTACTCGGCCATCGTCGCGGGCGTTCCGATATCAATCCGAATCGCCTGGTCCGAGGGCCGCATAAAAGAGCCCATGGCATCATGGTAGCCGGTGGTCCGGTTGAACGGCCGGGTCTCGGGATCCGGCTCCGCCAGGTCGGGGATGCACCGGCTCACCGAATTCAGCGGCGGCGGCGAGGCTAGTCCGATCTCGTTCTTCGAAGTGAAGCCGCCCCCGTCGCGGTAGAACTGGAAATATCGCCAGAGCGGGATCTGGCCGTAGGGGCCAAACGAGGCGGTCGCGATCTTTTCCCGCGCCCACGGGGCATCGCTGCCGGAACTGACGATCCAAGGACGTCCGGGGTCGAGCCGGGGCAGGAGTTCATTTTGGAGCGGCACCCCGATATTCTCACCAGTCACCACCTCGTTGCAGCCGCAATACACCAGCATGCTCGCGTGGCCGCGCATGCGGCGGATGCAATCCTCCATATTCGCCAGATAGATCGGGGCCACCTCGTCCGGCACTCCGCCGCGCGGAGAGCTCCGCGCCATGTCGTGCCAGATCAGCACGCCCTGCCGGTCGCAGGCATCAAAGAACGCCTCCGGCATCATGATCCCCGAACCGTTGACGCGCACAATCGTGTGGTTGTCATGCGCCAGCATCCTCACCTCGTCGCGGTAACGCTGCGCGCTCCAGCTCATCATGAAGTCCGCAACCACATGCCCGCCGGTCATGCGGATGATACGCCCGTTCACCACCCAGACGCGGCCGCCCGTGGGGAGCAGCGTCGTTCCGACCGAACGCATGCCGAAGAGCGAACTGGCCGTGCTGCTGAGCTTGCCATCGACCCACGCCTCGACATTCAACCGGTAAAGCGGTTGCTCGCCATACGTCACCGGCCACCAGAGCCGCGGCTGTTTGTAGACCAGCGCGGGGAACTCGGCGGGGGACAAGGTCACTTCCGTTTCAGTTCCGGGCTTCAAGCGCAGCGATTTGCGCACTTCGACCGTTGCACCCTCGAACCCGTCGGGTGTCAAACGCACAACGACTTCGACTGATTGCTCCGCCTTGCCCGAAGGTGCGAGGAAGGCGCGCACGGTCACGGGCGCTTGCGCGCTGTCCGCCGACGCCACCTCGGGAAACGCCGCCACGTCGCGCACGGCCACCAGCCCGGTTGATTCAAGCCACACATGCTGCCAGAGACCCATCCCGCGGTCGCGTGCCGCACGTTGCCAGCCCCACCAGCCCACCGCGCAGGGGCGCGTGACGTTCTTGAGCACCTCATTGTCCCCCGCCCCAAGATATCCATCACTGGCATTAAAGCCGCCCAGAGGCTCAGGCAGGGGACTGCCCGGACGATCCAACCCGTAGACCCGTACCGCCAGCGCATTGAGCGCGCCCGGCTTGGCCGCCGCGGTGATGTCCAGACGGAAGCGGCGGAACATGCCGACCAGATCATTGGTCGTGGAAATCCGCACGCCATTGAGCCAGACCTCGGCACGGTAATTGATCCCGTCCAGGTTCAGCCAGACCGTCTTGCCGGCGTAGTCCGCCGGCACTTGAAACTCCGTCCGGAACCACCAGGGTTTCAGCCACGGATTGGACTTATCCGGCAGGTGACTGTATTTCGCCAGATCATACTTCGTATTGTGAGTATCCGAGACATCCGGGATGAGCATGTTGTTGGTGCCGACATACGGATCCGGATAAACCCCGTGATGCACCAAAGTGCCCAGCACCGTCGTCGGCACCGTGGTCTCGAACCAACCCTTGGCCTCGTAGCCGACTTTCGAAACCG
>CAJBSZ010000126.1 GCA_903958395.1 uncultured bacterium | reverse complement strand
TGACCGGCTTCCCCGAAGCCATCAGGGCCGTGTATCCCCAGGCCGAGATCCAGCGTTGTCTTGTCCACCAGGTCAGAAATTCGCTGGCGCAGATGGCCTGGAAGGACCGTAAGGAAGTTGCTACCTGCCTGCGCTCGATTTATACAGCACCCACCGAGGAGGCTGGCCTCATGGCACTGGCCCAATTTGAGGAAACCTGGGGCAGAAAATACCCGCACGTGGTCATGTCCTGGAAACGCCATTGGACGGAGCTGGCGACATTCTTCAAATATCCCGAAGCGGTGCGGCGGCTGATTTACACCACCAACCCCATCGAAAGTCTCAATAGCCGGTGAGGCGGACCCGGTTTTCTTGGACACCGAATTGGGCCAGGATGATGGTCCAGGGAGGGCCAGGAAATGACGACTGGGGACATGCTTGAGAGCGGTGGGCCGGGGGTGGAGACCATGGGTCCGGAGGGAGGCCGTAGGCCGACCGGAGGAACCACGGTCGAGTGTTCGGGGCCATTGATGAAGGGCCAGCGGTGGACATCGTCCAGGAAGCGTGAGGTTGTGTTACGCATCCTGCGCGGCGAGCCTTTGAATGTGCTCTCCAGGGAACTTGGGGTCGAGATCTATCGGCTTGAGCAGTGGCGTGATGCTGCCTTGGCCGGCATGGACGAGGGACTCAAGAGTCGTATCGGTGATCCACTCCAGGCCGAATTGGACTCAGCCATGAAGCGAATTGGCGAGTTGACCATGGAGACCGAGCTATTGTGGGCACGGGTGAGGCATCCCGGCCCTTTAGCCAAAAGGAGGTCGAAGAAATGAGCTGCACGACCTCCCTAGACATCGGCAAGCCCTATGGCATCAAGCGGGTTTGTTGGATTTGGGGGCAGCCCCGTTCGTCATTTTACTCGGCTCGCCTGGGCTGCCAGTTGGAGAAGGACCGAATTCCAGCCGGGAAACGAGGACCTAAGGCCCTCATTGGCGACCTGGAGTTGCTGGGTATGGTCAAGGCCGATCTCGACGCTTCTCCTTTCCAGGGCGAAGGTCATCGCAAGGTATGGGCGCGCCTGCGGATTCGGGATGGCGTGCGGGTCGGGCGCAAGCGGGTGTTGCGGATCATGCGCGAGAACAATCTGCTTTCTCCATCTCGTGGCCGGCGCGGCAGCGCCATTCTGCATGATGGGCAGATCGTGACCCAGGCCCCGAACGTGATGTGGGGCACTGACGGCGCAAGGGTATTCACCGTAACCGATGGCTGGGTCTGGATTTTCTCGGTGGTTGATCATTGGAATGCGGAGTGCATGGGGTCGCACGTCTGTAAGCATGGAACGCGATTCGCGGCCCTGGAGCCGATCAGCCAAGGGGTCATGGCTATTGCCGGTTCGGTCGGACCCGATGCCGGGCGCGGCCTAGCCCTGCGTATGGACCACGGAACGCAATATCTGTCGGACCACTTCCTGAAACAAATCAAGTATTGGGGTGTCAGCCCGAGCTTCGCTTTCGTAGAGCAGCCTCAGACAAACGGCGTGGCTGAACGCTTCAACAAAACGCTCAAGGAGCAGGCGATCTACGGCCGGATTTTCCACTCACTGGAAGACGTCCGCCAGGCTGTGGGGGAATTCGTTGAACGATACAATGACCAGTGGCTCGTGGAGAAAAATGGCTTCAAAAGCCCACACCAAGCTCGACGTGATTGGCAGGCTGCCGGCAAAATGCTAACGGCGGCTTAAAGCTAAACTGTGTCCAGAAAACCGGGCGCGGTACAGGAAGATATCCTCCCTCAAGTTCCTTCTTCAAGCGCTCAACACCTTTTTTAGAAAGGCAGGCCACAGAATTACCATGCCGTTTGATTCGCCAGGATTCAGATCCCTGTTGAAT
>CAJBSZ010000125.1 GCA_903958395.1 uncultured bacterium | reverse complement strand
GGCTCGCCTTCCTGCCAGCGGCGGAATTCCTCGATCATGGTGTCGGCCATGCGGACCACCTCGTCGCCGTGCGCACCGGCGAGATGACTGGAGAGCTGGACATTCGGCAGTTCATAGAAGGCGCTCCCCGCCGGGGCGGGCTCGGGATCGGTCACATCCAGCAAGGCGCCCGATCTGCCCGGCGCCGATGATCGCAATTTTCTCGCCATACACCCCCCGCCCATGAAACGCCACATCCTGGCGGTTTCGCTGAGGCGGCCGGCAAGTGTAAGCGCGCCAGTTTTCAAGATAGTTGACACAAGGTTGTCAGATGGTTTATATTGATTACATGAAAACCATAGATCAAGAGATTCTGGTGGCGGTTGATCCATCGCCCTCGCATGAACGCGAAGAACGGTTATCAACGCGACGACGGTTGAGAGGCAATGCGGCTTCACAACGATGGTGGAAGAGTTTGAACTTGCCGGAGAATTGGCATGTTTCGGAATCCCCCATTCAGACCTTGATTCAGCGCAAGGTGGCGCCGCCCATCACGGTGATTGACGAGGCGCATTACGGAACGAATCACGTGATGAAGGTGGCCGCGTCCCTGGCCGAGGTTCAAGGCGGGAGTTCGGGCACGGCTTTCGTCGTGTTCTTTTGTGGGCATGGGTTGCGAAATATGGTCGCAGACCGGGTGAAGTTGCTTAGTCCCTTTCCACAGCCCGAGCGCGTGGAGATCGCTTACACCCTTAAAGAAGCGGGCGAAAGCATTCGCGAAGTCATCGCCAAGTGGCAGGTTCTTCAGATGAGAATGGCACCGGCAAAGCCAAGTCCCCTGGACTCTATCAAGGAAGTCGTGCAGGGCACGCAGGATCTCAGGGAAGATGACGGGAACCTTTCGGCAAAGAAGGTGGCAACCCTCTTTGGGCTCACGTTGCGCGAGTTGGCCCTTCTGCTGCAACGGACGCCCCAGGCTGTAAACAAAACTCCGGCGGCCGATTCACTACAGGACGCTTTGGCTTATTTTGAGCGGATCGCGCGCCTACGTGGAATACTCAAGGATGACGCCTCCTTCCGCAAATGGCTGCGGATCGCCAATCCCACTTTGGAGGGGGACGCTCCCCTCAAACTGGTCCAGGCAAGGCAATGGCAGGAACTCGCTGATCTTGTGGAGGACATTCTTACGGGGAGTCCCACATAATGCCGGACCGTTTCGTCAAAGAACTGCTGAGTGTTCCGACGATAAGCATCCGCAAATGGTTGTTTCGTGCGGTGCCGTTTTTCACGCTTTTAAAGGAAAGTCGGCAACCGCCCCTGCTTGCACCGCCAGACTGGCTTTTCACTTCTGGCCGGCGGAATCGGTTCAATACGAGAGATCTTCACTGTCTCTATCTATCCGAAGATGAGACCACAGCCCTTTCCGAGCAACGACGCCCATTGGTTGGACAAGATGACCCGACCGAGCATCCCGTCATCTTCCGCGTTGAAGTCAATTTGCACCGTGTATTGGATCTGACCGAGACAATTGTTTGCATGGCGCTTGGATTAGACTTGGGCGACCTTGAAGCACCGTGGGTCAAGGCACGGACGCCAACGGCAACACAGATTCTGGGACAGGTTGTTGCCATGCGCTCAGATATATCCGCCATTCGATTCCCTTCGGCAGCTGCCAAGGAGAGCAGCACGGTAGGCGTTAACGTCGTCATCTATCGCGATCAAGTAGCGTCTCCGGACAAAGTGACATTCTACGGACGCGACGGCAAGCCGGCGCAAAGTTGGCCATCACAGCGGCTCAAGGGACGAAAATAGGTATTTCTGATGCGTGCTTTGCTGTCGCTCCGGTGCGTCGGGGAAGGAGAGAGGTGAGCCGTGGAGCGAACCACCGGGGACAGACTATCTGCCATCAATGCTAAAGCCCTATTTCAAAGCTTTAGCACCACTTCATGGGGTGCCGCTTTAGGGATTAACCGACAAGGCCGAAAGGACCTGTGAGCCCTCATGCCATACGGTCGAGCATGTCTAGGCTCACAGCGTAACGGAGAGGCTCGCCTTCCTGCCAGCGGCGGAATTCCTCGATCATCGTGTCGGCCATGCGGACCACCTCGTCACCGTGCGCACCGGCGAGATGACTGGAGAGTTGGACATTCGGCAGTTCATAGAAGGCGCTCCCCGCCGGGGTAGGCTCGGGATCGGTCACATCCAGCAAGGCCATCAAATCCGGACGCCGCCGCAATACGGCAGCCAGTTCGGACTCGTTCACCTGGGCGCCCCGGCCCGTATTGATAAACGTCGCCCCGGGCCGCATCACGTCGAATAGCTTCCCATCCAGAACCTTCTGGAGCGTGGGAAGATCCGGCAGATGATTGCTGACCACATACGCCTCGCGGAAGGCCTCCTCCAGCGTGACCTTCTGCACATGCAGGTCATCCGCCTCGGTCTCGGAGAGATAGAGACCACCGGGGACAGGTTGTTTGTTGACACAACTCAGCAATGGGTTGACATCTGATGCGTGATGCGTGATGATTCATCACATGAGGACTACATTAAACATCGATGATGATGTGATCTTTGCGGTGAAACAATTTTCCCGTGAAAGGCATGAATCAGCCGGTCAACTGATATCTGAACTCGTCCGAAAGGCATTGCTGCCCACATCAGCAGGTCGCGAG
>CAJBSZ010000124.1 GCA_903958395.1 uncultured bacterium | reverse complement strand
GCGCCTTTCCTGCCGCCACCGAGGGGATCACTGTGCCATTGCCCGTCATCCCGCTCACGGCCACATTATAAGTTGTGCCGCCGCCCGTGACCGTTGCCGTCGTCGCTCCGGCCGTGCCGTCAATTGTCACATCGCCGGTGGCGAAGTCGGCCACTGACTCGCTGAACATCACGGCAAAATTGATCACTGAACTATTTGTTGGATCTGACTGGCCCGCGGCTTGATTGATTGTTACTGTTGGGGACGTTACATCGTAGGTCACCGTATTATCCGTGGTAGTCGAGGCGGTATTAGAATTCCCTGCCGCATCATGCGCCTTTCCTGCCGTAACCGAGGCAATCACGGTGCCACTGCCTGTCATTCCGCTCACCGTCACAGTATAGGTTGAACCACTGCCGGTCACCGTCGCCGTTTTGATTCCCGGCGTCGTGCCCGAAATGGTCACGTCACCCGTGGTAAAATCAGCCACGGATTCACTGAACACCACGGTGAAAATGATTGGCGAGCTGTTCGTTGGGTCGTACTGGCCCGCCGCCTGGTTGATCGTCACCGTTGGTGCCGTTCCGTCGTAGATCACCGTGTTGTCGGTGCTCGTGGACGTAGTATTTCCATTTCCCACCACATCATGCGCCTTATCGGTCGCAATTGTCGCAATTACGGTTCCGTTCATGGTCATCCCACTCACAGCCACAGTGTAGTTTTTTCCACTGCCCGTGACCGTTGCCGTTGTCGCTCCGGCCGTACCGCCAAGGGTCACATCGCCGGTGGCAAAGTCGGTCACCGTTTCGCTGAATACAACCGTGAAGTTGATGAGCGATCCGCTCGCCGGATCTGCCTGGGCGGCCGCCTGGTTGATGGTCACCGTCGGGGAATCATGATCGATCGGGGGCCACCCCAGGTCACTAAGCATGCCCCCCGCCACAGGGCCGGGATCATGAATAGAAGCGCCGGCGGCGATGGCATACACCATTAACCGATTGGCTGTCCCCGAGAATGTGCTGTAGTCGAGATGTGAAAAGCTGGAGCCTGATGACCATGTCGCCGGGGCATAGAGCTTGACTCTTTGCCCGCCATTTGCCGCCACGGCATTAGGACCGTGAAACCAGATGGATCCAGACGTCAATGCGGAGCCGAGAGCCGATGAGGGATTCGGGTAGAGGGTTGTGTTCGTTATTCCAATTCCCGAGTCATCCCGCACATAAGAGTCGTACACATTTGGGTAGGAGTACCCATACCCCCAACTCCCCTGACCACCCGAGTAGCTCATTGAACCGGAGAAATTGAGTCCATGACCGATCTCATGCAACGCCACACTCATGAGGTCATGCTGCCCGGCAGGTGGGTTTCCGTCCGTGCCGTAATACCATGAGTAATTCATGTTGTAAGTGATGTGCATGTCGAAATTCGCGGTGGCAAGATCAGAACAGGCGAGCCGGTTGGCTAACGACCCGATATACCATGTGGATGCCTTGGGCGCACCCGCAAAGTCGTGATGAACAGGCCCGCCTCCACAATATCCAAGCGTGCTGCCACTCAAGCTCGCCCAGCCCGCCCGGATTGTTATCGGAATGGGGGTTTGTACGATAGTCTCCCATACGGCGATGGCTGCGTTGAGTGCAACTTTGGCTTCCGCAGGGAAGTCGGAGCAGACTTCATCCCAATTGTCTGAAGCGCCATTATTAATGTATGTGACAGCAAAAGAAGATCCTGCTTGAGTCGGTCCAGCCTGGGCAACGAGCGGACGCGGAATACGAACAGGTGTTAATGGGGGAACGGGGTCTGCAATGTAAACGGCTGCCGGTACGGCATCAAGCAAAGTCATTTTGTTAAGGCTAAGCCGTGGGGTTAAGGCTTTCGGAACAAAATACTCCACCTTCACGCCATTCAGATCTGTCGTTTGTAAAGAGCCTGCCGCCAAAACCGGCTCCAGCATTGTCTCAAGGCCAAGAATTAACAACAGGGCAAAGAAGACACGCGCGACGACAAACTCGTACGCCCCGAAACGACTCTTGTTCAGGAAAGTGTAACATAATAGCACATGCACAAGTTAATAGTGCCAAATTCGGAAGGGAAAAGCTATATCAGACATAATGGGTCACTCACAGGGCAGAGGGGGGGCTTGCAAATTCTGGAGGGCCAGGCTTTGTCGTGGCCGCCTTTCTATTGTCCTGGACGCGACAAAGCGCGTCCCTCCAAAGAATCTCTCCTTTTGTGAGTGACCCATTACTATCAGACATTGTTGATAAAAGTCATCCGTCATTGACACTCAGACGGGCAATCTGTATCCATGAGCAAATCTGGAGACTTGCGTCAGAACTGTGAACGAAAGGAACATCATAATGACCCCGCTTTTCCGTTGTTTTTTTCTTGTGACTGCGATGGTGCTATTGCCTTGGACTGGAGCAAAAGCACAAACCACCAACTATGTCTCCGATTTGACCGGGAACGACGCCTGGGACGGCCTGACATGGGAGACGGCCAAGAAATCCATCCAAGGGGCCATCGATGCGGCTTCTCCAGGGAATACGGTACTGGTGACCAATGGGATCTACACGCTCACCAACCAGATTCTCATCACGAATGGCATCACCCTGCGCAGTACCAGTGGAACAAATTTCACAACGGTAGACGGTAACTACACCACACGGTGTTTTTCTGTCAGCCATCCCCTAGCCGTCGTGAATGGCTTCACAATCACCCGTGGCTACAACGATTACGGCAGTGGGTTATTGATGTCTGCGGGGACGGTTCAGGACTGCGTGATCATTAGTAACAAGGCGGCCTTTCGGGGTGCTGGCGTATACTTGGACACTGGAGGCGCGGTGTTGCGTTGCACCGTTCAGGACAACTTGGCCACGCTTGACGACGATCAGGGCGGCGGTGTCGGTATCTGCTGCGAATCCGGTGGCATCGTGCGCGATAGCGTGATCATCGGCAATGTCGCCACGGGAACCCGCAGCGCTCTGGGTGCCGGAGTATGCTTCTTCAATGGCGGATTTATGGAGCACAGCACGGTGATCGGCAACATAGCCAGTAGCGGAGGAAGTTCCGCTCTCAGGTTCAATTACGGCGGCGTGGCGACAAACTGCACCATCACACAAAACATCTCGACCGACGGCAGTGGCGTAATCCGATTTCACAGCGGCGGCTCATTATATGACTGCACCATCAGTAGCAACTCTTCACCCGGAACAACCGTCTTTAATAATTATGGCACAGGCTGTACGGTGATGAATTGCCGGATCATCGGGAATGTGGGAGGCAATGGTCCCGGCGGCTGCCCCTTCATGAAAGACTGCATGATCGCGCAGAACCAAGCCACGAACGGAGGCGGTGGTGGGTTGACGCTCCAGTCCGGCTGGTTGGCCGTTGGTTGCACCATCGTGAGCAACAGTGCATCGCAGTCTGGGGGCGGAGTGGACTCGCAGGGCGGCACACTCATCGCCTGCACCATCAACAGCAATATGGCCGGGCAGGTTGGTGGAGGAGCGAACTGTAACGGCGGAGCATTGTCAAATTGCGTAATCACCGGAAATACCGTCCGTAACTGGGGTGGCGGATTGAACTGCAGTGGAGGGACCCTGTTGGAGGACTGCCTCATCAGTAACAACGTGGCGCAGGGCGGTGGCGGTGTAAACTGCTACCAGTCGGGCACACTTCGACGATGCAGTATCGTCAACAATGTCGCCACGAACTGGGACTCCGGTGGTGTTCACCTTGAGCAAGGGGGGCTGCTGGACAACTGCACGATCAGTGGCAATTCGGCTCCGAACGTAGGCGGAGTGATGTGTAATGGCGGCATCCTTCAGGACTGTATCATCAGCGGGAACTCGGCGTCTAACTGGGCCGGCGGTGTTGGTTTGAATCCACAAAGTCTCATCCAGCGTTGCACGATCAGCAACAACACAGCGCAGGGTGCTGGTGCCGCTAATATGAACTCCGGCAGTGTGATGAGGGTTTGCCGGATTGTCGGCAACACAGCCACGCAGTGGGGCTCTGGCGGTGTTCACTGTGAGTTAGGAGGAGAATTGATCAATTGTTTAATTGCGAACAATACTGCATCCAACAGCGGAGGGGGTGGCGTGAATTGCAATAAGGGTGGTTCGCTCCTTAATTGTGTCATTACCAACAATGTCGGGTTGTGGGGTGGTGGAGTGGATTGTTATCAAGGTGGGTCAGTCATCGGCTGTCTGATTACAGGTAACAACGGCGGGGGCTCGGGTGGAGGGGTCAAACTATATGATGGTGGCATTGTTCAGAATTGCACGATTAGTAGCAATATTGCCAGTCAGGGCGGCGGGGCTCAGCTTGACTTGGCCGGGACAGTGCGTAATTGTATCCTCTATGGTAATTCGTCAGGTAATGGCGGAAACTATTATTCGGATGGCAGTATTGTGTTCTCGTACACGTGCACGACTCCTGATCCGAGTGGTATAAGCAACACGGTGAGCAATCCGCTGTTTGTGGATCCCGCCGGCGGTGACTTCCGTTTGGCGACCAATTCTCCATGCATTGACCAGGGCGTCTATGCGGACTGGATGACCAACTCCACGGACTTGGAGGGAAAGCCCCGGATCATCCACGGTGCCGTGGATATGGGTGCCTTTGAGGCCATCCTCCCGTCATGGGATACGGACATCGACACAATTCCTGATTTGTGGACATGGGAACATTTTGGACACTTGACCGGATTGGCCGATGACCTGTCCCGGGCAACGGATTCCGCCGATGGCACGGGGCGGAACAATCTCTACAAGTACGCCGCCGACCTCGATCCGACCAACCCGTTGTCTTTTTTCCAGATCGCGGCCGTCTCCAATATGCCGCCAAGCCGGTTTGTGCGCTTCCTGAGTTCTTCGAATCGGGTCTATGGTTTGAAGTGGTCAACCAACCTTGTTTCTGGGTCATGGATGGATGTGTCGGACCAGACTAATGTGTGGGGAACCGGCACGCTTATGTCGCTTGGCGATACCAATCCAGCGACATTACGGTTTTACAAGGTTGATGTTAAGGCCCCATAACCCGGACAACCGCGACACTCTTCAGGGTAGGGAGGCCTCTCCGAGGCCTCCGCCGCCGAGCTGAAACGAACGGCATAATGGAATTGCAGAATAGGCTTCTCAAGCCCTATTATAGGGCTTGAGAAACCAATAAGGATGAATGAGAAGTTATTAAAAAAAGAAAGGGTGAGGTTATGTTTCGATCTGTTCGTAATGGCTTGATGTTGGGCTGTGTCCTGTTGATTTCGGCATGTGTTTCTAACCCGCCCTTCAGTGTGCCGATCATGCCGGTACCCGTGACCTTGGATCCGGTGTTCATGGATCATATGGTTTTGCAGCGCGGGATGCCTGTGCATATCTGGGGTAAGGCCAATCCCAGTGAACCGGTGAAGGTGATGTTTGCGGGTAAGATGGTGCGTGCCACGGCAGATACCACAGGAAATTGGTCGGCTATGCTTCCCTCTCTGAAAGCCTGCGCCGAACCGCGTAAACTAGTGGTTCAGGGACACAATGAGGCGTCGGTCGAGGATATTCTAGTGGGCGAAGTCTGGCTCTGCTCCGGGCAGTCCAATATGGAGTGGGGTCTGCTGGGTGTCTCCTCCGGAAAGAAAGACTGCGAGGAAGCCAACCTTCCCCTGATAAGACTTTTCTCTGTCGACAAGGTTCAGACCAATAGTCCCCTGGCCGCGTTCAAGGGAACCAAGGGCTGGGTCGCGTGCTCGCCGGAAACCCTTACTCAGGTAGGAACACATTCGGGCTCTTTTTCGGCAACAGCGTTCTATTTCGGGCGGGATCTGCAGGCCAAGCTGGGTGTGCCCGTCGGCCTGATTCAGTCGGCCTGGGGGGGAAGCCGGATTGAACCGTGGACTCCCCAGAAGAAGTCGGGAAACAAGGGCGGATTTATGTACAACGCCATGATTGCGCCCATGACGCCGATGACGATCCGTGGCGCCATCTGGTACCAGGGCGAATCGAATCGGGGCGACAAGGGTGCTTATGAGGAGAAGATGAAGGATCTGATCAGCGCCTGGCGTGAGGTGTTCGCGCGGCCGGACATGCCGTTCTATTTTGTGGAGATTGCCCCCTATAGATATGGGAACGATCCAGAGGCATTGGGCGAACTTCGTGCCGCCCAGGCCCGGGTCGCCGCCACCGTGCCGCATACGGGTATGATTCATACCCTGGATAATCCCAATAATATCGGCAACATTCATCCGGATAACAAGCCTCAGATCGGTGCACGGCTCGCCCGGCTCGCTCTGGCGGAGTCCTATGGAATTGAACTGGGTGAATCAGTCACCGGGCCGGTATTCAAGTCGGCCAAGCTGAAAAAGGGCGGGGTCCTGATCAAGTTCACAGATACGGCTGACTCACTGGTGACTACGGACAACAAGGCTCCAACTGGTTTCGAGGTGAAGGTTTCCGATGCCGGAACCAATGCCCCGTGGGTGAAGGCAGAAGCCGCGATCCAGGGCGACCGGGTGTTGGTGACGGTGCCTGGCCAGGTTCCCGTTGCGATCCGGTTCTGCTGGCTTGAGACTGACCAGACTAATCTCAGGAATGCCGAAGGCCTGCCGCCCTCGCCGTTTCTGACGACTCTGGCTCCTTGAGTCGTTGGGCGTTTTTTGGCTGGTGATTTTTTTAAATTGGTGTGACGGAAAGATCACGGGGTGTGCATGTCCACTAGATTCCCCAGCAGAATTCTCCGTATGGCGAAGCTGGGGTTTGCCGCCGCCCTGATGATAGGGGGATCATCAGGGAAGAGTTTTGCAGATCCATCTGGAGTTTGGAGTAACCCGTCTTCGTGCGGAAATACGGGGCTCGGTTATTTGACGGCGCCCTCGCTATCGCCGGGGCATATTCTCAGGCCTTCCTCATTTTTCGTGCTACCTATCTTGAGTGCCCGGGGAGCGGAACGCGTTGATTTTGATTGTCACTGGGGGAACGTGTGGAATTACACGCCGAACGAATACATGATCGATGGGGAGTGGATCCGCAGCTCGCTCAGGTATTCCTATGCGGTGAAGGATGATGTGTCGGTCGGTCTGGCTCTGCCGATTATTGGGCGGATGGGCGGGTTTGTGGATTCCGCGATTGAACGGTTTCATAGTGCCGCGGGGCTGGGGAATGCGAATCGAAAAGAATTTCCAAGGAATCGGTCGTTGATTACCGTTACTGACCAGGGGGTGGACCGGGTGATTGCCCGGGGGGAGTCTTGGGGAATCGGTGATGTATCGGCTTTTGTGGTGTCGTCGCTCACCGAAGGAACGTATGGGCTGCCGGCCGTAAGCGTTCAGGGCGAGGTTTTCCTGCCGACCGGGAATGAGGATGAACTGCGCGGAATGGGGGCTCCGGCCATTTCGCTGAGTTCCGTGGCGTTCAAGCGTTTGTGGACGAGCCCCTTGATCTTGTATTTGGGAGCGGGTATTCAGTATTGCGATGCCGATGATGTCGCGATGATCCGGATTCGGGACGAACAGGTTTCGGGATTGGCAGGGCTGGAATACCAGTATTCCCAATCATTCAGCGTGCTTGTGCAGTATCTCATCAGCTCTCCGGTGGCCAAGCACTACTATGCGCTTGCGAAGCCCAGCCACGAGGTAAGCTTTGGATTCAAGTGGCGGGTTGGATCTGACGCGGCGCTGGAACTGGCGGTGGTCGAAAATGTCGCTGTCTTTCAGAATAGCGCCGACATCGGGGTTCATCTCGCCTTTGGTCGGCGCCTGTAAGTCCCGGAAAATCTTCAGAAATACCAGCGTGCCAAAGCCGTTGACGGCCTTCATTCCCTGCTTTTCGCGCATCAAGGATAACGGCCTGACCGCGGAGGCGGATAGTCATATGCCCGCCCCAAATCCTCGCCTAAGAGGCCGACGACAGTACGTTTTCACCGGAATAGCCGGTATTAACGCGGCTCAGCCGGAGGCTTCGCCCTACCTGGAAATCTATACAGATCATCGATGTCTTCGGGTAGGGCGAGGCGTCCAATGCCACTAACTTTTCATATTATTAATTCTAATATTTTCGCGTGCGACTGAACGGATACCCCTTAGTGGTGGGAACGTTTCACGCTTGTGGCGTTTAGCCCTTGGCTCT
>CAJBSZ010000123.1 GCA_903958395.1 uncultured bacterium | reverse complement strand
GCCGATCTGGCCGCTGCCATCTCCTCCGGCTCAGTTCCCACCATCGGCATGGTGATCCTGCCCTGCTCCTCCAACACCATGGCCAAGGTGGCCCATGGAATTTCCGATACGCTTATTACCCGTGCGGCTCATTGTCATCTCAAGGAACGACGCCGACTGGTATTGTGCGTCCGGGAAACCCCCTGGTCCCTGATCGACCTGAGTAACGCCACCACGGTCTCCGCAGCAGGCGGGATCGTCATGCCCCTCTCGCCGCCTTTCTACCAGTTGGTGGGCAAGGATCCCCTGACCGTGACCATGACCGACCTGATGGATCTATTTGTCGACCGCGTTCTTGCCACACTGGGCCACCCTGCAGCATCCAATTGGGAGACCGTTCAGTGATTGCCACCGACCTGCGAATTTTTCTAAACCAGTTGGAGACCGCCGGCGAACTGGCCCGCGTGCCTGTCGAGGTCGATCCCGACCAGGACATCACCATCATCCAGCACCGGTTGCTCGCCAAGGCCGGGCCCGCCGTGCTTTTCGAACAGGTCAAGGGGTCACCCTACCGGCTCGTCTCCAATCTTTACGGCACACCCAAACGCGTGGAGATGGCCTTCGGCCGGCCTCCTGGCGAGATCGGCGAAGAACTCGTCCGGGTAGCGGAGCGATTGATGCCACCCACACTCTCGGCCGCATGGGCGGAGCGCGGGGCACTCTGGCATATGACAAAGGCACGCCTTCACAGTGTGCGAACAGGCCCCATTCTGGAAACCTGCCTGAGCCCGGCCCAGCTTGACCTGTTGCCTGTCCTGAAATGCTGGCCGCTGGATGGCGGCCCGTTCTTCACCCTGCCGCTTGTTCACACCGTTGATCCCAGAACCGGCGCGGGAAACCTCGGCATCTACCGGCTTCAGCGGTTCGACGCCACAAGCACCGGGATGCATTGGCAGATTGAAAAAGGTGGCGGCTTCCATTTCAAAACAGCCTGCGAACTGGGACAGTCACTGCCCATTAGCGTCTTCCTCGGCGGCCCACCGGCCTTGACGATTGCCGCGATCACCCCGCTCCCGGAAGGAATTGATGAACGCCTGCTGGCGGCCCTGATCATGGGCAGGCCGCTGGATGTGATCAAACGCTCCGGCACGGGCCATCGCATTCCGGCCCAGGCTGAATTTGTGCTCGAAGGGAGCGTGACCGCTGGCGACATGCGCCAGGAAGGGCCGTTTGGCGATCATCTGGGCCACTACTCCCACAGCGCTCCTTTCCCGGTCTTCCGTGTCGAGCGCATGCTGGCACGTCGGGATGCCATCTACCCCGCCACCGTGGTGGGCAAACCGCCGCAGGAGGATTATTTCATCGGGGTCGCACTTCAGGAAATGGTTCTGCCGCTTCTGAGACTCATGAAGCCTGCCATCAGTGATCTCTGGGCCTATCCTGAAACCGGTTTCCATCCCCTTGCGGTCATCTCCGTCAAGGAACGTTACGCACGGGAAGGACTCAAACATGCCCTGGGTATGCTGGGCGAAGGCCAGATGTCTCTGACCAAGATCATGATCGTGGTCAGCCACGATGTGAACGCTAGGGATTTCAGACAGGTCAGCCATGCCGTCTGGCAGAATCTGGACGCCGCAGAGGGGTTGCATGTGCTCGCGCCCACCGCTCAGGATACGCTCGACTTCACCGGACCGGTCATGAACACCGGCAGTAAACTGATCCTGCTGGCCACGCGCGGGGATCGTCCGCCCCGCCGCACACAACCGCCCGCCCCGCCGCCACCTGCCAGGGAAGTCCACCCCGCCATACTCGGCATGGTCGCCGTAGGCGAGGCGTTTCTGGTGGTACAGGTCGGGAAAGATGCCGATAAGACTGCAGTACGCGAAGCCCTTGCCCGACACACAGTCACGCGAGACTATCTTTTCCATGTCCTGGTTTCCGAGGATGTGCCGCTTGACGATCCTCGCCTGATCCTCTGGGGCTGGTTCACCCGCTTCGATCCCCATGCTGATCTCCATCCGGCCAGCCGCGAGACCTCTGGAAACCGGCTGATCCTGCATTTTCCCATCGCCATCGACGCAACCTGGAAACCCGGCTATCGGCTACCGGTGGCATTCGACCCTGAACATGAGCGCCATGTTGACCAGAATTGGGCCCGCTACAACCTCCCCAAAGGGTTATGATGAAGCCCGCAGAGCGTGACACCCTGATCTCCGCCGGAGAAAACCGGGCCATGTTCGACCGTATTGCGCCACGCTATGATCTCCTGAACACAGTGATGTCGCTGGGGCTGCACCGGTATTGGCGCAAGGGTGCGGTCCGGCATCTCCTGTCGGGTGGCGGACGCGACTTCCTCGATATCGGCTGTGGCACGGGGGATGTGGCCCTCGCGATACTGTGCCGCTCGCCCTCTGCACGGGTCGCCGGCATTGACCCTTCCGCCGGGATGCTGGCCCTCGCCACCGCGAAGGCACGTCAGGCGGGACTGGCGGACCGCGTGATTTTCCAGGATGGCGACGCCACGGCACTCCCGTTTCCTGACGCCTCCTTTGATGGGATCGTGTGTGCCTTCTGCCTCCGCAACATTGCCAACCGCCGAGCCGCCTTGGCGGAAATGAGGCGAGTTTTGCGCCCCCGGGGAAAACTCGCTATCCTGGAACTGACCGCCCCGCGTAACCGGTTTCTCAAGGGAATCCATAATCTCTACACGCGCAGAATCATTCCCCTGCTGGGACGGATTCTGTCACAGAAAAACGCCTACCAGTATCTGGCCGATTCCATCGACCACTTCCCGCCCGCCCCCGTGATTGTGGACGAACTGGTCAAAGCCGGCTTCGCAGGATCTGAGCACCGATCATTGACCGGCGGCTTCGTCACCCTGTTTCATTAATCAGGAATGAAACGTTCCCTGCAGACTACTGAGCCACAGCCTCGATCTGGAGTTCGATTTTCACGAGATCGCCGACGACCAGACCGCCGGAGTCCAGCTTCTGGCTCCACAGCAGACCATAGTCCTGACGATTGATTGTCGTGGTGGCCGAGAGACCGATACGGGTCTTTCCCCACGGATCCTTCACCGGACCTTCCAGTGTGCCGCGCAGCTCGATTTCACGCATGACCCCGTGCATGGTGAAACGCCCCTTGACGACCCACTCTTCGCCATCCTTGCGGGCTGAGACCGTCTGGAACTGGATCTCGGGATACTTTTCGGCATCGAAGAAGTCGGGGCTGCGCAAATGCTTGTCACGAGCTTCCATCTGCGTGTTCACACTGGCCGTCTTGACCGTTCCCCTGGCCTTGGATGCCTCTGGTTTCTTGGCATCAAACTCAATCGTGCCCTCGAAATTGGTGAACACCCCACGCACCGTGCTAATGGCCAGGTGCTTCACCGAAAAACCGACCGTACTGTGGACGGGATCCACCTGATAGGTATCCGCGTTCACGCCCGGTGCCAACGCCATCAGTCCCGTCACCGCCAAGATTGCATAACAACTCTTCATGGGTTCCTCCATACACGGTTAAATACACTCGGACACAAGGAGATGTTCACGCAACCCACCCGCGGTGTCAATCCCTGAAAAGCGCCCCAATCCTCGCCTAAGGAGCAGACGGCCGTCTATTTGCATGAAACAAACAAAATATTCCGCGGCTCGGCAGGGACGCCTCGCCCTACCAGGAAATCTATACATCGATGTCTTCGGGTAGGGCGAGGCGTCCAATGCCACTAACTTTTCATATTATTAATTCTAATATTTTCGCGTGCGACTGAACGGATACCCCTTAGTGGTGGGAACGTTTCACGCTTGTGGCGTTTAGCCCTTGGCTCT
>CAJBSZ010000122.1 GCA_903958395.1 uncultured bacterium | reverse complement strand
CTTCGCATGTTTCGAGCAGCAGCAAAGATCTGATCAATTTCTGTTCCAATAATTACATCGGACTCGCCAATAACCCCGCAGTGATCGCTGCAGCAAAAGAATCTCTCGACATCAATGGCTTTGGCATGGCAAGTGTGCGATTCATTTGTGGAACACAGTCACAACACGACGAACTCGAATCACGACTTTCTACACTGCTAGGCACTGACGCAACGATTTTATTTCCTTCATGCTTTGATGCGAATGGTGGAGTCTTTGAAGTACTCCTCGAAGAATTCCAGGCGGACACGGATCCCCATAATTCCGATACGGACGGGGACGGGATGAATGATGGACTTGAAAGGCAGGCCCACTCCAATCCTCTTGTTCAGGACTTCGACGGCACATTTACAGATCTCGTGACTATGAATGGCAGTGCGGCGACTTCTTGGATTGGCACATGGACCTGCGCGGGTACGGTCATCTATGCCGGGGAGCGTAGCGGAAGTCTAGATTACACGCTTCCCGTTCCGAGTAATGGCCCCTATGTGTTAGCGGTGCAGGTGACCCAGAACAATTCGTTGACGGTGCAGGACTCCTTTGATTTGAGCTTCTCGGTGGATGGGGTGCCCTCCGGGCGTCAACTCGTGAAGGCCGCCTACGGGGTCAACAACACAGCGCTCTTCTTCCTTCCGGAACTGGCCGCTGGATTCCATGGAATTCGTCTGCGCTGGATCAATACCCAGCCCAATACTTTCCTGAAGGTCAATTCCCTCACACTCCGCTCCTATGGCGGCCCGGATACCAATGCCAACGGCATCCCGGACTGGATGGACTATCGTAGTGCCTCGCTTGCCAACGTTACTACCCAGGTCGAATCCAGCGTTGTTTCACCCATTTGTCTGGAGGGGACATCCGTCTATCAGGACATGCTGGACGTGACGGCCTCTTTTGTGCCTGAAGGCCAGACTCAACAGGTCATAGCCGTCCAACATGGTGTTGGGAGCGATTGGTATGCCAATGTTTACCTGTCTCCTACCAATGACACCTCAATCGTCGTGAGTGACCGGAGTTGTGGTCAGATTCGGACCAATACTGTGTCTTGGGAGGCGATTAATCTTTTGGACAATGACTATGGAACGAACCTGACTCTCCGTGGCGGAAGCGCCCTGCAATTCGCGGGCTGGCCGGAGGGGGCAACCGAGGGCATGGTTTATGTGACTATTCTCAATGCCTCAACGAATGCCGTGACGAATCTGGTTGCCGAAGTTGGGGCTGTGATTCCGTACCGCTTCGATCAGGCGGGCTCCTTCTTCGTGCAGGGGCTCTACAGCAACGGCGTGGTGGCTTCCAACGGGGTCTTGCCTGTCAAGGTAGTCTCCGGGCACTTTAACGGACGCGAGGCCCCCTGTGTGACAGGGCAGGCGCGCGCATGGGACTGCCCCAACCTGGATCAGCAGGCGAATCTGTCCTATGACAGCCAGCTCAGCGTCACCACCTCGAACCTGCCTGCTGGCGGCCTGCATTTCACCCTCCTGAACCCCTCCGACATTCCCTACTACATGGTGGCCCGTCTCGGCATGGGTGGCCCCGTTCTTGACAGCGCCAAGATCAGTGCGATTCAAGGCGACCACGGAACCTATTTCCGGGTGGTCGAAACCTTTGCCGACGGAAGCCGTATGACCGAGGTCCGTCTGCAACTGGGCTATGTGCCTGCCGATGTGGTGGTGAATCTCCAAATTTTTGTGGGCGGTGTTACCTTCCTGGACGGAACCCTCGACAAGACCCTGACGGCTGCGGATTTTGACGAACTGGGTGTCTGCACCTACCGTATGCTCCAGACCGCCGCCTCCCGCACATCCACCTGCCACACAACCAAGCTCTATCAGGGCGGCGTTTACATCGGAGGCAATTGATGAGCACGGGAACAGTAAACAGTGCTTGTATTAGGGTGGGGCGGCCTCTCCGAGGCCGCCGCTGTTGTCTCGCTATTGGGGGCCTTTCCCTCCTCGCTCTCTCCGTTTTTGCAGCCGACCCGTCGGTCTTGGCCAAGGTGCTGGGAACGGCTGAAGTCTCCTATCCGGCCCGGATCGCGGCGGCCAGAGCGTTAAGCAGGACGCTAGCCAATGAGGACATCACGGCGCTTTATGGGTTTCTGGACCGCAAGGCCGCTGACGATCCCTCCCAGCCCGGCGAGTTGGATGCCATCAAGAACGACGTGGTGAACCAGTTGAAGGCCCAAAACCGGTTCCCCTTGGAACTGCCGAGCCGACTGATGGCCATGTATGGCGACCGCTCCCACGATGAGGTGTGGCGGGATTATTGCATCCAGCACTTGGGCGACATCGTTCCGGAGATCAGAGACGAGGCTGGCCGTGAGAAAGCGATTCGCGTCCTCTGGTCGGCTACGGACGAGAGGCAGGGCAGTATTCCCGGCACGGGGCTCATTGCGCTATTCAATCTGTGCGGGGGGAAGGGTGTTGACCGGGCTCAAGTCGCCGCCAAGGCGCTCGCGATGGTGAAGGATCCTGGTTACGGCGAACCGGCCAAGATCACGGCCCTACAGATTGGCGCCAAGCTGGGGGATCAGGCATTGTTGCCGCTCGCCCGCAAACTGGCGGCAGGCGGGGCAATACCGATCCGGATGTCGGCAATGGCATGCCTGGGAATGTTGGGTGACAAGTCGGACTTGGAGTTGTTGAAGGCGTCGGAATCCAGCACGGATGTCCGGCTGAGTACGGCAGCTCAGGCGGCGATCAAGCGGTTGAGCGTAAAACGTACGCAGGAATGATTTTGTTGTTGGAAACAAGGAGAAGAGCTGGATGAAGAATAAAGTAACGTTTGGGACGCTGTTGTCGGTGGTCAGTGTCATGTTGTGGTGTTGCGTCTGGCAGGTTGTGTGGGGGTCAACACCAAATTACGCAAGTAATGAAGCGTGTATTCAGGCTGGCTGGGAGTCCTGCGTGAAATGTGGTGATAGCTGGTACCCAAGTGGTGCGGGAGTGGGGTGCGCTTGGGTGAAAATCAATGCAGGGCCGATGCGGCCGGGCAGTACGATCAAACAAGCCCTCTTTCGGATGGGGGAGAACCAACTTTCGGAGGCAATCTATACCCCGCAATCGTTAAGTTTTGTGGCGGGGTATGCAATGAAGGGGATTTCCCACGAAGTGACAAGTGCTGGAGCACCCCGGCAAGTGACCATGGTTGAGCACGGGGGAGTTCCATTTGCTTTTAGTTTCAAGGATGGCGAGTCCATAGGTGTTCCTATATTTGGGGATGTCTGGGTGATGAAGTTGCGCCTTTTCATGGTGGATGCAAACGGGTGGGAGACCCTGAAGGATGCCGCCTATTATGATCTCTACACCGGCGAGGGGGAACGCTACCGGTTCAATGCATTCAAGACTTCTCCTCAATACATGCAACTGGTGAGTCATCGGACTGTTGCGGGGCGCGAAGAAACCTATGAGGATATGGGCGTCGAGGTGATCCGGGATTCGAGCCAGAATCTGAGGCAGGTGCTGCTGCCGAGCCGGTTGGCGGACATCGTGGTCACGGACAGCAGTCACTATGCGGTGAAGTTCTATACGTTGGCAAGCATGGAAGGGGGCAAGGATACCAACGGCGTTTATAAAATCGCCACCAACGCAACTTCCTTTGAGACTTGGTCGTTCGGAAACCCAGAGCCGGGGACGCTGCACAAACTCCTCGTTACGCGAAGCATGGGGGGGCGAACGAATGTCTATGACTATACCTATGAGGCTGCGGCTGACACTTGGACGATGACCACCGGAGATGGGAGCAGTATGGCGCGTCAAGAGGAGATGAAGACAGAGTGGAACGATGCACGAACGGAACGGTGGGTCACACGCTCAGTCAAGCAGGCTGATGAAGCCGTGGTGAGTCGGAACGTCGAGCAGATCAAGACTTTCAGTTGGGGGGATGGAGTCACCCGGCGCGTTACCGATTCGGGTGGTGCCAGCCTGACTAACATCTTCACCTACAATGCTGCCGGATTAACCGAGTCGGGAATTGAACCTGATGGGAGTTGGCGTTGGTGCAGGTATGACTCCTCAAGCCGCGTGACGAATGAAATTTCAGCTTTCAAGGATTCGGCACTCACTTCGGACGCCAATGCGGCCCATGCAGTGACCACAAGCTATACGCCTGTGGATCCGTCCGATAGCCCGCGCCTGAATGACCAGTCGCCAAGAATGGTTACGGAAACGATCATGGGGGCGGTGGTTGCCAAGACCTACCGGGCTTACCGGCAGGGGAGTGATGGTGAACTCCAGGAGATCGTCGAGAAGGCTGTGGATCCTGCCGCCGCTTACGGCGCCGCCAGCAACCTGCGCACGGTGACGACCTACTACGGCACGAACACCGTCAACTGCCAGATCGGGCGCGTGGCCTCCATTGCGTACCCCGATGGCCGGCAGGACACTTACACCTATCAATATGGGGTCTATCAGCCCGCCATTGGTGAAATCCCGCCCTCGTTTACCCCGAATCCATCCAGCAATTACTGGTGCGAGACGGTCGTGCATGGAACGGTTAATGAGCCTTATGGTATTGCGGACAAAACGACAAAGGAAACCCGCATCCTCGACCCAATGAGCCAGGAGGTTCTCAGCGAGACCTGGGTTTGCCAGGGTGGCCCCAATTATGAACGCATGGGCTGGGTGACCAAAACCTTCGATGACTGGCAACACCCGATCCTGACACTCAAGTCCAATGGCGAGAAGACCGAAGCCTCGTGGGGCGAAAACTGCTGCGGGAAGGAATGGGAGATTGGCCCCGATGGGACTGAAATCCATTACGGATACGATTCCCTCAGCCGTATGATCTCCCGTAGCCGGACCGGCGCGACCAGCAACGATACCGATCTGGTGACCAGTTTCACCTATGACGCCGCTGGCCGTCGCCTCTCGGAAACCCTCGCCGGGGGAGGTTTGTCGCAGTTGGTAAGCAGCAACACGTATGACTTGGCCGGGCGTCTGGTTTCATCGGTGGACGGGCAGGGGATTATCACCACCTATTCCTATGCCGGTCCCGCCAGTACCACAATCCGTGGCGATGTGACCAACACCACAGTCCGCTATCTTTCCGGCCAATCGAAGACCACTCTCGAAAATGGTGTCGTCAAGACCGCCTATGATTACGGCGTCAGCACGAACGGAACACAGTGGAGCAAGGCCTTCCCTGGTCCCGCCGGTACCAACTCCCCAATGTGGTCCAAAACCACCACCGATCTTCTTGGTCGCGCCATCATGGAAGAGAAGCCAGGATTTGGTGACGCTGTTCTCTCAACGATTTATTCATTCAACTCAATGGGCCAGCTCGCCTCAACAACCCAACAACCCAGCAACTTGACAACTCTCTATTCCTGCGACGACCTCGGCAACCAGACCCGCTCGGGCCTCGACGTCAACACCAACGGCGTCCTCGATCTCAGCGGCCCCGACAGGATCACCGAATCCGCGACCTGGTTCGATCTTGATAATACCGGCAATTATTGGCAATACCGCGCCGCGATTCTTTATGCCGGAAACAACGCCGTCCCTACCACCAACAGCATCCAAAGAACCCGCCTTTCGGGATTCTCTCAGATCTCAAATCTCATGTCTGAGATGGTGTCCACAGACATCAATGGGAACTTCACCACCTCCCGCACCTATGTGGATCGCAATAACAAAACCGTCACCCAAACCGTGAACTATCCTGATTCAACCAACGCGGCCGTCCAAACAACCATCAACGGACAACTAACAACTGCCCAGTCGAAGACCGGCGTCCAAACCGACTACACCTACGACGCCCTCGGCCGCCAGACCTCCTCCTCTTCTCCCTCTCCCTTCAGGGGAGAGGGTGGGGGTGAGGGTGCTCGCCTAGTCGGCACCTACACTGCATACAATTCCCTCGGGCAGGTGACCTCCACCATGGACGCTGCCAGCAACACCACAACGTACACTTACGATAACCTTGGCCGCCGTACCCAGGTCACCGACGCCCTCTCCAACACCACCCACACCGCCTACGACCCCGAAGGCCGCGTCCTAGCCACCTGGGGCGCCACCTATCCCGTAGCCTACGACTATGACGCCTATGGCCGCATGACCGCCATGTACACTTATCGCGGCACCAACTCTCTCTCTTCCTATTCTGAAATTTCAAATAGGAAATCTCAAATGGACCGTACGCGCTGGGTTTATGATGAAGTAACCGGATTGCTAACAAACAAACTCTACGCCGACAATCACGGCCCCTCTTACACCTACACCCCCGACGGCAAACTCCTCACCCGTACATGGGCACGTGGCGTGGTGACCACCTATAATTACGATTCGCTAAGCCAGCTCACCAATATCAGTTACAGCGATAACACCCCCGCAGTCAGCTTCACCTTTGACCGACTCGGTCGCCAAGTCACCATCACCGATGGCACAGGTACCCGCCAGTTTGCCTACAACAATGCCCTGCAGTTGGCTGCCGAAACCAACACCATGGGCGTGCTTCAATACGCCTTCGACAGTTTTGGTCGCCCTTGCGGATTCACTGCCGGCGACAACTACTCCGTCAGTTATGGCTATAACCCCATCGGTCGCTTCGCCTCTGTCGGGTCTAGTGTCTATGGTCTAGGGACTAATGTCTTCTCCTACTCCTACCTCCCTGGCAGCGACCTGGTTCAAGGCTACTCCACGGATTCCGGTTTCTCCGCCATGCGCACCTTTGAGCCTAACCGTAACCTGATTACAAGCCTCACCAACAGCTTTGGTGGCACCCAGATGCGCCGTTTCGACTATACCAACGATGAAATCGGACGCCGGACCAAACGCGCCGACTATGATTTGTCAGTTGTGATCTCGAACCTGTTTGCCTACAATATCCGGAGCGAACTGGAAGATGCCGCAATGGGAACCAACAGCTACAGTTACAAGTATGACCCCATCGGTAACCGCCGCGCGGCGACGAATAACGCTGAAACGCTGGCCTATGCTGCCAACTCACTGAATCAGTACACCCAAATAACCAATAACCAATCACCGATAACCCCCGCCTTCGATCTCGACGGTAACATGACAACCTACAAGGATTGGTCATTCGCTTGGGATGCTGAGAATCGCCTCGTGATGGCCAGTAACGCCACAACCGTCTTGACCTTCACCTATGACTATATGTCCCGCCGTGTGTCAAAAGTCGTGAATGGTCAGGCGACTCAGTTTAAGTATCAAGGGTGGGCGATGTTTGAGGAGGCTACCTCATCAACAACCAATAGTTACGTTTACGGGCTGGATCTCTCCGGTAGCCAGCAAGGTGCAGGAACGATTGGCGGTATTCTGGCGGGAAACTTCAATGGAGCCATGGCGTTTTACGCCTACGATGCAAACGGCAATGTTACCGATTTGGTCGGGACAAACGGTGCATTCCTCGCACAGTATCAGTTCGATCCGTACGGCAACACGATCAGCAAGACCGGTGCGCTCGCCGATGTGAATCCGTTCCGATTCTCGACGAAGTACCTCGATAGCGAGACCGGGCTGATGTATTACGGCCACAGATTCTACAACCCGGAGATTGGGAGGTTCCCCTCCAGAGATCCAATCGCGGAACTCGGTGGCGCGAACCTCTATGCCGGCATGCTGAATGATCCAATCAATGCTGCGGATCCTGTGGGACTTTCCGCTCAGGGTGTAACCTGCAAAGGCAAGCCATCATGTAAAGAGGATTGCAAATGGACTGGGCCGGTGCATCCAGATCGCATCTCTGGGGATCGGTCCGATTGGTGGTGGCACCAGATAGGGAAGTGGATTCCCCGCTATTCTTCGCCCCCTTTGCAAGCTCATTGGAAGGATCAGTGCGCCACTGAGTATCCAAGGCTTGATGAGATAAAGACTCTGTACAAGCCCACGTCTGGCTCAAGTGATATAGGACGCGAAGGCACTAGTGGTGGAGTCATGTCTATTGAATCGCGATGGTGGGCTTTTTGGCCGCTCGGCTACAACGGAGATGATGCAGGGGCGATGGCAAATTCTGCCGGTACGTTCTGCTGTTGCAAGGATCTTCAGTAGCCTTTCGGCCTAATCATCTTCGAGGGCACCTAAATGCAAAAACAGATTTATATTTACCTCGTCTTAGGCGTTGTGTTGCTCCTCCTTGTAGTTCTCGTCCTTCGGACAGGATTTGCATCCTCGCTGGAGCGTCGCATTATACCCGACTATCCTGCGAAAAGCGGATCGCTCCGTGATGTGTTGACTTATTTCAGGGAAGAGTTGGCAAAGCAGGGTCTGCGGGTGACAATTCAAGTTTTGGATGAAACAGGGTATGATGATCAGCGACCTACAACGGGAATTGGAGGGGGAAACGGATACCTCTTCTTGTGGGGCATATCCAGAGTGTTCGATACGAACTTTCGATTGGCAAGGTATCATGTCGTCATTATTGATGGTGTCGGATCGACAGGGGGAAATAGGGTCAAGCAGGGGGAAATAGGGTCAAGCAGGGGGAAATAGGGTCAAGCAGGGGGAAATAGGGTCAAGTCTCCATATTCTGCAAATGAAATGACCAAATAACTATGGGCTACTACTACACAACTGAACCTGAAACCGCAGTGCCGCCGAAATCCCGTGCGACCCCGAAAACGCATACCCCCGGCTTACCGGTGAAGGAACGCGGCTATCGCTACTATATGCCGGAGACGGGGCGGTGGGCGAGTAGGGATCCGATCGAGGAGCAAGGGGGCGATAATCTGTATAGTTTTGTTAGCAATGGTGCTGTTGATGCGTGTGATCATCTTGGTCTTGTATTCATTTACTACGGGGAACGAACAGATGACAGCAGCGTCAGAAGGGCTGCGTATGCTTTTGCTCATGGGGCGATAAATAAAAACAGTTGTGTGTGTGATTGTGGTGGGCTTAGTGGAAATTACAAATTGACATGTGAATGGGAGATGGAGGCCAAGGTTTTAATCCATTCTCGGGATCACAGCGTGTGGGGCGGAAACTATAAGGGTTTGATTAATTCGGTGAGAGTTCACGAACAGCATCATATTTCTAACTTTCTCAGCTTTTATAATACTCGAAACGCCTTGTATGTCTCATATCAGGCAGTGCCCTATAGGACCAAGGATCTGTGTGAATTTGCGAAAAATTGGCTTGTGTCAAAAAGCGACAGTCAGTGGGAGGTCGTTCGGCAAGGTGAGATAGATCATACCGGACCCGGTTGGCCTCCTGGCGACAGTGGTGGTATTGATTAGGAAATGCAACGAATGAAGAAGACGGCAATAATCGTTGCGCGAGTGGTGGCAGTGGTAGGGTGCATGCTGCTATTCGATTACTTGTTTTATGTCCATATGAATAAGCGATGGGGATTGCTCCAAATCAACATTGCCTCCTATTGGAGCCGCTGTGTCACAAGAGAATGGTCTGTGGATGACATTGTAACGCTTTTTGGCAAGCCGGATATAATGACTACCAATGTCATTGTCTATACGGCGTACGACTTTGGTTTTTCAAAGTGGCCATTGCCATTCGTGGAAATTGTGTTTTCTGGATCTGACGACCATTTTTACAAGCATGAGATTGAGTTTTTCTATGATTCAAATTCGATTATCCGAGGGAGTTCGGATTCAGAGAGCAGGGGGCTTCGGGAACAACGAGGCGAAAGAGATTTGCGCATCAAACGATTTGAGTCCGAATCCCAAAAGACGGGAATTTGGTCAAGCTTCGATAATCGGCAAATGAAATAGGGCAGTCGGGGTCAAAGGGCAGTCGGGGTCAGGCTGTAAATTACAACTTTGCCGATAATGACCTTCGGTCTCTTGCATGGTCTTTCCAATCACTATGATCCTCCGGGCTATTTACTGACTCTCTATTGACTCAACGCTCGCCTCCGTCACAAAAAAGTGCTTACGCATTTTTTGCGCCGTCGGCTCGCTACCGGTAGCGCCGCCGGGACTGCCTATGATCTCATCAGAGGCCCGGACGGGGTCAGGCTGTAAATTCAGACCTCCTGACATAGGGGCATGACATTCTGTCCGCTTTTTCACCGTTTTCCGACCTCCCCGACCTCGTATCGCAGAATCAGATTGGTGCCCGGGAACGGGGTTGCGGTCGCATTGAGTTCCCCGCAGAGCGTAGCGAGCACACGGGTGCGGTGCGCTGAACTCAGTGGTGCGACCAGAATTCGCAGTTCAGTCTGGCTCACCTCGATGTCTGCCGCAGAGGCGAGCGCTGATTGGATCAGGGTGCGACCCTCATCCTCAGCACGCTTGTAGTGGGGAGTGACCAGCCGGTAGAGGTCGCTTTCCGCTTGGTAGGCGACCATTTTCAGAAGGCTGGCGAGATGCATACGCTCGGCGGCAAGTTTGACCACCGGCCCCGAGATGACCTGCCCCACAGGAAGTCGGCGGGGAACGGCGGCACGTCGGATCTCCAGCTTTCGGCAGTGCTTGACTGCGGCGAGGATCTTCTTGCCTAGTGAGCCTTGGGCGATCTTGAACCCACGCCTCGTTGGCCGTCGGCTCTTTGAGTTGAGCAGTGCTTTCTGACCATACTCCGCATGCAAAACCTTCAAGGCCGATCGGGCTTGCCGAAGCTGACCGTCCAGCACGTTCCACTGTGGATTGGGGACCTCGCGAGCGGGATCGTCAGGTTCCGTCGCGTACTCGACGAGGGCGTCGAGCGCATATTCCTCAAGCAGATACTTGAAGAAGTTTTCCTGCCGCCAGCGCTCAAACATGCGGTACGCGACTTCAACAGCGGGGAGATCGCGCCGACTCGTGACGATGGGCGTCTGGTGGCCGTTGGGCGAAAGTCGCGTGACTTGGCGCAGCCGCAGCTTGCCCTCCAGGAAATGCACGCCTTGATCCGCCAGCGTGTACTCGATCGCGCGTCCGTTGATCACGCCTTTATGCAGACGGAACCGAGAACTGGGCAGAAGCCGGAAGCGACCCTTACGATACGTCAGCAAGTCGAAGCCCTCCGCCACAAGCTTGGCGAAAAGCTTCGGGCTCCAGCCTCCTCGGTCGAAGACCACGGTCAGACGCCGTTTTCCGAGCAGGGACTGCGCTTCACTCAGAAGTATCGGCAACATTTTCACCAGACCCGCATTGGCCTCTGCCGTGACGACAAAAAGAGGGTCTCCGAGTTCGTCGTTGACCCAGTAGTCCGTGGTCGCAGGCATGGGCAGGCGCATCTGTGCGACATGGGCTTTAGGCAGTGTCGCCTGACCGTGGAAGACGCGCACATGTCCATCGACATAGAGAAACCCCATCAAGGCCCCGCGTGCCGCGACGCGGCGTTGGGCCAGCGCTTGACCGAACCGCGTGGAGCGCCCGAGTCCGGCCAAGCACTTCAACTTTCGCCGGAGGGTCTTCACCTCGGGCGCACGATCCAGCCCCAGGATCCGGCCCAGAGTGTCCGGCGGATGTTCTTTGAGTCCTTCAGGCCTCTTGATCCGCAACAACGCCATGAGCACCAGCGACACAATCGTTGTCCGCAGTCCGAAAAACGCGGGTCCAATGTTCCCGTAAACTTCCTGAGCACAGTCGATGACGCCACTGGCGACCAAAGCGGGCATGGCCAGGAGCACTCCGGCGCCAGGAATCGCCGTTCCAGGACGAAAGAGCGGGACCGCGTCATCGAGCAATCCCAGATACGCCATGAGTCGGTCGAGCCGACGATCTGACGGATCGTTATCCATCGAGGGAACCAAGGGCTGGTTAGAAGATGAAAAAGCGGACAGTTTTGGGTTCGAGCCTGATGGAGCCTGGGACGACGGTGATGAAGGGCCAGCAACCGGAGAAGCGAACAGTTTTGGGCTCGCACTCCCGCCCTCTATTGAGAGGGGTTTTTGTACTGGCTTGGTCTCTGTCCATCCAATCCGTTTGAGAACTTTGCGTACGGCCGTCTCGGTCACCCCCATGCGTGCGGCAATCTGACAGTTGGAAAATCCTCGCCCCTTCATGCGGGTCACTTGGCCCGTGCGAGCCGCAGCCAACCGTGGGTGTCCCTTCGGGTATCCCCGACTACGGCCCAGCGCGGGTAGGCCGCCGTCCTCAAAGCGCCGCTGGTGCCGTCGCACGCTCCTCACCGAGCAGCCGAATGCGCGAGCAACCTCTTTCTGGTCTGCCCATCCCTGATCAATAAGGTTGACCATCGCATGCGCCTCGGCCATGCGGTCGCCCAGCGCGTATTGGGCGATCGCAACACCCACCACGATCACGATGCGATGCCCATCCTGTGTTCTCATGAGACAGCGCGAATTGATGAATGTCGTGCCGTCCGGCGTGCTCACTCCCAGAAACAACTCCCCTTGCCTTGGCGTTTCTCTCATGGAGGAACGATAACATTCCGCTCAAAAAAGCGGACAGTTTTGGGTTCGAGCCCCAAAAGCGGTGGGTGAATCTTGTCGGGGGAACTTCGAAAGACCGTATGGATCAATATCCACGGCCTGTGCGCGCCAATAGGCGTGGGCACTTTCAGGGCGAAACAGATGCCCCTATGTCAGGAGGTCTGAAATTACAACTTTGCCGATAATGACCTTCGGTCTCTTGCATGGTCGGGCCCGGGCGGGGTCAGACTGTAAATTGCAAATAGATTGACATGACAGGTGTGAGTTGAGAAGGTGTGCGAATGCCAAGGCCGCCGAGAAAGCAATTTTCAGGAGCACTGTACCATGTTACCAGTCGGGGGAATGGGCGTGGGAGGATATTTTTTGACGACAGTGACCGGGAACGGTTTTTGAGCCAATTGCAGGACTGTCTGGAAAATTACGGGGTAGTGCTGTACGCCTATGTGTTGATGACTAACCACTACCACCTTCTGGTGCGGACGGCGAATCCGAATCTATCGCGATTTATGCAGAGGTTGAACACCAGTTATGCGCTTTATTCCCGATACAAGCACCGGAAGCCCGGGCATCAATTGGAGGGACGATACAAGGCCAAGCTGGTGCAGGGCGATGAGTACCTGATGACGTTGACCCGATATATTCATTTGAACCCCGTTAAGGTGAAGGCCCTGCGAAACCAGGGGAAGGGGGAACTGAAGCGGCACCTGGATGCTTACCAGTGGAGCAGTTACGGGGGGTATCGGGAAAAGCGTCGTTGCGAGGAGTTCGTGTGCTATGACGTGTTGAAGACGCTTGATTCGGACGCACAGAAGGGGCGCCAGCGGTACCGAACGTATGTGCAGGGCTGTTTGATGGAAGACGACAGCGATTTGCGCCGATTGCTCGATCAAAGCAGTCATGGGATCGGGGATGAGGAGTATGTTTCGGGTTTGGAAGAGGAGTTAAGGGAGCGAAAGAGTGGAGCCGCTCGGGATCGTGATGTGGCGTATCCGGACGAGGGGATTTCATTGGATCGAATTGATGAGATTGTGGCCAGAGAGTATGTGACAGGGGTTGAGGCGTTAAAGGCGCATGGTCGCAGGAAAAAGACGGGGACGGCCAAGCTGGCGGCAATTGAGTTGGCCTGTCGATTGAGCGGGATGACCCAGAGAGAGATAGGCGAGTATTATGGTGAAGTCAGCTCGCAGGCCGTAAGCGCGGCGCGAAAACGAGCGAAGGAGCTTGTGCCGCTTGAGACATTTGCCCGGCTTGTCGCCCTCGTTAGGAAGCCGGCACATGTTTCAAATTAATTGTAATTTGATTCCGTCGAAAAACCCCTTGTTCGGTGTGAGGTTAGTGCGCGGCGCGCTGTTTGGCGCGAGTAGACGGAACCTTGTCTCGGATCAGATGGAGTTCACCGCGATCGAGTAACTCCCAGCGCACATCCTCACCGGCTTCGAGGCTAATGGCCTCGGCTAAAGCGGCAGGCAAGTAGACGTAAAGCCGGGGTTTCTGCTTTGTGGACCGGATGGCTTGAACTTTCAGCGAGTATTGTGCTTGCATGGTATTAAGTTAGCCTGTAGGCTATCTCCTGTCAATGGGGTTGTATCCTCATAGGAGGTATAATGAGCTTACCGGCAGAGAAGAGGCAAGGCAGTTTGTTTGATGTCCCCGTACTGGTTGGCGGACTCTTCGCCAGCCCCACTGACCGATATCGATTGTTCCGGGAGAAGATCATGCCGAGGTTGTGGGCTAAGCGTGCGGAGTTGGCGGCACTGTATTGCCAGAACAATGGACGACCAGGGATCGAACCGGTGTTAATGACCGCAGTCTCCTTATTGCAGTTCATGGAAAAGGCGCCGGATCGCAAAGCCGAGGAGAATGTGCGGCTTCACTTGGGATGGAAATATGCCATGGATTTGGAACTAGCCTATACGGGATTCGATCACAGTAGCCTGGGCAAGTTTCGGGATCGGTTGCTGGACGGGGGCGCGGAACGAATCGGCTTCGACGCCCTGCTCGGCGGGTTGCGAGAGGCCGGGTTGGTCAAGAAGCACGGGCGCCAACGGCTGGATTCCACTCATGTGCTTGGGGCAGTGGCTCGAATGAGCCGGTTGGAGATGGTGCGCGAGACAATCCGGTTATTTTTGGAACATGTCCGGCGCAGTGGTGCCCAGGAGCGGTTGGCAAACTGGGCACAGTGGCAGGAGCGGTACATTGACAGCGAAATTCCGTGGCACCGCCTTAATGCCGAATCGCTTGCGGAAAAATTCCAGCAGGCTGGCGATGACGCCTTGATCTTGATCCAGTGGCTGCGACAGGAAGTCGGCGAGGTGTGGAATCATGAACGGGCGGTGTTGCTGGAGCGGGTGTTCTTGGAGCAGTATGAACTAGGAGTAGGCGCGCCGGCGCGCCGTAAGATTGAGGCCAGCGGCGTAGTAAAGAATCCTCACGATCCGGATGTGCAATGGGCATCGAAAGACCATGCCAAGACCAAGCAATGGGAAGGATACAAGGTTCAGATCGCCGAGACAGTGCCGGAAACTGACACGCCGAAGGAAAAAGGCGATCCAACCGAACAGTTCATCGTGGAGGTGGTTACCACCGAGGCCATTGCCTCGGATCTGGCCGGAATGCAAAAAGTGCTGAGGTCCGAATCTCTACATCACGCCGATCAGCCTTCCGAGTTGTATGCCGATGGGGCTTACATCACCGACGATACATTGATGCAAGCCAAGAACGAAAACCGAAAACTGATTGGTCCCTCACGGCCCAGCGGCAACGCGGCTGGCAATGGCTTCAGCGCGGAACAATTCGACGTGAACACAACCCAGCGCACGGCAATTTGTCCGGCGGGCCATGTTAGCAGACAGTGCAGTTTGATTCACGATGCTTACAACTCCGCCGTTTTCCTGCGTTTCGAGTGGGCCGGGTTATGCGACGAGTGCCCTCTCCAGAAGCAATGCACCAAGAGTCGTGCCGGACGAAGGTTGCTGGTGGTGGGAATTCATCACGATTTGTTGCAGGAGCGCCGCCGACAGATGCAGACCGAAGAGTTCAAGAAGATGCTGCGACGGCGCAACGGAATCGAAGGAACAATCAGCGAGTTCACGCGTGGCGGTGGGCGGCGCACCCGATATCGCGGACGACGCAAAACAACACTGGGAAACTATATGCAGGCCGCAGCAATCAATGCCAACCGGTGGATTCGGTTGTCTACCTGGCAACATGAACAGGAAACCGCAAGAATAGGGGCATGAAAGGTGTCCAGGGGTGGTCTCGGCAGGAACATAGGCGATACAGAAAGATTGGAACGATCAAATTGAACTCTTAACCAATTGTCATCCTTGATAAACGCCCGAAGTCGGTCGCAGAAGCATCAGCGGGATGTACTCGCGCTCATATCAGCGGCCGTCACATCCGCCTGAAAAATAGGGGGTTTTTCGACGGAATCTAATTTACAGTCTGACCCCGGTCGCCTGTTGACCCCGGTCGCCTGTCGCCTGTGACCCCGGTCGCCTGCGGTCGCCTGCGCGAAATACGCAGGGGATGGCGTTGCGCGAAATCTTGATGCGCAACAGTTGCGATAGCCCTTATGGCTTGAAGAGGAGAATTTGAATGGGAGTCGCAAAGATCGCAAAGGGGGAGAACAATGATATTACCGAAATATACGATGGGTGTGGGAGATCGGTTTGGGCGTGAGGGAAAAGCCCAGTTGGCAGCCTTGATACGGGCCCGTAAAGAGGGGATTGACGTATCGCCGGTTTGGAACAAGTCCTTTCGTGAACATTCGATCATTCATACAGCCCCCCCGAGTGTCCGTAAGGCGGCGGCTGAAGCGGTTGAGGCGATGAAGTGGACTCATCCCTATTTCGTGGATGCGGACCATATCAATCTCAAAACCGTTGACGTGTTTATTCCCTCAAGCAATTTCTTCACGTTGGATGTAGCCAGTGCTATCGGCACGGAGGCGGAGCCTGCCGCGATTCAGGCATTTGTGGGGAAATACAGCGGGTGTTGTGGGGAGTTGCATGTTGAGGGCCTTGCGTCGCCCTTGGTCATTTCCACTGACCTTGTGGACCATGTCGCCCGGAAATATCTCTTTGCGGTCCAGGAGGCAGGGCGGATTTATCGCCATATCGAGCGGGAAAAAGGGACGGGGCGGTTTGTGACTGAGGTCTCAATGGATGAAACGATGACCCCGCAGACCCCGTCTGAGCTGTTGCTGATCCTCGCGGCCATTGCGGACGAGGGCATTCCGGCCCAGACGATTGCACCGCGTTTTTCCGGCCGGTTCAACAAGGGGGTGGATTATGTGGGGGACGTTGACCAGTTTGCTCAGGAATTTGAAGCGGATGTGGCGGTGATCCAGTTCGCCTGCCGCCGTTTTATGTTGCCAGAAAACCTGAAGCTGAGCGTTCATTCCGGGAGTGACAAATTCAGGATCTATGGACCGATCAGGGCTATGTTGAAGAAGACGGGGGCTGGGCTGCACCTGAAGACCGCCGGCACGACCTGGCTGGAGGAAGTGGTTGGATTGGCGGAAGCCGGGGGCGACGGGCTTGCTATCGCCAAGGAGGTCTATACGGTAGCAATGGGGCGGTTCGATGAACTTTGCGGGCCTTATGCCGAAGTTATCAATATCGACAAGAATGCCCTGCCTTCGGTCGAGCAAGTTGCGAAATGGGATAGTGCAGCCTTCGTCGCGGCATTGCGCCATGACCAGTCTGTTGCAGGCTACAATCCCAACCTCAGGCAGTTGCTGCATGTGGGGTATAAAGTGGCGGCTGAGATGGGAGACCGTTTTCTGGAGGCTCTCGACGAACACCGGAAAAGCGTGGCAAAAAATGTCGAAGCCAACCTCTATGAACGACATATCAAGCCACTCTTTCCCGTTCAGGGGCACTTCAGTATGCTGCCATGCCCTGTTGGTTGCGGCGGCGGGTGACGCCCCAGATCAGGACGGGAATGACCGCCAAGTGCAGGCCGGCGGCGAGGATGTACCATTTGTTGTAGGCCGTGGGGCTTACCAGTTTGGTAATCGTATCCGGTTCCAGCAAGCGTGCCACCATCTTATTCATGATGATCGCCCCGACGCAACTGCCCGCCGCCACGATGCCGAATACCTTGCCGAGCGACGGCCCGGGTACGACATCCACGATCAGCGAGGTGATATTGGTCAACCATGCCAGATGGGCAAAACAGATCACTCCCGCAAAGGCGAGCGACCACGCGAGGGTGGGGGCGAAAGCCACCAGGGGCGAGAGGGGCATGCAAAGGGCACAGCCCAGCATAATGGCCAAGCGGGCGCGGGGTGGCGTCCAGCCCCGCTTGATGAACAGGCTCGCCAGCCATCCGCCTGCCATACTCCCGATTCCTGCGGCCAGAAAGACAACCCATGTGACGTTGACCCCGGCCTGCGAGAGGCCCCGGGCGCTGACCAGATATTTCGGGTACCAGATCAGATAAAAGAACCAGACCGGATCGGAGAGCATCCGGCCCAGGAGCAGGCACCAGACTTCAGGCCGCCGCAGGGCCTCACCATAGGTCCATCCGCTAACGGCAGGTTGGGTGGCCGCGGCCGGGGTGGTATCGCTGTAGATCCAGTCCCGTTCCTTGGGTGTCAGCCAGGGATGGGTTTTGACAGGCCGGTTGATGACCAGCCACGGAAGAACCCAGACGAGGCCGAGCAGTCCCATCACTACGAATGTTGAGCGCCACCCATACTGGCCGGAAAGCCAGACCAGGGCGATGGGTGCCAGGGTCATGCCGATAGGGGTGCCGGCCGTGTAGATGCCAATGGCGAGTCCGCGTTGCCGCGCTGGGAACCATTCCGAAACCGCCTTGGGTGCCGCCGTCCAGTTTCCCGCCTCGCCTAGCCCCAGCATGAACATCACGATGCCGAGGGTCAGGGTCGAGTTGGCGAGCGAGGTGGACATGCTGGCGAGCGACCACCAGCCCACGAAGAGGGCCAGCGCTTTGCCGGAGCCCAGTTTGTCGACAATCAGGCCGGACAACAGGAGTGCGATCGCGTAGGCAACCTGGAAGGCGACCTGGATGTTGGCGTAATCCTGGTCGGGAACATTCAGGTTATTCTGGATGGTAGGCGCCAGCAGGGAGAAAGCGTTGCGGTCAACATAGTTCAGGACCGACGCCAGAAACAGCAAGCCCGCGATCCACCATCTCAGGTACGGTATTTTCATAAGGCCAACGTCTCCGGTGTTTTGCCCGCTCAACATAGCAATGGGTTCGATAATGCGCTACCCCGCTTTGCGTATATTTTTTAGGGATTTGCGCAGGCGGCTGTGTGGGTAGGCGCAAAAACATAATATTTAAACGCAATGCCGGATGGTGG
>CAJBSZ010000121.1 GCA_903958395.1 uncultured bacterium | reverse complement strand
CATCTTGACCGCCACAACGCAAAAGGCCAGCAGGATTCGTGAACGTACTCAACAACGTGCGCCGCCGACTTCTAGTGTACGGGTCTCAACTCTTGAACTCATTTGCCCAAGGTTCGATGGCCAAACCACGCAGCACACGGAACCTGGTCACCTGATGGATGGGGTTGCGAATGCGGACTTGGTATACCAAAGTGGGCAATTGAGGGCCAATACCGTCACCGTTCATCACAAGATTTACCCCAAGACGTCGCACAAAAATGCATTCCATCGCATTGGCCATGCAACCGCTGCCGATGTTCACTACATTCTCTTCATCGGGTCACACACAGTGGCCCACAACCGGAGAGAATCATGAAAACATCCAACACAACCCGCCTGGCATCGATCGCATTGGCTGCATTGCTGACTGTTGTTACCAACGGCTCAATGCTGATGTCATTCGACAAGGTCGCGCAGAATGCGACGCTGGAGTCATCTGTTCTAACGCCTACACTGATTACGTTGAATACGGTCACCGTTGTTGCTCATCAGTCCTGATCTCGTGAACGCACTGTTGTTATTGATCGGCTGGTGCAAAAGCATGGGAACGATCAGTGCACCTTGGTTGAGAGCAGAGGGCATCGGTGCCAGCGTCCAGCGCGAATTCCTCAGGAGGGCGGCTGGCGAATTGCCACCTGATCAATGCCAGCCGGAAGTATGGATTGATGATGATGGTCTGGAAACTCAGGCGCTAAAGTTATTGCGTATTCTTCGCCAAGCTCCACAGCGGCGTTTCGCCAACTCCTGCGGTAAGCTGGTGGAAGGTGGCTTTCAACAGTGTCGGAGCTGCGGCGCGATGATGCCACTTTAAGTTTGCGATGTACTGACTAAGGCCAGAGCCGCATTGGGCGGGAGCGGTCATATAGACTTGGCTTCCAATTGGTGGTGAACGCCTCAAAAGCACGCTAAGCTTCCCGGCGACCTTGTCGTGTTTAATATACCTGTTAATTCAACCAATCATCAGGCGTAAGCACATGTTTCACAAAGGGATTCTGGGAACTCTTCCCCAGTGTTATCTGACTGGTTGCCTTTTTATCCCGCAAAACTGCGGCATACATCAAAGTTAGAAGGAGATGAAGTATGTGTATTCGACTTAGGATGCTGCTGCTGATCTTGGTGATCCAGCCTTTACTTCATGGATGTGGTGGCGGGGGGGGTAGCACCTCCCCCACGTCCACGCCCACGCCCACGCCACCTCTGAGCACAGCGGAAACCTCTTACAAGAATTTCAAGGGTGTCGGTCTGACTCCTCAGAGTCTGCCCTCCGGGCGAGCGGGCGTCGGAACCGTGAGAGCCTACGGGGACTTCTCTCGCTCTGGTCAACTCGATCTCTTCACCGCTACGCTGACATATTGGCCGCCGACGACGCCTTCTGCTGCCACAACAAGCATATTTGAGTTTTGGCGCAAGCAAGCCAACGGAACTTTCGTGAAGGACTCCAAAATGTTGGTGTCTCCGGATGGTTGCATTCACCCTAGAAAAGCCATTGTTGCCGACTTCAATGGAGATGATCGGCCAGACGTGTTTGTCGCATGCCATGGCTTCGATGCAATCCCCTTCCCTGGTGAACGAAACAAGATAGTTCTCAGCCAAGCAAACGGCACTTACGTCACGCAGGACGCATCGACAGATATCGGCTTCTTCCATTCTGCGGCGGCAGCCGATCTGAACGGCGACAGAAAGGTTGATGTAATCGTCACAAACAATTTCGACCCTGCATCAGCCCTTGTTCTACTCAATCAAGGAGGGGGATCGTTCCAACGCGAATCAACCGCACGCCTACCGTCCTCAATCGGCGGCAAGCCGTACTTCTCCGTCGAACTTGTCGACGTTGACGAAGACGGAAAGAGCGACCTGATCCTTGGTGGCCACGAATGGGAGAAGGCAGCGACCGTTGTGCTACTAAATCCTGGCTCATACAACTTTACTTCGGCGACTCCCATCGCTATCCCTTCAATCGCCAATGAGGGAGTGGTTTTGGACTTTGCCGTAACCGGTACGGCATCCAGTCGGTCTCTTTGGGTTCTCAGAACATCAGGAGGAGACGGAACGTTTTATCAAAGCAGAACTGTCCAAAAAGTACTGTGGCCAAGTCTGGTCTCGACAACTCCGTTACTCCAAAGGCCGACTATGTGGTTTCAGTGGATCATCCCGACTATCGTCAATGGGCAGAGCGTAATTGCCTCTTAAGACGCTGCCGTGAACGT
>CAJBSZ010000120.1 GCA_903958395.1 uncultured bacterium | reverse complement strand
GCTTGCATTGAACTGGAACATCGGCGAGGAGAACACGCAGACACCGGAGCAGCAACGGGCCGAGATCGCTTATCTGGCAGGCCTTGATCCTTATCAGCATCACCGTGTCATCCACACCTATCCCAATGAGCAGGATAAGGTGTATACGAAATTGGCGGGCGACCAGTCCTTGCTCACGGGGGTCTCGTTGCAAAATGGCTGGAGCCAGGTTCACCAGCGTACGCTCAAATGGATTGCTGAATCCGACAACGCGGGCAGGCCGTGGGTGGTGGCCAATGATGAGCAGAATCCGGCTGGCACCGGCGTTCCCGCAGACCCGGGCTATGAAGGATTTGACGGCCTTGCGAAAGCTAAGAAGGGTGGCGAAGGCTACACCCTGCATGATGTGCGTAAGTGTACGCTCTGGGGAAACCTTATGGCGGGTGGCGCTGGCGTGGAATACTACTTCGGCTACAGCCTGCCGCAGAATGACCTCTTGTGTCAGGACTATCGCAGTCGCGACCAGTCATGGAATTTCGCCCGCATCGCACTGGATTTTTTTCAGGCAAACAAAATTCCATTCTGGGACATGAAGAGTGCTGATGCGCTCGTGGGTAACACGACGGACAACAACTCCACGTTCTGCTTCGCCAAGCCCGATGAAATCTACCTTGTTTATTTACCCCTCGGCGGAACCAGCGACCTCGACCTCTCTGCGGCAAAAGGAACCTTTACTGTGAAATGGTTCAATCCCCGTGCTGGTGGGGAACTCATGAAAGGTTCCGTGAACAGTGTCAAAGCCGGCGGGTCCGTCGCGCTTGGCAATCCCCCCGCCGATGCGACCGAAGACTGGCTGGTTGTCATTGCCGGTGAAGCCCAGACATGCGGGAACAAACTGATTTATACTCTGGCACTTTGTAATGGAGGCTGTCATCACATGCAGGGTTGTCAAAGGCCACCTTGTCCAGAGCAACCTCCTTCGGTGCCGTACTGACACCCATAAAGCCCTGCGGATGCCAGCCGCCACGAAAACAGTTTACGATTGCAAACCGCGCGCTTGGCAACAGGCCTCCCTGACGATCCAGGAGCCCGTAACAATCCTTCTTGTAATCGCTAACCCGAGTTCGCCAGTTGGACGGCATTTGAGCCCGTAACCCCTTGGAAATCAACAAAACGACCCCCAAAAGTCTTGACTACATTTTCAGTTCCAATGGCACATTCGGAAGCCGCAGTTTCATTCGCGACAAGAGCGCGGCCAGCTCTTTTTCTGGTTTTGACACGACGCGGATCCGGATGGATTGCCCTTGCCTGGTCGGCAGGCGGATGTCCATGGAATGGACCTGCCTCATCTCGAGCAGGAACTGCCGGGCCTCATCCCCCAGGCCGCTGACGCCCATCCAGTGTTCCAGCGTCCGCCAGAGGCACAGCGAGAGGAAGCATACGAGGATGTGCGCTTCGACCCGGCGCTGGAGATGGTGATAGATCGGGCGGAGGGCGAGGTCGCTCTTGAGGTCGCGGAATGCGGACTCGGCTTCCGTGAGCTGGATATACCACTTCCAGAGTTCGGCGGGGTCTTCGCAGTCCGTGTTGGTGCGCAGGATGTAGGCTCCGTGGGTTCTCTTCGCCCATTCGAGCTGCCCCGGCTTCCCGTTCAGGGCGATGCCGCACGCCTCCCCTTTTTCATTGGACAGCACTTCGCACTCAAAATGTCTGGACGCCGAGGGATACCGTTCGCGCAGCCGCCCGACACTCTGCTGGACGGATTGCGTCTTTTTTGACGGGTTCTCCGCAAGCAGGCTGTTTTTCTTTTCAATGCCGGCCATGAACTTTTCAAGTTGCCGTTGAAGCATCGCCTGTTCCTTTGCGGCCCGGTCGGCGCTCTTGCACAGGACATATTTTTCGCTTCCGCCGCCCTTGACGAGTTTGACGCTCAGTCCCTCGCGGATGGGCTGCCAGCCGTCGCCGTCATTGAACTCGGCTTCGTATCGCTTCAGCATGCCGCGGGGCGCGCCCATCAGATAGGAGGAGCCCCGCCCTTCGAGGAACTCGATGTTCTCTTCGCTGGACATGCCGCGGTCCGTCACCCAGATACGGTTGGCGTGCCCGTACTTCTCTTCCATGAGGCGCACGATCTCCCGCATCGTCGTCGTGTCCGCCCGGTTCCCCGCAAAAATTTCATAGCCGACCGGCATCCCGTCCGGCGTCACGACCAGGCCGATGCACACCTGCTTGCAGTCCGGGCGGTTGTCGCGTGAATAGCCTCGCTGCGCCAGCGGATTGATCTCGCACGCGCCCTCGAAGTAGGAGCTCGTGACGTCGTACAGCATGAAGTCGAGTTTCGTCCCGAACCATTCGCCCCAGCGCGACTGGAGGTGGGCGCAGACCGCATCCTTGTGGGCGAGTATCTCGTCGAGCCCCCGGTACATCCGCGTCAGGTTCACCTTCTCCTCGGCAAGCCCCAGTACGTCGCACAGCGCCGTCTTCGGCAGCCATTCGCCCGCGATCGCGTTCTCCGTGTCCTGCTCGCAGAACTTCGCGGCTGTCAGGACGCAGGCGATCAGGTCCCACCGGATGTCCTCGCGGCCTTCCGGCATCAGGCCGGAAAACAACTTGCCCAGGCCGAGCCGCCGCCAGACGGCCAGCGCCACCCAGGCCTGCCCGAACTCCCGGACCCTTTCCACTTCTATCCCGCTGACATTGATCTGCCTCCATGCGGGTAGCGGCGCTTGCTTCCCGAACAGCTCGCCCTGCACGGCGTCCCTGCGCCCGTCCAGCAGCGCGTCGATGTCATCCCATGAGTGATAATATTCCTGATCACCCGCGTCAAGCTTCCCCAGGTAGGACACGATCTGGTGCCTCGGGCCGTTCGCGGTCCGGACGGTCTTCGTCAAAGCCCAGTAATCGTAGACCTCGCCGCCCTTCTTCCGTGGTATCCGTTTTAAAAACATGCCCATATTTTAATAAGTCGCGGCGAGGTTTTCAAGGGGGCGGTCTTGACTACATTTGCTTTTCGGAGGCAAAGTGTCCGACGAGGCCCTTAAACCCCTTTGTTTTTATGGTTCCCGCATCTAACCAGCACGGGGAACGGAGAAATATTCTTTCAAAACGAGTCCAACTGGCGAACTCGGGCTAGCGCATGTGGGGAAATGAGAACCTGTCTGCCCGGTAGCCAGATTCCTGTGTCTGCGACCAGATAACGAACCGTCCAATGCTGGTCATCAAAATAGAATTCTTTGACCGTCCCTATTTCGCCGTCAAGGCTCTTCAGGGTGTACCCCGTGAGTGTTTTAGCTTTGATTAACATAATACTCCTTATTGATATTTTGATCATACGCCAGTGGGGCGTGGTTTGCCATAGGGTGAAACCCTAAGGAGTCCCTTGGCGTCGGGCGCATTTCCGATTCGTTGACCGGGTTCTTTTAAATGCGCTGGTCCTGCGTCAATACCGCGCATAGGCACATCCCCGCATTCCTCGCCTGCGATG
>CAJBSZ010000119.1 GCA_903958395.1 uncultured bacterium | reverse complement strand
TTGGCAACTTCCTTGGTGTTCATCAGTTCGCTAGACATAAACCCTCCTTCAAGTATACGAGTTGTTAGTTAAAACATATCATCCAATTTATCAAGAATATTATTCCAAATTCCGACTTACAATTACTAGCGATCTGATCATAATTCGATTAATGCCATAATCAATCATCTCGCGAGCTCGCTGGCGAGTTATGAAATGAACGTCATTACATCGCGAGCTCGCTGCAGAGAATTAACGCTCGTCCCACAACAGCGGGATAAAACTAATCTGAAAGGAGGCTCGATGAGAAAATAACATTCCACATTGACTTGGTAAAATACTTATGAGAAAAGACTAAACAGCCAAGGGAGGCATAGGGGAAAATATGGAGAAGAGAAAGAGTTTCTGGCTATTGCAAGTTCTTTTTCTGGCTCTGGTTGCCCTGACCGTCATGGTGCATGTTTCGGTTCAAGCTGCGGAACCCGGGACTGCCACAGAGGCAACCCGACAATCAAACGTCGCTGTTCTCAATGACCTGCCGTTTCGTGACAAACAGGACTTTGCCGACGCCGCCCGTGGATTGGTCGCACCCGCGCCGGCCGCCGTCATCCGCAATCCCGAAGGCCAAATCGTTTGGGATATGAACCAATATCAGTTCCTGAACGGTGACGCCCCTTTCCCGACCATCAATCCCAGCCTGCGACGCCAGGCAACGCTTAACAATTTCCATGGCCTATTTAAAGTGGCCGACCGGATATATCAGGTGCGTGGTTATGACCTGGCCAACATGGGGATCGTTGCGGGTGATACCGGCTACATTGTCATTGATCCCCTCACTTCTGTTGATACCTCACGGGCAGCCCTTGAGCTTGTTTATGCGCATCTGGGAAAGAAACCCATCATGGCCGTCATCCATTCCCACAGCCATGCGGATCACTGGGCAGGCATAAAAGGAGTGGTCTCCACCGAGGATGTCCAGGGGGGTAAGGTCAAGATCATCGTTCCGGCGGGATTCATGGAAGAGGCTATAGGTGAAAACGTTTACGCCGGCAATGCCATGATCCGGAGGAGCCAGTACATGTATGGGCCCTTCTTACAGCGGGGACCCCGGGGGCAGGTGGATGCAGGCCTCGGGAAATCAGTACCCATGACCCTATCCACCAGTCTGATTCATCCAACCGATACGGTGGTTAAAACGGGACAGGAAATGACCGTTGACGGCATCAAAATCGTCTTTCAGATGACGCCAGGCACGGAGGCGCCGTCGAATATGAATTTTCATTTTCCACAGTTGAGGGCGCTCTTTATGGCCGACAATTGCGTGGCCACCCTCCACAACCTGCTTACCCCCCGGGGGGCACAGGTTCGCAACGCCAAGACCTGGTCAGGCTTTATTCACGAGGCCATTGATCGATTCGGGGAGACGTCGGATGTGGTCTTTGTCGGCCATACCTGGCCCCGGTGGGGAAAGGAAAATATCATTAACTTCCTGCGCAAGCAGTCGGACGCCTATAAATACATCCACGACCAGACCCTGCGCCTGGCCAACCAGGGCTATACCAAGACGGAAATCGCCGAGGAGCTTCGACTGCCTGATACATTGGCCAGGGAATGGTTCAACCGTGGTTATTATGCCACGGTGGGCTGGAACGCCAAGGCGGTGTATCAACACTATCTGGGCTGGTACGACGGCAATCCGGCCAATTTCAATCCCTTGCCGTCAGTGGAGGCGAGCAAAAAGTATGTAGAATTCATGGGAGGCGCAGACCAGGTCCTGGCCAAGGCGAAGGTATCCTTTGACAAGGGCGAGTACCGTTGGGTTGCCCAGGTTGTAAACCATGTCGTTTTTGCCGATCCCGAAAACCAGGCGGCCCGCCGTCTCCAGGCCGACACCCTGGAGCAGTTGGGCTACCAATCCGAATCGGCCGTCTTCCGGAATTTCTATCTCTTCGGGGCCCAGGAACTCAGGCAAGGCGTCAAGAAGCCCTTCGCCAAAATACCCCCGGCCCTGGACGTCTATCAGGCCCTGACCCTGGACATGATCTTCGACAGCATGGCCATTCGCCTCAATGGCCCAAAGGCGGCGGGGAAGTCCATTACCATCAACTGGCACTTCACCGATACAAACGAGCTTTACGTCCTGTCTCTGGAAAATTCCGTCCTGAACCACACCACCGGAAAACAGGCCAAAAACGCCGACTGCTCGCTCAAACTCTCCCGGGAACTTTTCAACAAGGTCATTAGCGGACAGACCACCTTTCCCGCCAGGATTCTACTGCGACAGATCTCCTATGAGGGGAGCATCGGGAAACTCAGTGAACTCATGTCTATGCTGGATGAATTCGATCTGTGGTTCAATATCGTAACACCATAAATTAAGACCAAGAAAGGGAGGATTTAGGATGGACCATTACAAATTATTTATTGATGGAGAGTTTGTTGAAGCGGCAAACGGCGATGTTTTTGAAACCATCGATCCGGGGACGGGAGCACCCTTTGCTACAGTGGCTAAAGCCGGGCGGGCGGATGCCGAAGCGGCCATTGCCGCGGCGAAGCGGGCCTTTGAAAGCGGTATCTGGAGCAACCTCAGCCCCGCTGCCCGGGCGGACAAAATCTATGACTTTGCCGATCAGGTGGCCCAGCAGACGCTAAGGCTGGCCGTAACGGAATCCCAGGACGCCGGGCACGTGATTAAACTCTCCAAGTTCTGGGGAATGTTGGGATCGGGGATTCTGCGCAATCTGGGCTACTACGCCAGCCATGATTTCCCCTGGCAGGAAGAAATACCCTATTCGGGGAATGTCTTTGCCCCCGGCCGGGAATGGATCCGCCGGGAACCTATCGGCGTCTGCGTCGGTATTGTTCCCTGGAACTTCCCCGCCAGCATGGCCTTCTGGAAAATCGCACAGGCCATTATCATGGGGAACACCATCGTTTTGAAACCGGCCACTTCTACACCGCTGACGGCTCTGATCATCGCCGAAGCGGCACAGGCGGCAGGCATTCCGAAAGGGGTCATCAATGTCCTCCCCGGCCCCGGCGGTGAACTGGGCAAGATCCTGTGCACGCACCCCGATGTGGGAAAGGTCGCCATTACGGGAAGCACCGAAGTCGGCCGCGAAATCATGAAAATGGCCGCCGATACAGTGAAAAAGGTCACCTTGGAACTGGGAGGAAAGTCCGCCAACATCATCCTGGATGACGCCGATATCGATCTGGCTGTCAACGGCGCCTGCTTCGGAACTTTCTTCCATCAGGGCCAGGTCTGTGAGTCGGGGACCCGTGTACTGGTGCCGGCAAAAATCTATGATGAATTCATCGAGAAAATGAAGAAAAGAGCAGAGCAAATCCGCGTGGGCTACCATCTCCTGCCCGACAGCCACATGGGACCCCTGGCCAATGCAGTTCAACTGGCCACCGTGGAACGTTATGTCAAACTGGGACAGGAAGAAGGGGCAAAGCTGATGACGGGCGGGAAACGGGTCGTGATGCCCGGCTTGGAAGGTGGTTACTATTATGCCCCCACGATCTTCACCGATGTTAAAAACTCCATGCGTATTGCCCAGGAAGAAATCTTCGGACCGGTCTGCTGCGTCATCAAGTACGACAGCGATGAAGAAGCCGTGGCCATTGCCAATGACTCCATCTATGGTCTGGGCGGCGGCGTCTTCTCCCGCAGCAATGCCCGGGCTGTCCGCGTGGCCGAAAAGATCCGCACGGGAACCGTCTGGATCAACAACTACCATATATTCTCTGACTTCTGCCCCTTTGGCGGCTACAAACAGTCCGGTGTGGGCAGAGAATTGGGCGCCGCGGGACTTGCCGAATACACCCAGATCAAGCGCATCCACGTCAACTCATTTGCCGCCGTCGAAAGCAACTTTACCATGGCGTGTCTTTCCGATGAGACCAAGGTCGCCTTTGTCCAGTATAACTGTCCCACGAATGTGATCTCCGGCCACGGTACACTGCCCGCTATCTATAAAGAGGTGGTGAACCTCGGGTGCAAACG
>CAJBSZ010000118.1 GCA_903958395.1 uncultured bacterium | reverse complement strand
TTCTGATGGCCTTGCTGGTATTTGCCTGGGCGTTGCCCGGCATCGTTGTCATCATCGTCATGGCGGTTCTCTCCTTTAAGCCGATTCTGGCAGGCGAGACCCCTTCGGTTGGAGCGATGGGGATTCTGGTACCCCTGGTGATTCTGGCGCTGATTCCGGCGATGATCGCGCAGTTCCGTTATTCCATGACCTACTTTGTGATTAACGACGCGCCTGGGATCGGGCCGATGGAGGCCATCCGGCGCAGTTCACAGATCATGCGGGGCAACAAATGGAAGCTGTTTTGCCTGCAGTGCCGTTTCATAGGCTGGGCATTTCTCTGCCTGTTCACCCTGGGAATCGGATTCCTCTGGCTGACTCCCTACATGATGACCAGCCAGGCCGCCTTTTACGAGGAATTGACCAGGGGCCATATCGACGTGTGAATGGCTCAAGAGGTCTTCCTCCTATTGCCTCCTGACTCCCGCTCCTCTTGGGAGAGGGTTGGGGTGAGGGGTTTCCGGTTCCTGACAAAGAACCTGTCCCGTGAGACCCCGCCATTTCACGCTTGAAGCGTTGGTTGGATAAGTGCATGATAAGTGCACTTAAGAAAGAGAAAGGATAATACCCCATGGCGGTCAAAACCATTACCATTGATATCGAGGCCTACGACATTCTGGCTTCAGCCAAGCTGGGAGCCGAATCCTTCAGCAAGGTGATCCGGCGCCGGTTCAGCAAGGCCACGACCGGCCGGAACCTGTTGAGTCATCTTGACGAAGTCTGTCTCACCCCAAGCGGACTGAAGGGCGTCGAGACGGTCTACAAGGCACGTGGCGAATCGTTAGCTCAATCTCCCGGACTGTGAGGCAGGCATGTTTCTGGATACCAGTTATTGCATTGATTTAATGCGCGAACGCATACGCCACGAAAACGGACCCGCCTCCCGCAAACTTCTGGAGTTGGCGGATGTGGGGCTTTATATGTCCGTGTTTGTGGCCTGTGAACTTCAGGCGGGAGCCTGTATGGCGGCCCGGCCCGCCGAGGACTTGCGCAAGGTAGGGCGGTTGGCGGAGCATGTGGAGCTCGTTTTCCCGGATCGGTCCTTTGCGGTGGCGTATGGGGAGGCAGAAGCCTTGTTGCGGCGCAAGGGTCATCCCATTCCCACAATGGATCTGATGATTGGGGTGCAGGCCAAGCTGTTCGGCATGCCGCTTCTGGCTGGCCGTGACAGCCATTTTCGAAAAATCCAGGGCTTGATCGTTGAAGACTATTGAGTAAGTATGCGTCTCTTGTTATTCGTCGTGGGGGGAGTTGCTGCTATTTGAATGGTCGGAGTAATGGTGGTGAAGTCCCTCTTTTCGGCGATACTTGTGGTTAAAATTCCTAGACGATCAAGGCCTTTAGAGGCGTCTTCCCTGTTCGGAAATCATTAGGAAATCAGTCTTGAACGGCGCCTCCATCAATGGCATAGTAAATCCCATGGCTACAGTAACAATACAGTTGCCCAAGGGGTGCAGTGGCGGAATCGTGGCGATGCGATCTGTAAGTGATCGTCATGTGATCGCCCATGGACGCAGCCTGAAGACGGTTCTGAAAAAGGCATCCAAGGCGGGAACAACAAGTCCTGCCCTGATGTTCGTTCCGAACCTTAACGGACGTTACGTCTATTGATCCATGCCCGCCCGCACCTATCCTTTTTAGGCTAATATAGAAATATTTGACAAAACGATCATTTATCGACAATATTCTCGACAAAACGAGAGAGAGTCGGTGTTTTGTGGAAAATATTCTACCGGAAATTGTTTTCTCTACCTCTGATAGCACACAGTCGCAGCGGATTAGTCGTTGGGTGAAATCAAAGCGGTTGCGCAAGATTGCTCCCCGGCTCTATACCTCGAACTTAACGGGCCATGATGAGCAGATTGTGAAGAGGAATCTCTACCCCATTCTGGGGCGCTTGTTCTCTGGAGCCCTCCTTAGTCACCGATCCGCACTGGAAGGTCGCCCTACGGATTCAGGAGATATTTTTCTGACCTACACCTACACCAAACAAATCGCCTTGCCAGGTATTCGTGTACATTTGATGAAGGGACCCGGGCCCACGGATACGGATATGCCTTTTATGAACGGACTGTTCATCTCCTCTCGGCCGCGAGCGTTTCTTGAAAATCTTCAGATCGCACGAGGCAGATGCGGAGACGTCAAAACACTGTCAAAAATGGAACTCGAAGAGCGACTGGATCGACTCTGCCTGGCACAAGGGGGCGATGCCTTGAATACGCTCCGGGATTCAGCACATGAACTGGCCGGACGCCTGCACCTGGAGGTGCCCTTTCGGAAGTTAAATGCCATGATCGCCGCGCTTCTTCGTACCCGGTCGGCCACGGGGCTGTCCTCGCCAGTGGCTCGGGCTAGAGCCATGGGGACGCCCTACGATCCCGCACGGCTGGATCTTTTTAATAGCCTCTTTACTGCGTTCACCCAAGCCGAACTGCCGATCCGTAAAGAAGTCGCCATGACCGATGAGGCACACCAGCTTCTGGCCTTTTTCGAGGCATACTTCTCCAATTATATTGAAGGAACGGAATTCAAGATATCCGAAGCGTATGACATTGTTTTTAAAAACAAGGTGCCCCGGAATCGTCCCGAGGACGCCCATGATATCATGGGGACATTTCGCGTGGCGTCAGGGTTGCGGCGGATGCGGTCAGCTCCCGGAACCTTCGAAGACTTCCTTCGTTTGTTGAAATCCTGGCATCACGATATTATGGAGGCCCGGCCGGATAAGGCGCCGGGCGATTTCAAGGAGACGTCAAACCGAGCGGGAGAGACCGTGTTCGTTGAACCCGAACTCGTCCGGGGCACTCTATTGAAGGGGTTTGAGATGGCTTCGGCCGTCATGCCGGGTTTACCGCGTGCCATTTTTATGATGTTTCTCGTCGCGGAGGTTCATCCCTTCGTAGACGGTAATGGACGCATTGCCAGACTGATGATGAATGCGGAACTGGTGCATGCGGGGCTGAGTCGAATCATTATCCCGACCGTCTTCCGGGATGACTATCTGTTGGCGCTTCGCGCCCTCTCGCGATCCAATAACCCCGCCCCCTTGATCAGGGCCATGGATTATGTCCAGGATTTCACGGCACGCCTGCCCATGTCATCTTATGATGTGGCCATGAATGCCTTAACCCGCAGTAACGCCTTCAAAGATCCTGAAGAGGCTCGTTTACGCAGGATCGATTAGCGTCCGTTATCTAAGCGCCATTCGAACCTGTCCCTTGAGACCCACGAAAAGATTCACCACCCGCTTCGCTTGAGACGCCGAGACACCGAGAAAACCTTTCATCGCGAAAATGTTGCGGGAATTCCGGTTGCCGGAGTACCCTTCTTCGCCCGGAAATACCGTGCTTCGCAGGACACGCCTGCAACCATAATTCCCGCAACGCCTCTTGAGGGAAGACCAGAGCCCTTCGACAGAGCTCAGGGCAGGAGGGAGGAGCGGTTTTGTGTGTTGTTCCATCTCCTCTTGCCTGCCCTGAGCTCTGTCGAAGGGCTCGACGTATTGCTCCAAGAAGCCGTTGCGGGATTTTTGGCTCGGGTACTCCCGAACGAAAATGCCGCAACATTTTCACGA
>CAJBSZ010000117.1 GCA_903958395.1 uncultured bacterium | reverse complement strand
GCACCGCCGCTGGAGGCACCTGCTTCACTTCATTTGCAGGAACGGAAAAACAGCCCTGCTCCGTCCAGAACACATGAATTTTCGGCTTCGAAACAGAGGGCTTTCCCGGAACCTGAACCACGAACAGACTCAACGATCCAATCCGGCTTTCGGCCCAGTCCACCCCGGCGGCACGCAACACCTCCCGGCTTCGTGGCGCATCCCGTTCATCCATGAATAACCCGGTCGTCTCCCGAAAAACCAACGTATACGGATTAGTGGAGTCCTGAAGAGGAAGGTCGTCCCATCGCCGCGTGAGCAAGGTCGGCACCCGCACGTTCATCTCCCCGGGAGGCACCCTCCCGTTAATCCGGTCGGCCAACCAGCGCGGAGCATAGACCTGCCGGACCTTGCGCCCTCTCAGATATTCCACACAGCGGTCGACCGAGGGAGGATTTTCAACCGGACGCGGGGCCTGTTCCATAAACAGCACTTCATTGAGCCGGATTGCCTCTTCATTTTTCCCGAGATTATGGAATGTCAATCGCACTTCACTCACCCCGCCCGTTGGCGCATTGACCCGGAATTCCTGAAAATACTGGATTCCCTGAAGAGCGACAAAGGAACCCGACCAGAAATAGCGCGTCGTCACCGTGGGCGGCAACAGGGAAACCCAGGGCGCCCGGGCATCCACCCGCCCCTCGATCGAAATCAGACCCGGATATCGCCCGGAAAAACTGTGCAGCCGAAGCCCGGCGAGTAACACCGGATGGGAAAGAGAAAACTCAAGGCTCCGTTTCGATTGAGGAGAAACAACTCCGCTCCAGGATTCTGCCAGAGTCACCCCGGGACTCGAGGCTATATACCGCCACTCCTCCGGCGGCGGAACGGCTCCGTACACGACCGACACTCCATTGACGTCCACCATCTGGTGCGGACTTCGTGTTGCCGTCAGAAAGGCTTTGATGTTCCAATAATTATCCAAATAAGCGGGCCGTTCCGCCACCTCCGCCCGGCGGGCATAGGGGACATAACGCTCCATCGGAAGTTCTGCCACGCACAATTTTTCCTGCGACACATAGTTGAGCCAGTGGTAGGCATAATAATCGGCCAGAAACACACTTTCGCACGCTGGCGCCACTTCGGCCTCCAATCGCTCGGCCAAGGCCCAGCGCGCCCGATCTGCCGGAACGCCAGCAAACATCCGGGACATCATGAGGATCTGGCTCGGCAGAACCAGACCCGCGACAATCCATCCCCACGGAAAGCGAAACCGTTGGAGAAGCCCGTCACACGCCACCCCGATCATCACAGCTAATGCAGGAATCACAGGAAGAAGGTAACGACTGGCGTGCGCCCTCACATACTGCGAGGTGCTGTAGAGCAGAACCATCACCACAATCAGGAGGGGGACGGCCAGTCGGAAATAAAAGGTTTTCTTCTCCCCGCCCCGAAGTTTATCCCTAACCAGGATCCAGATAAACCCGGCTGCCAGCCCACCCAACATCGCCAGGCGAAACACCCCACCCCACGTCTCCGGAGACATCTCCACAACGGACAGGAATAAGCTCCGGAAACTTTCAAACCCTTCCCGGAACCTCACCTTCCCGAACGAGGAACCGAAATCAAACGAAGCCCATTGATGCGTCACATTCCACCACCACCAAGGCAGGCCCCCGATGAAAAATCCAAGGGTCACGGGCATCACGCTCCGCCGGATCAATCTCCAACGCCAGCCGGCAAACACAATCAGCCCGGCCACCAGAAGGAAAACCGTCACGAGTTGGGTCGCCCACCAGGCTATTCCCGCCGCCAAGCCAATCGCCCAAAACGGGCCCTTGGAGACCTGTCCGCCCTGGTTTTCAAGCGTCACCACACGGCACGTCAACCAGAGCGCCAACAGTCCGCCCACCATCATAATCATGTAGCCCCCGCGGGGCGCCACGGAGTAGTGAAGGAGCGTATCGGATCCGACCACGCAATAGATCAAGGCGATCAAGCCTGCCCGCCGACTCCCGGCATCCCGGGCAAAGACATACACCACCGGAAGCAGGCAAGCCCCCACCAGCGCCGTGCCTAAATTGATGGGAAACGCCGTG
>CAJBSZ010000116.1 GCA_903958395.1 uncultured bacterium | reverse complement strand
GGATCGGGTCCGGTGTCACGGTCACCTCAACCACCGGCGGCGTCTCCGGCGGCGGCGCCGGAACTGGCTCGGCGACGGACGGGGGTTCGGTGACGACTGTCACCTCGGCCACCGGCGGCGCTTCTGGTGTCTGGGGCACCGGCACCGGGTCAGGCACCGGCACCGGCTCCACGACCGGAATGGGTTCAATGACCGGGTCGATGACCGGAATGGACGATTCAGGTTCGATGCCGCCGGGGACGGCGGCTACTACAGTGGAGGTCGCTTCGACTGTGGCGGGCGGCTCTACCACTGGGGGCAAATCGGGTTCCGTCGTGACCTGAATCGGCTCCACAACGGGGGGATTTTGAACGGCTTGCGGCACCGGTTCGGCGACATCCAAAACCGGCGTTTCGGTCATCTGAAACGTTTCAGATGACTGAAACGGGGGTTCCGGCTGAATTTCGACGACGGGATTTTCGACTGGCGGAACCGCAACTACGGGGACTGCCACCGGCGGCGCCTGGGGTGCCGGAACCGGAACTGGCGCCGGCACGGGGACGGGCACCACGACCGGAACCGAAGTCGGTTTCGGCGGCGGAACAACGGGCGGAAGCGGTTTCGCCGGGGCAGCCACCGGAACCGGCGATTCTGGAGTTATGGGCGTAACCGGAACACGGGGAGCAATCACCGGATCCAGCCGGATGGTCTCGGTTGTCGCTCCCTGGATCGCCTGCTGAAGTAACCGGGCTGCTGTCTGTCCGAGTTCGATCACGGCCGCCGGATCGGTGTCGGCGGGTAGCCCGCCTATCATGACGCTGGGACAGTTCAACCCTGACAGGGGCGTGGCGCGGGCCGGAAATAGAACCAGCCCGGCAATCCCAAACCGAATCAACTCGGTGATCCGGGCTGAGGCCATCTGCGGGTCGGCGGGCAAGCAGGCGACAATGAGCCGGTAGCCCGCCAGCGAAAGCGCAGGCTCCAACGCGGCAATGAGGCGACCCACCGCAGGGAAATCGGAAGAGACCGCCAGTCCTACCAGGGAATTCCGTCCTGAGACCATGTCCAGGGCCGCGAGACTCGGGGTGTAGCCCAGCTGTCGGACTGCCGCCTGAACTTTCTCCTGGGTCGCCCGGCAGATGCCGTACTGTTCCGCCCGGCCATTGACTACCGCCGAAACAGTGGCATTTGACACCCCTGCCGCCGCCGCCACATCGCGCAGCCGCGCCCCTCCTTTTATGCGTCCTTTTGTCATCTGAAACGTTTCAGATCGCAATTTTGGAGGAATTGGTCAAGGCGAAAATGGCAGGTTTGCCCCGTTACCGGTCGAAGCTTTCCTTGTCTAGCGGCTGAACATCTTCTTCGAAATACCGATGAAATCCCCGTGGTAGAACATGGTAATCGAGGTCGGCGGTTAGGGACAAATAGTTGCCGCCCACGCGGCGGGTTTGGTCGCGTCATTCATGGACTATGTCGCTTCGTCGACCAACCGGTTCGCGTGGTCGATCAAATACAATGGCAAAGAGAGAAGGCGATAGGATAGGCGGGTGCCGTCATGCATCGTGTCGGTGGCATCCAGCAAGGAAGGTTTGTCGGCGTTGAAGCGAAGGGCCAGACGCGCATCCTTCTCGGCCACGAACTGCCACAACGAGCGTAACCGCCCCGTCTTCCCGGCTTTGACCTCTACCGGCACGATACGGCCACTGCGGACGATCACATAGTCCACCTCTGCCGCAGACGTCGGCTTCTCACGCGCCCAGTAGAACAGTTCCGGCTCCTCCCAGAAGGGGCGCGCGTGAAGCAGATGCTGCCCGACAACCTGTTCGACTGCGGCGCCGGCATTCACCAGCATCAGATCCGGTTCACGTTCCACATCGGCGGCTCTTAAGCCGCAGGCGTGAAGCAGGAGACCGCAGTCGAGAAATAGCACTTTGAATGCCTCCTCCTTTACCCCCGCCCCAATCGGCAGACCCGAGCATGAAGATTGCCTGACTCTATAGACGAGCCGGGCGAGTTCCAAAAGATGCAGACAACGGGCCAGTTCCCGTGAGGAGTCCTTCCGCGAGACGTTCGCAAACTTGAAGCGCTGTCCGACCATGCCCGGCAATCGCCCGAACATCTTGAGAAGGCGATCATGGTTTACGCGCTGCCCATACTTGGCGAAATCGTCGCGAAGTGTCCCAAGGATTGACTCCTTGACGCGGTCTGCCTCCAGTAGTGAAAGCGTGCGGGCGTACGTCTCGATTGCCTCGGGCATTCCGCCCAGCGCCAGGAACGTGCGGAACAGCCGCAAGAGCGCCTGGTGTGCGGTGTCCGGCATCGTCTCCCGGCATCCAAAAGCACTGAGAAACGCGGACCAGCGCTCGTTTCCGGTCGCGTCGAGAAACTCGCCGAACGTCATGGGGCCTAAGTGCAAGTACTCGATGCGCCCGACGGGCATAGAGAATGAATGATCTTCCAGAACAAAATCCAACAGCGAGCCGGCGGCAATGACATGGAGCTCGGGAAGCTCCTCATAAAAGTATCTGAGCCGTGCCAGAAACTCAGGCACCGCCTGAATTTCGTCGAAGAAGAGCAGTGTTTTTCCGGGAATGATCCGCTGGCCGTACTCCAGCTCCAGCAGTTGCACCATCCGGGAGGGCGGTTCGTGAACAATTCTCCTGAGAAACTCTTTATCCCGATCAGCATTGACGGTCAGGCTGATCTCAAATTCGCGCTTCGCAAACGCCTCAACCAGATACGATTTACCGACTTGGCGCGCACCGCGCAACACCAGCGGTTTCCTCTTCTGCCGCTGCTTCCATTCCTTGAGATGGGCAAATGCGCTCCGGTTCATAATGTTCCTTATAAGGGGTTATTGAGCGCATAGTATGAACATTATAATGGGTTACGTCAAGCCCAAATCCTCGCCTAAGGAGCAGACGGCAGTCTATCTGCATGAGACAAACCAAATATTCACGCGGCTCGTCAGGGACGCCTCGCCCTACCCGAAGACATCGATGATTTGTATAGATTTCCAGGTAGGGCGAAGCCTTCCAGCCTTCGTAGCCCCTCCGGCGGAGTAGGCCCGGCTGAGCCGCG
>CAJBSZ010000115.1 GCA_903958395.1 uncultured bacterium | reverse complement strand
TATGTGCATCCGGGCGAACGGCTGATGTGCATCGGGTGTCACAATGTCCGTTACCGTAGTCAGGCGACGGACAAGGCGTCCCCGAAAGCCATGCGGCGGCCGCCTTCGGAACTCACGCCGGGAGTGGCGGGCAGCCGCCCGTTCAGTTACCCGATCCTGGTACAGCCCGTACTGGACCGCTACTGCGTCGCCTGCCATGCCGGAAATCGGGCGAAGGGAAAAACGGTCCCGGATCTTGCCAAGGGCGAGGGGCTCCAGCCCGGCCAGTGGTATGCCTCCTATGAGGCGCTCAAGCCGTTCGCCTTTTTCTGGACTAACCCGGTGTTTGACGCCAATCCCGACAGCAAGCCGGGACTGATCGGCGCACGGGCTTCAAAGCTCTGCAAGCTCCTCAATGAAGGGCATCATGACGTGCGGTTGCCGCCGGAGGACTTCCACCGGCTCACGCTCTGGCTCGACCTGAACAGCGACTTCTACGGGTCCTACGAGAACCTCGAGGCCCAGCTGGAAGGCAAGGTTGTCCCACCTACGATGGAATAATCCAGAAAAAAAACACTAATGAAAGGAACCCGAAGATGAACAGAATCGTGTCGAAAGAAATCTTGTTCTCAAGCAGCATGATCATGGCGGCCCTGTTGGCCCTGCCGACTTATGCCGATCCCGTGACGGCGCCCGGCCCCGCCCGCAGCAAGGCGGAAGCGCTGGTGGTCTTGCCGGCCAACTGCAACACCACCGACGGCATGTGCCTGTTGCCTGACCAGAGCCTCCTGGTGTCCATTCCTAACTTCAACGACGAAAAGGACGCGCCAATGATCATGCGCGTCACCCGTAACGGAAAGGCGGAAATTTTCTACGCGTTCCCCACGCCCTATCCCGGGCTGGAAGCGAAGCTGGATCGAATCCGCCCGATGGGCATCGCGCGTGCGCCGAACGGCGACATCTATGTGGCCGATATGCAGTACATGGTCAATCCGAACCAGAAGTCCCGGCTTTGGAAGCTCGTGGTCAAGAAAGGCCGTGTCGAGAAGATGGTCCTCGTGGCGTCCGGCTTCGGAGTGGCCAATGGCCTCGCGATTCACAAAGGGTATGTTTACATCACCGAATCCGTCCTGGAGGAGGGCTCACACCCGCTCACCAGCGCCGTGATGCGATTCAAGCTCAACGAGGAAAACGTGACGCTGACCACGCCGCTGACGAAGGATCCGCATATTGTCACCACTTACAAGAGCAACAAGAACGACTGGCGCTTCGGCGCGGACGGCATTGCGTTCGACAGCAAGGGCAACATGTTTGTCGGGCTGTTTGGGGAAGGCCAGATTTGGAAGACGGCCTTTGACAAGAAGGGCAAGGCGGTCGAAACGAAACTGTTCGCCGAATCCCCGGGCAAGCTGATCAACTGCGACGGCATGAGCTGCGACCGGGGCACGGACAACCTTTACGTGGCGGACTCAGCCGCGAATGCGGTCCAGATTATCCATCCCGATGGCGCCATTGAAACCCTGGCCCAGAATGGTGACGTGAGCGACAAGACCACGGGCCAGCTGGATCAACCCTGCGAGGCGATGGTCCGCGGGAATGAAGTGATTGTTTCCAATATGGACTGGCCGTTTCCGGGCATGCGCAATAGCAAATTCGCCCGGCCGGCGGTGCTTTCCGTGATCAAGATCAAGTAACAATTCCCACCAAGGAAAACCCCTCATGAAGAAATTCATCAATACTCCCGAGCGATTGACAGCAGAACTTTTGGAGGGCATGTGCGCCGCCTTCCCGAAACACCTCAAACTTGTGAAGGAAAAGCTCGTTTGCAGAGCTGAAGACAAGGCGCGCGACAAGGTCGCCGTACTGTCGATGGGCGGATCCGGGCACGAGCCGCTGGAAGGCTTCGTCGGACCGGGCTGGCTGGATTGTTTCGTGTCGGGTGATATATTCGCGGCACCGGGCCCCCATACGGTCATGGAGGCCATGCGATTGTTGAAGCGCGATGCGGGTGTCCTGCTGATCACCCTGAATCATTCCGGGGATGTCTTGAGCGCCAACATGGCCAAGCAGATGGCCGCCATGGAAGGCATCAAGGTCAAGGAGATCCTGACCCGAGAGGAAATTCGCCCAACGGAGGGCGAGGAAGGGCGCGGACTGGGCGGTTGCGTCCTGCTATACAAGATTGTGGGCGCGGCGGCGGAAAAAGGGTGGACGCTGGACGAGGTATGCCGCGTAGGCGAGAAGTTCAACACACAGATGGCCGCCATTGCCGTGCTCTCAGAGATCGCCACGCATCCCGCGACCGGCGGACAGTGCGGCGACATGGGTGAAAAGGAAATGGAGATCTGCGCAGGCCAGCATGGCGAGGGCGGAGGCGTTCGCATGGGCATGATGTCGGCCAAGGATACCGCTGAACTGCTGGCCGGCAAGGTCATCGCCAAGCTGGGCTTGAAGGCTGGCGACGAAATCGTGCTGGCGATCAATGGATCCGGCAAGGCCACCCTGATGGAGCTGTTCATTACCTTTAATGATGCCAAAAAGTTCTTTGAGTCGCGCAAGATCCGCGTGGTCGGATCACATGTGGGCGAGATGTTGACGGTTCAGGAAGCTGGCGGTTACCAGATGCTGGTGGCCAAGATGGATGACGAACTTAAGGCCCTATGGGACGCTCCGAGCCGCACGCCGTTCTTCTGCAGTTAAAGGAGATAACGATGCTGACCAAGGATATGCTGACGGCCATGCTCAAGCGGGCGGCGGCGAACATCGCCGCCGAGCATACGGCCCTGTCCGAACTGGACGCCAAGACCGGGGATGGCGATCATGGTGTGACCATCAATCGTGCCATGACTGCCGCTGTGGCGGCCCTTGATGAAAATGCCGACAAACCGCTGGTTCAACTGCTGAATGCTATCGCCATGAAGATCATGATGTGCGATGGCGGATCAACCGGCCCTTTGCTGGGCTCCTACTTCATGGGAATGGCGATGAAGGCGCCGTCCGACACGTTGTCGGCGGAAGAAACCGCCTGCATGTTCGAGTCTGCCCTGAACAACTTCAGCGGCATCAGCCGGGCAAAACCGGGAGACAAAACCATGATGGATGCCTTGGTGCCGGCCACGGCGGCGCTCTGCGAAAGCCTTCGCGGGGGTGGCAGTCTGGCGACGGCGTTTGCTTCGGCGGCCAGGGCGGCGGCGGAAGGGGCGGAAGCCACCCGGAATTATGTCGCGAAATTCGGACGGGCCCGCACCATGGGGGATCGGGCCATCGGTCACTATGACCCGGGCGCGGTGAGCATATCTCATATTTTCAGAGGGTTTGCGGAAGCTTCAGTCTAATCAATAACGCAGGGAGAAAAACAATGGCAGATGTGGATGATATTCGGGACGGCAGGAATTTTGGAATCGGCGTGGACATCGCTAAACAAACCTTCCATGTGAAGGGCATGGAGGGCTCCGACTGGGGGCTGAAAAACCGCATGGCGCGGATTTTCGACCGGAATTCGGGGCGGGCGGTGATGCTGGCCTTTGATCACGGGTTCCTGATGGGGCCGACCTCCGGACTAGAACGGATCGACCTGAACATCGTACCCTTGACGGAATATGCGGATTGCCTGATGGGGACGCGGGGGATTATCCGTTCCTCGATTCCGGCGGCCTGCACAAAACCGGTTTGCCTCCGTTCCGACACCGGCACCACGATCCTGACGCAGATGAACGACAATCTTCTGATCTGCGAAGAGGATGCGATTCGCCTGAATGTCGCGGCCATGGCGGTCATGGTGGCGGTGGGCGAAAAGGAAAACGAAGCCTCCACCATCGCCAATTTGAGCCAGGCCGTGGATGCGGGCATGCGCTACAGCATTCCCGTGATGGGTGTGACGGCGGTGGGCAAGGACATGGTTCGGGATGCCCGCTATTTCGCCCTGGCGTCGCGGGTGTGCGCCGAAAACGGCGCGAGCATCGTGAAGACGTATTTCACAGAGGGCTTCGAAAAGGTCGTCGCGTGCTGTCCCGTCCCGGTGGTGATCGCCGGCGGCAAGAAACTTCCTGAACTGGAAGCCCTTGAACTGTGCTACCAGGCCGTCCAATGCGGAGCCGCAGGCGTTGACATGGGGCGGAACGTGTTCCAGTCTGAAGATCCGGTGGCCATGATCCAGGCAGTCCGTGCCGTCGTCCATGAGAACATGAAACCCGCGCAAGCCATCCAGTTGTTCAACGATCTTAAAAAGTAACAAGAAGGGAAACCGTCATGCCGTTTCGAAAGTTTTTTATAATTCCGCTATTTATCGCGTTTCAAGCCTTCACCATGATGGTGCTGACGCCGTATGTACCGCTAACCGGCAAGGCACTGGGTGGCCCCGGCCTTATTACCTGGATCTCGTTCCAGGCATGGGCGGTGTATTTCCTGGCCGGCGGCACCCCGAAGATGGGTGTCAAGTCGCTGGTGGGCTACCTGGGCGGGATTCTCGCCTCGGTTGCCATCTTCGAGCTGGCAGCCGTATTCAGCGGGCTGAACAGTGCGACTACACCGTGGGGGCTGTATATCGCGGTCTTTGTCGTCGTGGTGGGAGTCATCTGTTGCCAGAAGGTTCCCGGCATCGATTTCGTCCCGTCCTATTTCATCGGCGCAGGTGTGTTTTTTGCCCTGATGACCTACCTGAAGAAGCCCGAGGAGGTTGACCGGTTCGCCTGGTATGTCCAGATTGCGGTTTCGGAACTGATTGCCTGCGCGGTCGGCCTGCTCTATGGCTGGATCACGGTGGTCTTCCAGACCTGGTATGAAGCCAAGGTCAAGAAGTCCGCGCCGGCGTAAAATCGTAACCTCCTCATTTCGACGCGGGGGCGGCCGTGTTATTGCCTTGCCCGACCGTCCCGCCGCCCCCTCTTTGAGCGGAATGGGTATGCCCTTTGGGAAACAGCTTGTTGACCGAAGTGACATCAATGACATCGGCAATATAGGCAACAAACTGGGCGGCCTCGGTTTCGTTGTATCCCAGGCTGACGCCGAGGTCATAAAACTCACGGGTTCGCTCGGTCGCCAACAGCGGGCTCAGGGCCTTCAGGTTATTCCGAAGGGTGTGCATGACTTGCTGACGCTCCTTTGGCGGAAGATTGGCCTGCATTTGTGCGGCGGCCTTCCATGTCTCATCCAGCAGTCCGACCATCTTCTCATACTGCACTTTTTCTTCTTCCGACATCTTCGAGGTATCGCGATTGAGCAGGAAGTTCGCTTGTCGGGCAAAGGAGTTCTGGATTTTCTGCTGAAATTCCTCGCGCTTCTTTTCCGCTTCCGCGTGACGGGCGATGTCATTCGTCTTCCGACTGGCGACAAGCAAGGGATCCATCGGCTTTGGCTGTTGATCAGGCGGGCGAGTGACGGTGGACTGACGCAACGAGACGATCAACGCTTCTTTTCCGGAAAGCTGAAGCTCAAGTTCGGCGATACGGTTCTGAAGCCCCGTCAGATCCGGCCCTGTTGCAGCGGGCTCTTTCACATAAACAACCCGTGGCGAGGAGGATTTCACCGGCACTGGCTCCGACATATCCAGATCAGTATCCGCCAGGGCCCCTTCCCATTGATATTGGTAATACTGGCTTTGCTGGCGGTAATGAAAGGCCAGGGAAGCTAAAATCACGCACAAAACCACCGGAATCCACACCAACACCCTGGTCACCCTTAAACTCACCGAGCACCCCTTCCGATAAACTTATGACAGATAGTCTCTATAAAGCCACTTGAAAACCACCAGCGGAAGCGACGGAGCGCGTCCCTCCATCATAAAAACAGGCCATTTCTCGCTCTATTTGGCAGGGCGCGCGCTGTCGCGCCCGCATGGGTTATGACCCATAACTCACAACAATATTTGCAGATCTTTTCCTTGAATTACAAGCGTTTATCCTTTATATCTTTGACCCTGTTTGGTCCTAGGACCCGCTAGCGCGGCTCCGGATCACGAAGGGAAGGTGACATTTACACGTGGCACAAGTTAAAATCAGACGCGGCGAAACGGTTGACAAGGCGATGAGACGCCTGAAGAAGATCATGGACAAGGAAGGGATCATGAAAGAGATCCGTGCCCATCGTTACTTCGAAAAGCCCAGTGAGCAACGCCGCCGCAAGGCAGCCCGTGCCCGCGCTCGCGCGGCGTACAACCTTTGATTCACCCGTTGAATCCCTGAAAGCTCCCTGGACATCCAGTCAGGGAGCTTTCTTTTTTTTACGATGATCTTCAGCCTAACAACCCGCTGGAATGCCCGCCGGCACGAAACCGGCGAATCCATGCTCGGGGAAATCCTCGAGCTCGGTTTCGACCATGTCGAACTGGGGTTCGACCTCACCGCCAATCTCGTTCCCGGTGTATGCGCCATGATCAAGGCAGGCCGGATCAAGGCCGACAGCCTTCACGCCTACTGCCCGCTCCCCCCCGTGCCCTACCCCTCGCCGGAACCCTTTACCCTGTGCGCGACCGATCCCACCATCCGGGCCAACGCCCTGCATTATCTCGAAAACACAATCCGCTTCGCCGCTGAAGTTGATGCCCGCGTGGTAGTCGCCCATGCCGGAAACGTCGAGATGAAACCCATTACCCCGCATCTCATCGAGTTGACGGCCACCGGACGGCAATACAACGAGGACTACGAGAAATCCCGAATGAAACTCCTGCTGGCCCGCGAAAAGGCGGTATCCACACAACTCCCCTTCCTCTACGCCGGGGTCGAGCGACTTCTGCCTCTTTTGGAAAGCACACGGCGCATACTGGCCTTCGAACTACTCCCCACCTGGGAGGCGATTCCCACCGAGGTTGAGATCGAGCGACTGATGCTGCATTTCAATTCCCCCTGGCTTCGCGTCTGGCATGACCTCGGACACGGCCAAATCCGCGAAAATCTCGGACTCACCAGCCATGCCCGCTGGGTCAAACGCCTGCAACCCTGGATCGCCGGAATGCATGTCCATGATGTCCGCCCGCCCGCTGGGGACCACTTCATGCCACCCGGCGGAACCCTCAAATTTGAGTTGTTCCGCGAAACCGCCCAGGGTGATATTATCCGGGTGCTGGAACCGAGCCACTCGGTCACGGGCGAGGAAATCCAGGCGGGTCTGAAACTCATCAGGGAGGCGTGGGAGTCATGAAAATACTAGTTACCGGAGCCTGCGGGTTTGTTGGTAAACATATCCTGAACGAACTGGCCGCCTCCGGCCATGAGGCCGTTGGAATGGATGTCGGCGCCGCCCCTGCCCAGTTGCCCCCGCATCGCTTCATCTCCGCCAATATCACGGATGCGGACGCCGTGGCCGGAATCGTCGCCAATCTGGCGCCCGACGCCTGCCTCCATCTGGCCGGCTGGTCATTTGTGGGCAACGGCAATCCCCGGACCGTCCTGGATGTCAACCTGATGGGAACCGTGAATCTATTGGACGCGTTTCGCAATATCCGATCCACCGCGCGCATTCTCTGCATTTCAAGCGCCCAGGTGTACGGGATGACGGAGCGCACCAACCCGATCCGGGAAGATGAACCCTTGAATCCCGGAACCTTCTATGCCGTCTCCAAGGCGGCCGCGGATCAGCTGGCGCAAATCTATGCAAGAGAATACGGCCTCGCCATCATGGTGGCCCGTCCCAATAATCATATCGGACCCGGCCAGTCGCCCCAGTTCGCCATTCCGTCCTTCGCCCGCCAGATCAAGGCGATCCGCAAGGGGGCACCCGCCGTTTTAAAAGTCGGAAACCTGGATAATCATCGGGACTTCACCGATGTCCGGGATGTGGCCCGCGCCTATCGGCTCCTGCTGGAAAAGGGACATCCCGGCAAGGCCTACAACATTACCTCAGGCCATGAGATGCGGATGGGCGACATCTTGAACCGTCTCTGCGAATTGGCGGGGATAAAACCCGAACTCGTCCGGGATCCCGCCCTGTATCGTCCTCTCGATCATAATCCGGCCCTCAATTTCAGCCGCCTCCGGGAAGACACCGGCTGGGCCCCTGAAATCCCCATCGACCAAACGCTCCGTGATATTTTAGAGGACTCATGAAATCATTCCGGCACATCATCGGTATTCTGTTGAAGCTGGGAATTGCCGTTGCCGTGTTGGGGTACCTGTTGAACAAAATGGGCCTGGCGCAACTCGGCGCGACACTCACCGCCACCGCCCGGGAATGGCCCTGGCTTCTCGCTGGTCTGACCCTTTGCCTGGCTGGCGTTCTGGCCTGCATGGCACGGTGGAAGCAAATTCTTGACGCGCAGAACATGAAACTGGGCTGGATGCGGGTGAACACTATTTTCTTCATCAGCTTGTTTTTCAACTCCTTTATGATCGGCCCCACCGGCGGCGACCTCATGAAGGCCTATTACACGGCTCGGGAAACCCACCACAAAAAAACAGAGGCCGTGACCACCATCTTCATCGATCGGGTCATCGGCCT
>CAJBSZ010000114.1 GCA_903958395.1 uncultured bacterium | reverse complement strand
TGCCTATGGGATGACAGTGGTTTCAAAAAAAACTATACAAAATCTTGCATCGAAACGCTTACGCGTGTAATCTTATATCAAGAAGCGGGGATAATCTTTAACCGACCTACTCTTAATCGACACCCCTACTCGGATACCCTTAACCGAACGGCTTTATCGATCCCTCCCGGCTGTCATTGAGTACCTATTCTTCAATAGAAAATCCCACGCTAATCCCGGAAGAACCAGATTATTTGAACTTGGCGATGACCTCGCTGCGGCTGCGGACGTGGAGTTTCTCGTAGATCCGGCGGACATACGTGGCCACGGTCCAGATGGAGATCTCCAACTCCCCCGCGATTTCCTTGTAGGTCAGCCCCTTGACCAGTGATTCGAGGACCTGCTGTTCGCGTGCACCCAGGCCGGCATCATCCGCCGTGGTGTTGGGGGCGGGGGGCGGGGCCGGACGCCGGAAGAAATCAATGACTTCCCGGGCGATGCCGGGACTCATGGGCACGCCCCCGTCGCGGATTTCTCGGATCGCCTGCAGGAGTTTACGGGGCATGACCGGCTTGACCAGGTAGCCATGCGCGCCGGCGGACAACGCCTTGAAAATCGTCTCCGGATCCTGGAAAACCGTCAGCATGATGATCTCCGTCCTGGGAAGTTGGGGGGCGATTTGGGCCACGCATTCGACCCCGCCGATGTCCGGCAGGTTGATATCCATGAGGATCACGTCCGGCGCGAGCGCAGGCAACCGGGCGATGGCTGTGGTGCCGTTCGGGAAGACCCCGACGCAATGACAGTCCTTGGAGGACTCAAGCGCCTCGGTCACCGCCCTCCGTAGACGCGCATCATCCTCAACCACAGCTACATTGATGGTCTGCATAGTAGTCCTCTCGTATTCACGTCCTGGCCAATGGCGCCCATAGTTCGATCCGGGTGCCTTTTCCGGCGTGGCTGGCCAGCTGGAACCGGCCGCCGATATCCTCCATGCGCCGCCTCATGTTATCGAGTCCGTCGTGGATGCCCTCGCCGTCGGCCTGAGCGGGATCGAACCCTTGACCGTCATCCTCGATCGCGAGGTGAAGGGCATGGTCTTCCACGCGGATCTCCAGCCGGACGATCCCGGCATGGGCATGCTTGGCGGTGTTGTTCAGCGCCTCGCGCACGACCAGGAAGAGGTTATGCCGGATCTTGCCGGTCAAGGGAAGCGCCGGCAATTCCTCCGGGATATCGAATCGCACGGCCAGGGCGGCGGCCTCGAGGAACTGGGCCGCGCATTGCGTCAGGTAGGTCACGAACCGCTTAAGGTTGTCGTTGGCCGGGTTCACGGCCCAGACCATCTCGTCCACGCCGCGGGCCAGGTCGGTCGCCGACTGGCGGATGGATTTCACGCGCTGGCGGGTCTGCTCGGTGGGGCCATGATCGAGGTCGCCGTCGATCCAGTCGGTTTGCATGGCGATCTCGGTCAGGCCGGCGCCGATGTTGTCGTGCAGATCGCGGGCGATCCGTTCGCGTTCCCGGTCCAGCGCCCGTTCCCGTTCCAACTCGGCCAGGCGCCGCCGCATCCGGCGTTGCAGGGTCAGCCGGACGATGAATGTTGACCCGATGCTGGAGAGGATGAGCATGGCCAGCCAGAATTCCCAACGGTGATAGAAGGGCGGCACGATGGTCAGGGGGAGCACGGCCTCCTCGCCGGTGGGATCCCCATTGGCCCGGCACGCGGCGACGCGCAGGAAATAGTTGCCGGGCTTCAGGTTCCGGTATTCCGCCACTCCCGGGCCGCATCCCCCGATGCTATAGGCGGTCTTCCATTCGAGCGTGAGTGTGTCGCCGGGGGCGACGGGGATCGGATTTTCCCGTCGTGTCGCCCAAATCGCAAATTGGATGGGATCTGTGTCGTTGAAGGTCAAGATCGGATGGGGCATCGGAGTTGTCCGGGTGCGCAATTCCGCCATGGCGATGAGTGATCCCTGCCGTTCCCACTGGGCGGGTTGTCCGGTGGGCTGCGACAGGTTGGTTCCGGCGGAAATGCTTAAATCAAACTCTTTTGGCCGTGCGTCAGAGGGGGGGGCGACCCTGACGTGTATGTCATCAAAGCCAGCTTGGCCCACAGTGCTCTCGGGCCCCTGTGAAAGAAGGACGACGTCGATCATCGCCGCCCGTTCCGGCACTACCCATTCTTTGCGCTGGGGCAGGTAATCCGCAGTTTCGAGACTACCATTCCAGCCGGGAGTTTCGCCCTCCATGTAGAAGGCTTGAATGCCGGCGCCATTATAGTCACGGTCTCGAAATTGAACGAACCCATGCATGGTATTTGCCAGATCACGCCAGGATGTGTCGTAACCTTCCAGCTTATAACGCAGACGGGCTTTGAGGCGCCTTTCGCCGTTTGTTTGGGTAAAATGGAATCGAAGGAATCGGGCATCGGAACTAAATCGCAGTGTTGGGTAATTATCCGCGGTGGGCGCGACGGGACTCAGAGGCTTATCGTTCACTTCCACGCCGGTGATCGTGACAGCGCCGTGGAGCGCCATAACCGTTCCGAGCCAGGCGCCGGTCACCAGCGAAAGCGTGGAGCGTCTTTGTTCTTTCCTTTTCATAAGGTAAAACCATAACAGATTTGACACAAATACCCATGCGGAAAGGTTTGTTCTTGGAGTGCGGCGGCTTGACGCCGCTTTTCTCAGGCGCGGCTTGACGCGCCGTTCCGTCGGCCTGTCAAGCCCTTCGATAGACTCAGGGCGGGCCAGGCCTTGTGAAAGCGGCGTCAAGCCGCCGCACTCCAAAGCTCCGCTGTCCGATTGAGCCAACACTATACTATCCGCCCGGGTTCGGCACATGTCGCAAAATTTGCGACATGACCTCCGTTGCCATAAGCGCTATTGTGAGCTCTTGTTTTGGTTCTTCCGGGACTAACATGGGATTTCCTATTGAAGAATAGGCACTCAATGACAGCCGGGAGGGCTCGATAAAGTCGTTCGGTTAAGGGTAGCCGAGTAAGAGTGTCGATTAAGCCGTTCGGTTAAGGGTAGCCGAGTAAGAGTGTCGATTAAGAGTAGGTCGGTTAAGCGGGTCGATTAAGAGTTGGAAGGGACTGGCAGGGCCTGCTGCACTTCATCGTACCCTTAACCGCAACCCTTACTCGGATACCCTTAAACGGCCGACTTCATCCGGTCAGATGTGGATAAAGACAAATGAAAACACCAGGAAACCCCGGAAGGATCCTTGTTTTCAAGATCCAAGGCACTTGTCACAAAGGAACACCGCACCTATGAATTCGATCCAGCGACTCTTCACGACCCTTGTCACTTTGGGGCTGGCCTGCTTCACGCCCAGGGCCTCGTTCGCGCAACCCGCGGCGACCCAGCCCCAGGACCCTGGATTCATCCCGCCGGAACGCGGCTTTATCAGCAAGCGGCCGGCGATCCGCTGGGAACATGCCCTCGTCACCGGCAACGGCACGATGGGCGCGCTGGTGATGGGGAATCCGTTCGACGATACCCTGTACCTGAGCCATGCGGCCCTCTACCTGCCGCGTCGCGACAACGACAACCCGGTCGCCATGGCCAAGCATCTGGGCCGCATCCGCGAACTCTGCCTCGCCGGCAAGTTCAAGGAGGCGGGTGCGATCAACGACCAGATCCGGCACGAGAATAACTACTGGTTTGGCCGCGATACCTTTATCGGCGCGTTCTCCCTTCGCATCAAGCAGCCGGAGACGGATATCACCCGCTACCAGCGCGCGGTGGATTTCATGACCGGCGAGGCCTCCGTCACCATCAGTGGCGAGGGGGGCACGGTACGGCGGAGCACATTCGTGTCGCGGGCCGATGATGTCATCGTGGTTCGGATCGCCGGGAGCGGCAAGCAGGCCGCCATGCTCTCGTTCGAGGGGTTTCCCGCGCAGGATATCTGGGAGATCAAGGAGATCGCCAACAGCGTGACCGGGGCCGAGAAGGGGCGCAAGGACCAGTACCTCTACTTCAGCACCACCTTCCAGACGAACCTCTGCAATTCGCTGCGCGGCTATGAGGGGCTGGGGCGCATTGTCGTTCCCAAGGGCAACTGGGTATTTCCCCATGGCGGGGGCTTCAAGGTCCCGGAGGCGAAGGAGATCCTGGTCCTGATCAAGATCCGACCCCTGCTCAAGACCGACGGGGGCGCCTCGGCGGTGCCTGAGCTGGCCAAGGCCCTGGAGGCGTTGCCGGCCGATTACGACGCCCTGCTGGCCCGGCACGCGAAGATACACGGCGCGCTCATGGGCCGCGTGAGCCTCTCGCTCAACGCCCCGGCGGCGGACCGGGTGAAACCCACCGAGGAGTTGGGACCGCTGTCCAAAACGGCTGAGGCCCCGCTCGCGCAAATCGAGCGCTGCTTCGATGCCGGACGCTACAACATCATCTCCTCCACGGGACTGAATCCCCCCAATCTGCAGGGGCTCTGGGCGGCCACCTGGCTCGCACCCTGGGCGGGCAGTTTCACCATCGACGGCAACGTGCCGACCGCCATCGCCTTCCTGGGCATGGGCAACACGCCCGAACTGATGGAACCGTTCTTCCGGCTCCACGAGCGCTTCCTGCCCGACTACCGCCGTAACACCCGCGAACTCTACGGTATGCGCGGCTTCCACATCCCCGCGCAGATGACCACGTCGGGGCGGATCACGGATTTCCAGTCCGGCTACGCCCTCGCGTACTGGCATGGCGGCGCGCCCTGGATGTGCCAGTTCTTCTACGATCACTGGCAATACACGGGCGACCGCAAGTTCCTCGCCGAGCGCGCCTATCCCTTCATGAAGGAGGCGGCGGAGTTCTATGAGGACTTCCTCACGGTTACCGACGACAAGGGTCGCCTGGTCTTCGTGCCGTCCTACTCGCCCGAGAACGGACCCGGCGGCGAGAACAACCCTCACACCTGCATCAACGCGACCATGGATGTCGCCTCCACGAAACAACTCCTGCGCAACTGCATCGCCGCCGCCAAAGAGCTGGGATGCGACGAGGCGCTCCGGAAGAAGTGGGCGGGGATCATCGCCAAGCTGCCGCCCTACGAAGTGGCTGAGGATGGCTCGTTCCGCGAATGGCTCTGGCCGGGGCTCAAGGATTACAACGCGCACCGGCATGCCTCGAACTTCTATCCGCTCTATGACGAGATGCCCCGGGAGATCATCGGCAATCCCGCGCTGGTCAAGGCGGTGGGGTATTCCGGGCGGGGTCGGATGGATTATGGTGAGAAGAGTCCGATGGCGCCATTCGGGATGGTGTTGACGGGGCTGGCGGGCGCGCATGTCGGCGACGCCGAGCTGGCGCAGCGCGCGATCAACGCCCTGCAGCGGCTCTGGTCCCACGGGATGATGTCCTATTTGTGCTGCTTCGACGACGTCGAGATGTTCGGGACGGACATCTCCGGCGGCTTCCCGTACCTCTGCGCCTCGACGCTGGTCTATTCCGATCCGGGCCTGATCCGATTCTTCCCGGCCCGGCCGCCGCAGTGGACGAGCGGCTCGGTCAAGGGCCTGCGCCTGCGCGGGGCGATCACCTTGAAGGAGCTGACCTGGGACGGGCAGGGCGCCAAGGCGGTCTTGGTGTCCGACAAGGATCAGAAAGTCACCCTCGAAGTGCCGGGCCGCGAGCCAAGGCAATGCGTTCTCGGCGCCGGCAAGGCCACGGAAGTGACGCTGTAGCGAGAGCGCGACCGTAAGTACAGCGTCTCTTAAATAACCACTTAAATGAAGATTCACCACAGAGGCACAGAGGCACCGAGAAGAGAAGAACGAGAAATGCAAATGTAGCGTTTATTTCGTCCACGGGAATACCGTAGCCAAAATAAACGCTACGGTTTCTTGAAGAGGGAAACAGCCAGGAGGAGGAGAAGTCCAGATTGTGGAATCGCCTCCTCTTTCTCTTTGAATTACTCCAAGAGGGGTTGCGGGAATTTTGACCACGGTATTTCCGTGGACGAAAGTCCCGCAACATTTTCGTCGCGGCAGGGTATTCTCGGTGTCTTCGTGTCTCAAGCCTGGTACTCCAGGCGGGTGGTGAATCTTCTCTTGAGTTTTGATACGCAAGGGATTGTAGGTGGTTGAGTGAAGGGGATAACGGCAGATAACCTGTCACCGGGATCCCCCTTGCAGCCTCTTGAGGAGTTCATTCCGAATCTCGTGATAGGCACGCAACAGGTTGGCAGGCATGTTTGAATAATTATTCGAGTATAATAGAAAGGCTTCACTTGAGGCTGGCGGTGGCCTGTGTCCCGCTTCACCCGCCTCCCCATTCCTGTCCCAATTATTGTGACATGACGGAGCCACTCGACTGGGGTATCTTCCATTTTGTATCAAGGCAAGGGGTCGTGATGAGGGTGCCTGTTGAAGTCAAAGCCGCGTATCCACGCGACCTTTCCCTGCCATTGATCGGGATTAGCAACGAAAGGAAGACAGCGGCTATGCAAAGAATCATGGTGGCGATTTCAGTGGCGTTGATGACCAGCCTCTCCGCCTGGGGCATGGAGGACTTATCCAAGGCGTTTGTCTCGCCTCCGGCCTCGGCGCGGCCCTGGGTCTACTGGTATGTCCTCAATGGCAATTTGACCAAAGCCGGAATCACCGCCGACCTCGAGGCGATGGCGCGCGTGGGCATCGGCGGCGTGCTCTACCTCGACGCCAAGTTTGGCGCGCCCAAAGGGCCGGTCCAGCAGATCGCCGGCCCACAGTGGATGGACCTGCTCGCCTTTGCCTGCCAGGAGGCCAACCGGCTGGGGCTGCAGATCAACATCGGGAACTCGCCGGGCTGGAGCGGTTCGGGCGGGCCCTGGATCACCCCCGAACTCTCCATGCAGCAACTCGTCTGGACCGAAACCTCCGTGGAGGGCGGCAAGCCGTTCGAGGGCGTCCTCGCGCAGCCGCTCGTGGTGAGCAACTTCTACCGCGACGTGGCCGTGATGGCCTTTCCGACGCTGGGCGGGGATGCGGAGAGCATGAGCCAGTTCGCCCCGAAATTCAGCAGCAACGGGCAGAAATCGTCCCTGGGCGGCTACGTGCTGCAGCAGACCGGGTCCAACGAGGCGCAGTACGTGCAGGTGGAGTTTGCCCAGCCCTACACGGCGCGCATGATGACCGTCAAAATAGGCCCCTCTTCGGCGCTGGCCCTGGACGGCGTCCTGGAGACTTCCGAGGACGGCCAGAAATTCACGCCGGTGCAGAAGTTTTCCGGAAACGGGTCGGTATTGATCCGGAACTTGGAGCGCAGCGTGAAGTCGCGGTTCTTCCGGTTCGTGTTCGACAAGGCCCATCCCGGCTGGTTGACCCATTTTCACATTGCCGAGGTCGAGCTCAGTCCGGCTTGCCGGATCGAGAACATCAAGGCCAAGGCCCTGATGGGGATGGAAGAGTTCTCGGAACCGGCCAGGGCGGACTACAGCGAGCCGGATGCGGCCGCGGTGATCGCCAGCGACAAAATAATCGATTTGAGCTCCAAGATGGATGCCCATGGCAAGCTGAAGTGGAACCCGCCTTCGCAAGGCTACGGCGCGGCAGGCGTGCCCCCGGGCCGCTGGACCCTCCTGCGCTTTGGACACACCTCCCTGGGGACCTGCAACCTGACCGCGCCCGAGTCCGCGCTGGGCCTGGAGACCGACAAGTTCAGTAAGCAGGCCGCCCGGGTCGCGTTTGACGGCATGCTCGGCCCGCTGATCGCGCGCAACCGGGCACTCGCCGGCCAGGACAAGGTCCTGGCTTCCACGCACATCGACAGTTGGGAGACGGGAACCTACGGGGTCCAGAATTGGACGGCGAACATGCCCCGCGAGTTCAAGCGCCTGCGCGGCTACGACCTCTGGAAATACCTCCCGGTCTATACCGGCCGCCTCGTGGATGGCCTGGAGACGAGCGAGCGCTTCCTGTGGGACCTGCGCCGCACCTCCTCGGACCTCATCTGCCGGAATTACGCGGGTGAATGGCGGCGGCTGGCGAGCAAGGCCGGGCTGCGGCTCTCGATCGAGGCGTATGGCGGCCCGGCGAATAACTTGGATTATGCCGCATACTGCGACGAGCCGATGGGCGAGTTCTGGGCCTGGAACAAATATGGCCTCGGGGGCAGTTGCGGGGAGATGGCCTCCGCCGCCCGCACCAACGGCCGGAAGATC
>CAJBSZ010000113.1 GCA_903958395.1 uncultured bacterium | reverse complement strand
TCATGCTGAAAATCACCAGCGACAAAACCATCATGGGCGCCCACGTCAACAGCCGGGGCTTCAACATCGTCGCCTGGTCCGGTGCCATCATCACCGCCTCCATCAGCATCATCATGGTCGTCATGACCCTGATTCAGTAAGTGGCTTTTGGCGGCGCGATCTGTAGGATGCCGGCTCCTCCCGCACGACGGGTGGCGGGGGTGGGGGCGACAGGAACGGACACATGGAGCGAGCGACGGGGGCTCTCCCGCATGCGGGAGAGTCCGAGGCGCCTGAACAGGCGCTGGATTCATTATAGTGAATGCGCAAGCTAATATATGTTGCATTTTTCTCATTTATCTGTTTAATATTCATTCAAATGAAAATGTTTGATATAGGACGCATGATCCGGAAACGACGGCTATCGCTGCGTATTGATCAGCGGGTTTTAAGCGAAATCTCAGGCGTAGCCGTGCATACCCTGAGCAACATCGAAGTGGGCAAAAGTAATCCAACCGTAACGACGCTTAATAGGGTTCTGGATGCTTTAGGACTCGATATCGATATCAAGGTCAAGGAACGGGCCTAACCCATGAGCCGAACTGGAAAAGTTTATTGTGGCGGAAAGTTAGCCGGACAAATCGAAGAGTGTTTAGATGGATATCGGTTCACCTATGACCCGGAATATCTGTCAATATCCGGGACCCCTTCAATCAGTCTGACTCTCCCCAAACGACCCGAGCCCTTCACCTCCACGATCCTGTTTCCCTTCTTTTTCGGACTTCTGGCGGAGGGCATCCTCAAGGAAACACAGTGCCGGAAACTGAAACTTGACCAAAACGACCACTTCGGGCGCCTGCTAAAAACAGCTCACAGCGATACGATTGGCGACGTCACCGTTATCGAGGAACAGGAGGCCTAGATGCATCACTGTATGTCAACACTTGCGGAAATCCCGCACGAAGGTTACAGCCGTGTGGCCGAGCGGCTCCTGGCGGGTGGAAACCGGCGATTCCCCTTCCGGCTCGGATTCAACCGCACGGATGTGGTCGAGTTCCGCATGAACTCCGCGGAACATATGTCCATCTCAGGCATTCAGGATAAGATTTCATTGAAACTGATCCGAGGAAAGCTTACCCCCACGGAAAAGGACGGCGAGTACATCCTGAAGCCGGTTCCGTCCGCTGATATTCCCCAATTCAAAAGCGATGTCCCCGCCAACGAACATCTCACCATGCAAATCGCATCGCAGATTTTCGCCATCAACACCGCCATCAACGGCTGCATCACCTTTGCGGATGGGGAACTCGCCTACATTACACGGCGTTTCGACCGGCTTGACGGAAACAGGATTGGCCAGGAGGACTTCTGTCAACTTTCCAACCGGACTGAGGAAACGAGGGGCAGAAACTATAAATACGACGGGAGCTATGAGGAGGCGGGACGCATCCTGAAGCACTACTGCAGTGCCTATCCCATCGAAATCGAGAAACTCTTTGCGAGGATTGTTTTCAACTATGTCTTTTCAAACGGGGATGCACACTTGAAAAACTTCTCGCTCTTTAAAAGCGAGTTCAGCGATTACATCCTGACACCCGCTTACGACCTGATTTCCACGTCTCTCCATTTTCCAAACGAGGCGCGCACCGCCCTGGATCTGTTCGACTCATTTGAGTCGGACCATTTCCGGGAAAACGCATTTTACGGCCGACCCGATTTCCTGAAACTGGCCGAGATCTATGGCCTTAATGGGGAACGTGCCGCGCGGTTCCTGAACCAGTTCTCTACCACTCGGGACAGGGTTCTCGACCTTATCGGGCGATCCTTTTTGTCGGACCGAGCCAAAGCTGATTTCCGAGCTCGCTTCACTGACCGCCTAAGATCGATCAAGGCACCCTTTGGCTGAGCAGCCCTTCGCGCATCCTTGTCTCCTCTTCATGGAGGGGCGAGCTGGCGAGCCCGAGGTGCCTGAACAGGCGCACCCCAAAGACATCGGCGTCGCAGGCTTCGCCCTCCATTGTCCTTCGGGCGTCCTGCTGCCTGTGATCATCTTTTTCATGCTGAAAATCACCAGCGACAAAACCATCATGGGCGCCCACGTCAACAGCCGGGGCTTCAACATCGTCGCCTGGTCCGGTGCCATCATCACCGCCTCCATCAGCATCATC
>CAJBSZ010000112.1 GCA_903958395.1 uncultured bacterium | reverse complement strand
GTAGATCAGGCGCATGAGGATATGCTCTATAATTTCTCCATCGTCCGCATGGTGGGCGAGGAGGTCACTTCGCGCAGTACCACAACGCTGTTCAAGCACATCAATTCGGCCAAGGTCTGTCAGCCCGGCGACCACACGGTGACGCTGTTCAATACGCTTCCGTTTGCCCGCAAGGAGGTCGTGCCGCTGGTGATCGATTTCCCGAAGGAGAGTGGGGGCGGTGGCATTATCGATCCCTGCACGGGTGTCGGCGGATCCAAATCAGGCGTTGAGTACTTCGACCTAGTGGACGGGCAGGGAACGGTCCTGCCGAGCCTGGTGCTCAGCAATGAGCCGATGGCGATTTCCGTCGAACGCGAACTCGACACCAACGGCATCAAGATGCCGGGAACCCGGCGTCGGGTGCTGGTCGAGGCCGAGGTGCCAGCCCTGGGATACGCCACGTTGGCGCTACGTCCGCGCGGCCCGAACACCGTGGCGCATCCGCCCAAGTTGCCGGACCGCCCGCTCATGGCTCGTGAGAACGGGGTCATGGAGAACGAACATCTCAAGGTGACGATCCACCCGAACGGGACTTTCACGATGGTGCAGAAGGCCACCGGGCGCGTGTTCGAGAAACTGCACTACTTCACCGACAACGGGGAAACGGGCAGTGCTCACCTGGTCAAGGCGGTACAGCGTAATTCGGTCCAGACCAGCATCGGATCGCCGGCTGCAATCACGATGGTCGAGTCCAACCTGTTGCGCGGGATCTACCGGATAGACTTGTCCCTGACCATCCCGGCTGCGGCAACGCTGGACGGGCGTGACCGGTTGCGCGAGACGCGTACGATCCCGATCACCACCTGGCTGACCCTGGAGAAAGGGAGCCCCATGCTCAAGGTCCGTACTCGCGTGACCAACGAGGCTCGTGACCACCGGCTGCGCGTGAACTTCCCGAGCGGCGTCAAGACCAGCGAAGTCGTGGTGGAGAGCGCCTTTGCTGTGGACAAGCGTGACATGCAGTGGACGGCGTATGGCGACAACTTCGAGGGGTTCTACCCCTTCCAACCGATGCAGAACTTTGTGGCCCTTGAGGATAAGAAGGGCGGCCTGGCGGTCCTGAACAAGGGGCTGCGGGAGTACGAGGTGCATGATGACGAGAGCCGGACGATTGCCATTACCCTGTTGCGCACGCAGCGGGCTTACATGACGGCGAACACCGATATGACGCCTGACGAGTTCGACAAATACACCGGCCTGCACTCCTTCGGGACATTGGAATACCAGATGGCACTCATGCCCTATGCCGGGGACTGGGAGTCGGCGGGGGTTTTGGATGCCGCCTACCAGCACAAGGTCATGATCACGGGTGTGCAAGGCGTGCCGGTCAAGGGCGAACTGCCTCCGACAGGGTCATTCCTTTCCGTGCAGGGCAAGGGCCTGGTATTTTCGGCCCTCAAGCAGGCGGATGACGGCAAGGGAGTCCTGCTGCGGGTGTGGAACAGCTCCGGCAAGACAGTCAACGCGACGGTCAAGTCGCTGATCCCGGTAAAATCGGCGGAACGGCTGACCTTGCGGGAGGCGAGCTTGGGCAAGCTGTCGATCACGAGTGGAGTGATCAAGCTGGCCATCAAGCCCTACAAGATCGAGACAATCAGGCTAGTTGGCTAAGGCAACGCTTGGGGCGTGGCTGAGGCGGTCAGGCAACAACAGCGGGAACTGCCTTCAGCTTCGCGTGTGATTTTTTCTTGTGCCGGGGGGATGCCCCCCCGGAGTGTCCACTGAAAATATTCAGGCATTTCTGAGGGCGCTATAATGAAGTTCCAGGGACGAAAATGTGATGCCTGAATGTGAAGGTGGGCCCAGGAGGCAGTAACGACTATCGGATGCAAAGTCCGGTGCTCATTTTTCGGGACATTTTGGAACATCCACTCGACCCAGAACTACCCGGATCGTAATCGTAAGAGCCACTTGTAAAACTCCACCCATATACGGTCCGCGAGGCCGCGGACCCTCCCAATTCATTAAGAAACGGCGATTCTCGCGAGGGGAGGGACGGCGGCCATAGCTATCAAGCTAAGGGTCCAAGAGCGAAAAATCGACGTTCTGATGCCATATCATCGAGGAAGATTTTGAACAGAAGATCGACCTTCTGTTTGTTCGCGCGGACAAGGTCCTGACACTCTGCGAAATGAAATATGCCGGTAAGTTGTCTGCAAAGAGTCTGCAGACATCACTGGACTCAAAGAAGTCGGTTTTGGCGCAAGCTTTCCCGGGCTACGCCATAGAGACTGTTCTTATAATCGGCAAGACAGCCACGGGTCTGGAAAGTGCAGGAAAAGCATTTGATCACTGTTTTACGGCTGAAGATCTCTTCTTGTAGAGGAAGCTCCGGGCGCCCGTCCTACGTTTGGGAGGTAACAGGGGCCGCGCGAGGTTCCGCCTCTCTCCTGGCGGTGTAGGGAGGGTGGCCTTCACGGACGACGTTGATTCGCTCCTCAGGCGCGACGGGGAGATCGAACAGCGCGTTGAGATCAAGTTCAAGGGCCGGGAATGATGGGCAATGGAACGTCTGCTCCCTTGTGAATGCATGAATCCGGCGGTATGTCCCGTTATCCAGGACGAAGATCTCGATCAGGGCGGGGTAGGGGGTGACCAGCCAGACTTCTTTTACGCCGCTGGCGGCGTAGAGATCCAGTTTTCGGCCGCGGTCCAGCAACTCGGTTGAAGGCGAAAGAATCTCGATCACCAGGGCGGGCGGTCCCTCGATATGCGTAGGTTTGATCTTGTCCGGTTCACAGACAACCAGCAGGTCGGGTTGGACGACATCCGTGTCGGAGAGTTTAAGGTCTGTTGGCGCGGGGAAAACCTCGCAGGTGTTTTTTGCGAGGAAATTGGCCCAATGCCGGGTCAATCTGGACACAAGCAGCTGGTGCCGCGTTGCCGGGGCGGGGGACATGGCGTAGGCTTCCCCGTCGATGAGTTCCCAGCGTTCACTATCCGACCAGGAGCGGTAATCCTCCCAGGTGTAACGGTTGTCCTTGATGGCCATCGCCTTGCTCATGACTCCATGATGCCTTCCCGTCGGCGCCCGTGCAAGCGGTCTTTTATTGGAGGGCGGGATGTCTCCAGTCGATAGTCTCTGTCCACCTTCTTACATCCTACGGTTTCTGATAGGCGGGAGTGATCCCTTTCAGCATGGGGTAGTGTTTGACATTGAGGGTCTTGAGTTCAGCGACTTCGGATTCGGAAGTCGCCGCCATGATGGCATCCGCCAGGCCGACGGCGTGCGATTTGTGGTAGTTACGCTTATGGAGCCCCCCGAGTTTAGCGATATCCGCTGTGACCGGCACCACTCTAAAAAGGTCTACAAAGGCGTCAAGTGTGGCCAGTTCCTTGTCTCCTTTTACCCCGGCGTAGAGTTCGGCGACACTGATGGCGGAAAGAATGATCCGATCCTGATATTCCCGGATAACGTCTCCCGCCTTATCGAGTCCCCGCAGAAAATCAACCAAGACATCGGTGTCTATCAAAACGGCCTGCGATGTCATGATTTAGCTCCGGTCCCACTGTTTTCGCAGGTGCTCGAAATCAGGAAGATCCTGGCGGTTCTGCCATAATCCGGCGGCTTTATTAAGCACGGTGTCCCGATGTCCGGGGCTGAAATGGCTGATGAGGACATCAACCGCATTCCGGATCAACTCACTTTGCTTTTTTCCACTGGCTTCCGCCAGAAGTGCCAGCCCGTCCCGTTCTTTTTCGGTAAGATATATTTGTGTGCGAACCATAATAAACCTCCAAATACATACATCATCATGATACATCACTTGAGGAGGGGCAAGGCAAAAGATAATAGGGGTATGCGCCGGGGCTGGTGCAGGTGGAATCGGAGCGTTTTATGGGTGTTATTCATGGGAGAGAGTATCGCCGCCAGCCGGGTATTAGCGCAAGAATAAACTAAAATAATAATGACTATAGCATTGTTATAGTATATGAAAGTGATGCGGTTGCAGACTCTGCGGCAATGACCATTGACAATATAACTATAATAAAGTAATAATCAGGTAATAATTCAATGAGTTATGAAGTCAGGATAAAGAAAAAAGCTCAAAAGAATCTTGGGCGGTTATCGCTGGAGGTGCGTCAGTTGTTCTTTCGAAAAGAATACTATTACCGTCGAGGTGTACTATGTTGGCAGTCGTGAAAAAGCCCCATATTGAAATTGCTTTGAGCGGTGAAGATCCCGCGGAGTTGGTGAATTGGATCCGGCGGAAGTTTGAGGTGAGCATTCTGACGCCCTGGCGTTCGACAAGCGTTCCGGTTGAAAGAACGGATTTTTGGCGTGATATGAACAAGAACCGGTCTGGCAATCTATTAGCTGGTGCGAGGCTAAAAGCGGAAATGACCCAGACTTCGCTGGCGGGGAAAGTGGGCATACGTCAGAATATGGTAAGTGAATATGAAAGCGGAAAGCGTGCCCTGACCCCCTCCATGGTCAAACGTTTCTCGCAAGTTCTGGGTGTTGACTTGGGTGCCTTGTTGGCGGGGCATGAAAACGCCAGGTAGGTCGCGCAGGCCCTTGCGAGCCGCGGCGGCCAACGGCGTGGCCGCCCTACCGAATACGGAATGCGGAATCGGAATTGGTAGGGCGCGCAGGCCCTTGCGCGCCGCGGCGGCCAACGGCGTGGCCGCCCTACCGAAATAAACTTGTATTATATATAATGCTATATTAGCATTTTTCCATGTTGCCGGGCCGGAAAGCGTTGCCTCATGAGATTCCCGCCTGGGCGGGCAATGGCGCCCTTTTCTTTATCACGCTCTGCGCAACGCCCCGAGGTGATAACCAGCTCTGCCATCCTGATACCGCCGTCTGGCTGTTGGACTCCTTGGCCTTCCGGGAACGACGCGGCGACTGGCGGATCAGTCTTGTACTCCTCATGCCTGACCACCTGCACGCGCTCATGGCATTCCCGCCGACGCCGGGCATGAAGGCGTCGCTTACCTCCTGGAAACATTATACCAGCCGTATCCGCAACATCCGGTGGCAGCGCGATTTTTTCGAGCATCGGTTTCGCAACGATGAAAATGTGATCGAGAAATCCCATTACATCCGCATGAATCCCGTTCGCGCCGGTTTGATCGACAAGCCTGAGTCATGGCCCTATGTATGGTCCCCGTCCGCCGTTGCACGATGAAACGTTCCCCCCAGGCACCACGGCGCGCAAGGGCGGTTCGGCAGGCTCACCACAGGCCTGCGCGCCCTACCAATTCCAATTTCGTATTCCGGTTGGGCGGCCAGGGCTCCCCTGAGCAGCGCCGAAGGGCCCTTGGCCGCCGGGTGACTAGTCGCTCATTTGAGCG
>CAJBSZ010000111.1 GCA_903958395.1 uncultured bacterium | reverse complement strand
GGACTGTATTTTCCGGGTCGGCGGGAGAATCCCCGAGTTGTGGTACCCGGAAACCGGGCGGATTGAGGATGCATTGGTTTGGAGTCAGGAGAAGGATGGGCGGACTGTTGTGTCTATACCGTTCGGGCCGGCGGATTCGGTGTTTGTCGTGTTCCGGCGTCCGGTCGTGAATGCAGGAAAGGCGGCTCGGCTCGATCCTGTGAAGAATGCCGTGGCGCCTGATTGTGATTTCAGGATCGAGAAAGCCGTGTGGCGGCCTGTGGCCGGAGTGGAGGCTGCGGATCCCATGAAGGATATCACGGAGTTTGCCCGGGCACGGGCAACGGCATCTGGTCTAAAATTGTCTGTGCGCGACCTAGGCGCTGATAAACTTTCTGCCGCATGTTATCTGCATGTGGAGTATAGGGTCAATGGCCGCCGCTACCGGGATCTATTGTGTCCGTGGGAGCCCGTGGAGCTTCCGGCCGCGGATACGGTTGTGGAGGGGACGACGAGCGCATTCCCGGGTTTTGTAGGGCAAGCTTCCCGACGTAAGGAGGGAGCTTGCGGGAAGGGTGTTTGCGGCGAAGCAGACACAGGCTCCCCGGCAGTGGCCGGGGAAGCCTGTCCTACACCTTGCGTGTCAACGAGATGCCAAAACTCGGAGATGCTCCCTGGGGCGACGGTCCTTGAACTTGCCGGTCCGTGGACTGTGCGGTTCGATCCCCGCTGGGGAGGGCCAGCCCATGCCGTGGAGTTCGAGACGTTGTGCGATTGGACGGCGCGGCCGGAGGAGGGGATCAGGTATTTCTCGGGAACGGCGGTCTATAACAAGGTATTTGATGCCGACGTCTCACGTCTCACATCTCACGTTTCACGCCTCTACCTTGATCTCGGCCGTGTCAAGAATCTGGCTGAAGTGAAATTGAATGGAAGGGATTTGGGTGTGCTTTGGAAACCGCCATTCCGGGTGGATGTTACCGATTATGTGAAACCCGGGACGAATACGTTGGAAGTCAAGGTGACCAATCTCTGGCCCAACCGGCTGATTGGTGACGCGGGTCTGCCGGCAACAAACCGGGTTGCAGTCACGACTTATAACCCTTATCGAAAAGATGCGCCGCTGTTGGAGTCGGGACTTATCGGGCCGGTTCGATTGATGCGAGGAAACCCATATGACAGGTAACGCTGTGGGAATGTTATGCCAGACGAGAGTTTTCTTGAGATTTCATAGTGACAGATAATGTCTATATCTGTATAGTATCTGTCATTATGAAAAGAGTGTTTGCCGATTATCAAAGGCTGGAGCGTCACGCCGCAGAGATGCAGGGTGTTTTTACTGTGTCGGATCTTCGGAACCTAATTGCGCCCGCCAGCGAGGTGGAATTGTTTCGGTGTATCCGGAATCTCCAGGCGAACGGGGTTTTGCGTCGGTTCTGCAAATCTATTTATGTTACTGAAAACTTCAATTTGGAGGCGGTATCCTGCCGAATAAATCCGGAATCTTACATTAGCTTCGGCACTGTATTGAGTCGTCATCTGCTGATAGGCGTAATTCCTGCGCACACGGTCACTGGGGTGAAGGTCGGACGGTGCAGGCATTATGGGAACGGGATGGGGGCTGTTATTCATTTAGGGATTAATCCGGATCTGATGTTCGGCATTGAGTTTAAATCGGGTATTCGCCTGGCTGACGCAGAGAAGGCGTACATTGATACGTTGTATTTCTATCAGAAAGGCCACCGGTTCCCGTTTGATGTGTTTGGCGACATAGATTGCGGCAGGTTGGACAAAGAGAGGATCAACAAGTATCTGAAACACTATCGCAATCCGAAATTTGTCCGTTTTGTGGAGAATTGTCTCAATGTCAAGCCATGATGCACTTGAAGGATTGATGGTTCGGATCATGAACCATTTTGCCGAAATATTTGGTCCGCGCGCCATCCTGAAAGGAGGCATGGTTCTGCGGCTGCTTGATTGTCCGCGATTCACCAATGATTTGGACTATGTCTTTGTGCCGCATTCTTCAAAGAAGGAGATTGCGCCTGAGGTGGTCAAGGCATTGCAGGCGTTAGATGATGTGACGGTGACGCATTCGCTGAACTCAAAGTGTTTGCGGTGCCAGGTTGTAGGCGCGGGTGCCCGAGTGCAGGTGGAGGTGCAGGTAGCGGAGAACTGTTCCACAACAGAATTGAGCACCATTCGTCTTGCTCATGAACATAGACTTCAGGGCCGAATCATCCGGGTTATGAGTTATGAATCCTCGCTGGCGCATAAATTAGCTGCCTGGAATGAGCGGCGTCTGCTTAGGGACTTATACGATGCCTATTTCCTTTTTACGGTCATGGCAGTCCAGCCTGATTTTCATGTTCTCATGCGGCGACTGGAATCCGTTGAGCGGCGAGGCCCCCATGGTGGTCGGAAACGTCGCATGTCTCTGTCTGAACTGGTTTCGGATATGAAACATGAAGTGACGGAATTGAATCAGGCCAAACTTGAGAAGGAACTCAGGGAAATCCTTGCCCCTGAAGAGCTCGCAGGGCTGGCGATGAAACTCAGAATCAGTATTTCCAGTCTATGCGACAGATTAATTGACCCAAGACCCTAAGTTGGTCGTTAAGAACGGCCAGAGACCTAAGCGGCAGCAGGAGAAACAGCAGATTGTCGAATGTCGAACTTCAGAATTTCGAAGTTCAGAGACGGGAGTTTTGTCATTCTGGCATTCCATCCTAAGTGGGGTTGCGTGTTCGACATCTATCGGAATATAGTTCATGTGTATCACGACTTAGAAAAGATGCGCCGCTCTTGGGGGCGGGTCTTATCGAACCGGTTTGATCGGTTCAGAAAGAGGGACGTGTTGATGAATAAACAAGCCGTTATGATTTGTCTTTGTGCGGCATGGAGTTTTGGCGAGTCCGCCGTTGCCGGGGGGAGTTCGCAGCCGGAACCCATTGACCGGCGGGCCTTGGTGGCGCGGCATGCGATTGAGGGCAGTGCTCAGGACCTGATGATGGTGGGGAACGGGGAGTTTGCGTTCAACGCGGATTTTACCGGACTGCAGTCTTTCAACCAGCCGGGAATATTCGCGCACTGGGGCTGGCATACGCCGCCGCTGCCGGACGGGAAGCATCACAACCTGCATGCCTGTAGTCCGAAATGGGAGGCCACGATCTTGTCCAATGGGATCGCCACCAAGCTCGACGTGCCCGCTACGGTCAAGGTGGGAAACGATACGGTGCCGTTGCACTGGTGGATGGCGACAAATCCACACCGGATGAATCTCGGCGTGCTGGGATTCGAGTTCCGAAAAGCCGATGGGGCTGTCGCGAAGCAGGACGAACTGGCGCCGGCCAGTCGCAAACAGCGGTTGGATCTTTGGACGGGGTTGCTGACCAGCGAATATGCGCTGGGGAGCGTGCCGGTGAAAGTGCAGACGTGCGTTCATCCGAAACTGGATGCCGTGGCTGTGCGTGTCGAGTCGGACCTGGTACGATCGGGGCGCATGAGTGTGACGCTGAAGTTTCCGTATTGTGTCGCTCGCGAAAAAGTGAACAGGGGTCAGTGGGCCAGTTTTTACGATCCTGCGTTGCCCCATACGACCGTCGTCGAGCAGGGGCAGGGGCGCAGTGCCGTGTTGCGCCGCAGGATGGACGAGGATGTTTACGAAGTGCGCCTGTCGTGGAAAGGGGAGGCGGTGCTGAAAGAGGTTTCGCCGCAGGTGTATGAACTTGCCGTGGCAAAAAGCGAGACAGCAGTATTTGAGTTGGTGTGTTCGTTTTCGCAAACACCGTCTGCAGGTGAGCTGCCCGGTTTTGAAGCTTGCCGGAGCGCTTCGGCGGCGGAATGGGAGTCGTTCTGGCGATCGGGTGCGGCGATAGATCTGTCCGGCAGCAAGGATTCACGGTGGAAGGAACTCGAACGGCGAATCGTCCTTTCCCAGTATGTGATGAGGGCCAACGAGGCTGGATCCTGGCCGCCTGCGGAGGGGGGGCTGGTATCGAACGGTTGGTACGGTAAGTTTCATCTGGAGATGTACTGGTGGCATGCGGCGCACTATGCGCTCTGGGATCGCTGGCCGTTGCTCGACCGCAGTCTGGGTTTCTATGAACGATTCCGGTCTGCGGCGCGCGAGACGGCTCGCAAGCAGGGCTATCGAGGCGCGCGCTGGCAGAAGCAGACGGGGCCTGGCGGGTGGGAATCGCCGACCGGAGTCGGGGAGTTTCTCATATGGCAGCAGCCTCATGCCATTTTCTTTGCTGACCTGGATTATCGGCGGCATCCGAACTCGCAGACGCTGGCGCGGTGGAACGGCATTGTTGAGGATACGGCTGAGTTCATGGCTTCTTTTGTTGCATGGGATGAGCCCACCCGGACGTATCGGCTTGGACCCGGAATTAAGACCATGCCCGAAAACACTAATGCCCAACGAACAACCAATCCTGCATTCGATCTCTGCTACTGGCGCTACGGGCTGAGAGTGGCGCAGGAGTGGCGCGAGCGGCAGGGACTGGCGCGCAATCCTGAGTGGGACAAGGTGCTGAAAGCATTGGCTCCGCTACCGGTCCAGGATGGTCTTTATCTTCAGCAGGAGGGCATGACCAATACCTATACCACCATGAACTGGGAACATCCCGGGCAAATCGGTATTTACGGTATGTTGCCTGGCGACGGGGTTGATAAGAAGATTGCCCATGCCACAGTGCGCAAGGTGTTTGAAACGTGGCAATGGGATAGTTGTTGGGGTTGGGACTTCAGGTGAGAATCTGGTGGTGTTGATTCCTAATGACGAGGGCGTGTTCTATCTGGGTGATGGAGGTATGGTGTCCGATCACCGCTTGGCTTGCACCAACGCGGTTCAGACTTATGTGGATTTGTGGCATTGCGGCGGCCGGGGGCAGGAAGCGGCGGAGGCATTGCTCGAACAGCGTTTGAAACCTGCATGGAAAGCCGAGGGTTTAAAGTTATGAATCACGAACCGCGCCAGCGTGAAGATTACAGTGGACGACAGGTCGAGGCCGCACACCGGGTGCTCATTGACTTGGGGCAGGTGTTGGCGTCGTTCTCCGATTGCCTGGCGCAGGGTTATCTCTAGGGCAATTGCAGCAATTGGGTCATTCCCGCCCATGAGCCCTTGCCTGCCATTTCCGGCAGAGGGTTCAGGCAGGGCTCGGTATGCGTCCACCACCGCTGCGTAACGGGATCGGCCTGCATCGCCTTCATGTCGCCTTCGCGGTCCGAGCCGATGTACTCGTTATATGAGAACATGTAGAGTTCCGGGCCCACCTCGATCAGGAATGTTGTCCAGTGTCGGATGTTGCTGCGGGCCATCTGGTCCCCGACGCCGGGCCAGTTAGTTTGATGGAGTGTGCGGTACCAGAGTTCTTTGTCGGGGTGCAGGCGTGTGACAACCATGCCACGTTCGACGGTGGTGGCAATTTTCATATCAGCACCATGTACGTGGTTGATCCATTCCATTCTAGTCCATTTGGATGATTTGCCAATGGCGCGGGGATGCGGCTCAAGGCATGCGGTGACCTGATTCCACCAAGGCGAACTGCATTCCAGCGCTTGGGCGGTGGCCTCACGGTCCTGGCCGCTGTAGTCGAAATAGACAATGCACCAGTCGGACTCGGAGAAACGTTTGGCATAGGCAGAGAATTGGCGGATTCCGGTCGCATTCAGACATTGTTTCAGATCGGCAGGCGGGGTTGCCATGATTGTCTTGAGGTTGTCCGATTGGCCGGGCCGCACTCCCGCAATCAGTGCCGTTCTGAAAAATCCCATCTGGCGAATCTCGAGTTCGTAAGGTGACATGAAGTTATCCTCCTGGGAAAAGACCCTAATCGAAAGCGGTTGGATGGGTCAAGCGGCTTTAGTTGGGCCTTTCACAGGCGGGCGTATATCCCTTCCGGTCGATGCGCGTATTTAGTCCGATGCCGAGGATCAGCCGATCCGGGAGGGGGAGTGCCCGAAGCGTTTCTTGAATGCGCGACTGAAGTGGAATGCACTGGAAAAGCCGGTCCGATCCGCGACATCCTCCAGCTTGATCCGTCCCGCACGCAGGAGTTGCCTGCCATATTCCAGCCGCAGTCCCTCGTGGAACCGTTTGGGTGCCTGTCCGGTCGCGGCGGCAAACACCTGACGAAACCTCCGCTCTCCCAGTCCCGCCATGCGTGCCATCTCGCCAACGCTCCATAACTGGTCAACCCGTTCGTGCATGGCCTCCAGCACCCGTGCCAGGGCCGCTTCATGAGGCGACCGTATCCCGGATTCCGCCACGGAACTCCGCCAGCGTTGCAACAACCATAACAACCCTGCCGAGGCCAGCCCCCGTTGGGCAGGCGCGGTCCGGCGCAATGCCGAAAACACATCCTGGCACATCAGTGACTCCACTTGGGACAAGGGGATTTTGATCGGCAACCAGAGCGGAAATCCCACGGGCCCCTCCACCGTGAATTCAAACCACCAGAAATGCCAGACAGGTCCCTTGCAGTGGTAACGATTGATCCGGACATCCTCGAACACAAGCAGAGATCCCGGATCCACCTCCACCGGTTCGCCACAGTCTCCATAGACTACCCCATGCCCCCGGATCGTCCGCAGGGCTACCAAATGCTGTCCCACCTGCCAACGACGCACAACATCATAAGACTTATCGCCCCTGACTTGCCACATTTCCGATTTGTCTATTCATTTCCTAACGTTTACGCCTTATTATCCCGAAAAAACTCAAAAGTAGATTCCGATATGAGTATGAAGCAGAACAACGACAGTATGACCGGCGGCCTCCACGCAATGGTTCCATGTGAGCGCATGAGCATGGTCCTGAGCAGGAAGTCCAAAGAAATGATCAAGGTGTCCATTTCCCCGTCCAGTGGATGCTGGTACTTTGTTTGCCAATAAATGCTGGCACGTTGTTCATGATCTAAATCAGATGGTAACGGAAAAAGGCTGTAATCAGGAAAACAGGAGAAAAGAAGGAGATTGCATGAATAACCGGGAAAGAATTTTGCGGGCGGTGAGGCATGAACGTGTGGACCGGATACCGACGGATATGTGGGCTACGCCGGAAGTCCAGGAAGCCCTTATGAATGCACTGGGCATTACCGAGGGGAAGGATTCTTCTTCGCCGCATATCGGGTTGTGCGGCGGTCCGTTATCGCGAGGTGTTGCAGGTATTATTGCGCTATGGGACAAGCTGGGGGTTGACGGCATCTTCAGTATTGCTCCGCCATACATCGGCCCTGAGATTCCCCGGCTGGAAAAGGGGCGCCGCAATGAATGGGGCTTTGAGTACCGTACGGTGAATTACGGGACGGGAACATACGAGGAGCAGGTTGCGTATCCGCTGGGCAACGCGACTTCCCTGGCGGATCTTGATGATCATGTCTGGCCTGATCCCGACTGGTATGACTACTCAAAACTGCCGGAGATAATCGACTGTTGCGGCGCCCGCGCTGTCTGCGTGGGATACCACGCGGTATTTACTTATCACAATTATCTTCGCGGTTTGGAGGTGTCGTTGATGGATCCGGTGATGGATCCGGAATTTACGCAGAAGCTTCTGGAAAAGCTTGGATCATTCTTTCTCAAATATCATCGCCGTTGTTTTGAGGCGGCGCGCGGCCGGATTGAGTTTACCCAGGTCACGGATGACTGGGGGTCGCAGACCGGCTTGATTACCAGTCCCGGCATCTTCAGGGAGTTTTACAAGCCATGGATGCAGCAGGGCATTGACCTGGCAAAGGAATATGGGGTTGAAGTGTTTCATCATGATGATGGTGATTGCCGCCCCCTGTTGCCGGAGTTGAGCGAGATGGGTGTTCGTGTGTTGAACCCGATCCAGTGGCGGTGTGGAGACTGGGATTTGAGGGACTTGAAGGCACGGTATGGTTCTTCGTTCTGTTTTCACAGCGGTGTTGACAATCAGCAGACGTTGCCGCGAGGGACGCCTGATGATGTGCGAAGTGAGGTGAGGATGCTGGTAAATACCCTGGCGTCGGACGGAACCGGATTTATCCTCGGGCCGTGTCATAATCTGCAGCCCGTGACGCCGGTTGAGAATATCCTGGCACTCTATGACGAGGCAAAACGAATTTGCAGGTAACCATGAGAACGATTAATGATTATGTGTTAAATGACATGGTGTTGCGCTATGTGCGTGATGAGGCTTGCGGCAATATAGGTATGTCGTTGATCCCTATGGCTCGCCTGGGTGAAGTGGCCGAGAGACAGGAGGATTTGCGTACCCGGAGTGTGGAGGTGGCAAATCTGCCGGATGACGGCGCTCCTTTTCCAGCTTCGGTAATTGATCCACTTGTTCATGTAAAGGTGATGGGCGAGGAATATCCCGGCGGTTTTGCGCAGGGGCGTACTCTGCGCGGCTCCGGTGGACTGCGGTTTGTTTCGCAGGATCTGGACGAGGGCGGTGAGGGGCTGATCGTTCGAACGCGTCTGGCACATGCGGGTGGACTGGAGGCTGTGCATGAAGTCAGGTGGAATACAGGAGCGCCGTATGTGACAGTAAGGACTACCGTTACAAACCGGGGCACCGGACCAGTTACGTTGGAGGCGGTCACTAGCTTTTCACTCGATGGCATTACTCCGTTTGATTCTGCGGATGCCGCCGGGCGATTGTGGATTCACCGGTTCCGGAGTGGATGGAGTTCGGAGGGGAGGCTTGAAAGTGTACCGGCGGAGAGCCTTGGGCTGGACCGTTCGTGGACTGGACATGCGGCATTCAGCGAGCGGTTCGGGCAGGTGGGTTCGATGCCTGTCCGTGGGTTCTTTCCGCGGGTGTTGGTGGAAGACCGGCCTGCAGGGGTGTACTGGGGTGCACAGGTTTGCTGGGCTGGTTCCTGGCAGATGGAGCTTTACCGGAAGCATGATCATCTTTGTGTTTCTGGAGGATTGGCGGATCGCGAATTCGGACATTGGACGAAAACACTGGTCCAGGGTGAGTCGCTGGTGATGCCGATGGTGGTGCTGACGGTTGTTTCGGGTTCCCTTGAAGATGCCTGTGACCGTTTGAATGCGCAGATGATTCCTGCGGTGGAGCGTCAGCCGTTAGTGGAACAGGATCTGCCGATCGTGTTCAATGATTGGTGCACGAGCTGGGGGCGTCCGAATCACGATGAGATTGTTGCTCTGGCCGATCGGCTGCAGGTCACGCCGGTGAAGTATCTGGTTATTGATGCGGGCTGGTATGGCGCGGCGGGCCAGTGGGAATGGGCGCAGGGTGACTGGGAAGTTTACAAGCCGTCGTTTCCTAATGGTCTGCGTGCCGTAACTGATGCGGTTCGTGCCCGCGGATTGATTCCGGGGCTGTGGTTTGAGGCGGAGGTTGCCGGTCGGACCTCAAAGGCGTTTCAGGCGGATGAACATCTGCTGAAGCGGGATGGCCAACCGTTGACGGTGCGTGGGCGTCGGTTCTTGAATCTTCGTGATCCGTGGATCAAGGATTACCTTGGCCGCCGGGTGATTCAGCAACTTAAGGAGGGCGGATTCGGTTATCTTAAGTTGGATTATAATGAGACGATTGGAATGGGGTGCGACGGAGAGGAATCGCAGGGAGAAGGATTGCGTCGTCATGTGGAGGAGGGGATTTACCCCTGGTTTGATAAGTTGCGAAGCGAGTTGCCGGGTATCGTTATTGAGAATTGCGCCTCGGGCGGACATCGGCATGAGCCATCGATTGTCTGCCGGTGTGCCATGACGAGTTTCTCGGATGCGCACGAAACTGTGGATATACCCATCATCGGGGCGAATCTGCAACGGCTTTTGCTGGCTCGGCAAATACAGGTGTGGGCTGTTCTGCGTCCGGCTGACAGCATGCCGAGGCTTCTCTATTCACTGGCGTCAACATTTCTGGGACGGATGTGTCTCTCGGGCGATATTCACCAGTTGTCTGCTGATCAATGGGCACTAGTCTGTGAGGCGATGGCCTTCTACAGGGATGTATGGCCGATCATCAAGCATGGGCAGGTGCGGCGGGTGGGGCCGCAGGTTTTGAATTATCATCATCCGGAAGGCTGGCAGGCGGTAGTGCGAAGGCACGAAGGGCAGGTGCTTGCGGTTGTTCATTGTTTCGGAGGAAACAACAAGGAGCGGATTGAGTTCGACATGCCATGGCCCGGAGCCTGGTCAATGGGCCGGACGCTGGAGTCAGGCGGGTTAACTCCCGAGATGACTCGTTCTGGAAAGGTAACACTTGCGGCCACGCCATTTTCTGCGGCTGTATTTGTGATGAATGATAAATAACATAGGTGCGCAGAAAGTCCAAATAATGGAGCATAGTGTCCATTTCACGGGAGACAGCCGGGTGATACTCTTTAACGTGGAAATAGAGAAATCGCGCGCGATGCTGGCAAAACTGAGGGAGTTCTATTGAGGAAATGAAAGATTCCCGGGAGATAATCTTTGCAAATCTGGAGCGGTGTGATGCGCCGAGGTCCGGCTTGAATTTTGACGGCGGACGGATGGATGATCTGCTTATCGTTCAGCCGGGTCCGGCGGCTGGCTATACGCCGCTTCGGCGCGTGGAGGGTGATCAAGAGTATTACGATGATGAATGGGGGAATCTGTGGGTCAGGATGGTTGGCGGATGCGTCAAAGGTGAAATTCTCACACCTGTTCTGGACGATTGGAGCAAGCTTGCCGCCATGAAAATCCCGGACTACGGCAGGGATGAATGCTGGGCTGAAATGGCGCGGGCATTTAAGGCTGAACCAGAACGTTTCCGTCTGGCCCACATCGGAGGCTGGATCTTTGACAATTCGCGTTATCTCCGGAAACTTGAAAATTACCTTCTGGATCTGGCTCTTTATCCTGATGAGTTGAATCAGCTTCATGAGAAGGTTGCGTGTGTGTACGAAACCAAGATTCGAATGGCAGCGCGTACGGGGGCGGATGGAATCTGGATCGGCGAGGACCTTGGGACCCAGACCAGCACGCTGTTCAGCCCGGAAATGTTCCGCGAGTATTTCAAGCCGCTGTATTCAAGGTTGATGGGGCTGGCGCATGAGCTGGGGATGAAGGTGTTTCTTCATTCGTGCGGCTGTAACCGGGCTCTGCTTGACGACTTGATGGACTGCGGCGTTGATTGTTTCCAGTTCGACCAGCCCCGGATTTATGACATGCCTGACCTGGCCGACCGATTGAGGCAGAGGAAGGCCACGTTGTGGGCGCCGGTGGACATACAGAAGGTGTTGCCCACGGGGGACAAAGCCTTGATCGAACATGAGGTGGGGTTGATGCTAGACCTCTTTGGCGGTAGTTTGATTTTCAAGAACTATCCTGATCTGCCCGGCATCGGGGTGAAGCAAGAATGGGACCAGTGGGCGTATGAACGGATGACGAAGGGGACCCTATGTGGGGATTGAACTGGGCTGATTTGACGGTTGTTGTCCTGTATTTTGTCGTGGTGTTTTTCATTGCCTGGCGGGCCATGAGGCTGATCAAAAGCCAGGAGGATTTCTTTCTGGGCGGGCGCCGGTTCGGCAAATGGATACAGACCTTTGCCGCGTTCGGGCAGGCGACATCGGTGGAGTCGGTGACCACAACCACAACCGTGGCGAATACCAGTGGACTGGCGGGGATATGGGGCACAGTCTGTGGCGGTGTCTTCATCATGCCTGTGTTATGGATGAGTTCCGTGTGGTACCGCCGCCTGCGGTTGCTGACGTTGGCCGATTTCTTTGAGGACCGGTATGGATCACGGCGGATGGCCGGATTCTATGCTTTGTGCCAGACTCTCTTTTTTGTGATCGTGGCGGCGATCGGGTTGACGGCCATGAGTAAGACCGTGGCGGCGATTGCGGCGAAGCCCGAAACGGCGCTGACGACGGTTGAACATGTTGAGTATGCGCAGGCGGTGGAGAGGGAGAAGCTCGAGGCGGCTGATTATGCGCTGCTTGCGGCAGAAGAACGGGCGCGGCTGGACGAGCTCCGCAGGATCAATCCCCGCAAGGAGTTTTCCTACCTCAATGAAAACATACTGATTGTCGTGGTGGCGCTGGTGACCTTGATCTATGCGAGTGCGGGTGGCCTTGCCGCGGCTTTCATGACCGATCTAATCCAGGGTATTCTGATTCTTGTCCTGACCTTCCTTCTGATTCCATTTGCCATGATCAAGGTGAACCATATGCATGGCTGCAGCGGGGTGCTGGGATCGTTCGATGCCATGCACAGGGTTCTTCCTGCATCGTTCCTGGAGCTTTGGGGGTCGCCGGCAATGATGGAGTTTACCTGGTACTGGATTGCGGCGTTCTCCCTGCTCAGCATCATGAATACGCTGGTGCAGGCCAACCAGCTGACGGCGTGCGGATCGGCAAAGGACGAATACACGGCGCGGCTCGGGTTTGTTAACGGCATCTTCCTGAAACGCTATGCCATCGTGATCTGGGGATTCACGGCGCTGCTGACGTTGCTGCTGTACGGCGGAACGATTAAGGATCCCGATTACGTGTGGGGCCATGCCACGCGGGACCTGCTGGGGCCGCTGGGGATCGGACTGGTAGGACTCATGATTGCCTGCCTGATTGCCGCACTGATGGCATCCAAGTCGTCCATGATGATTACAACGGCTGGGTTGATCACTCGCAACCTGTATCGTCCGCTGGTGGTTAACAGATCAGAGGGTCATTATATATGGGCTGGCCGGACATTCAGCGTATTGTACATGGTGGTGTCAATGGCGGTGGCGATGGAGTTCCGGAGTATTTTCGGACTGATGAAAATGATGGTTATGTTCAATTCGATACTGGCCGCCAGTTTTCTGCTCGGCATGCTGTGGCGGCGTGCCACCCGCGCCGGCGCCTGGGCCTCCATGCTGGTGATGTTCATCATGACGGTTCTGCTGCCATTCGGCCTGCCTTTTCTGCCCGGGGTTCGCACGCTTCCGGCTCTGACCGTTGTTACGCAGCCTGTGCCGGTTACGCGCACGTACGTTGCCAGCCGCATGGATGCCGGGGAACGGCAGAGGGCCGTTGCTCGCTGGGATCGTCTGCAGGCGGCAGGACGGGCGGAAGGCGAGCGGCCTGCTGCGCTGGCGGTTGGGGCTTCGTTTGATAAAACAGTGCTACTGCCGAAGAAATCCGTTTTCTGGAGCGAGGACCTCAAGCTGCGCGACGGTGTGATGGAAGGCCGCGGGGCTCTCAAGGTTGAGCTGGTACTCCTCCACCGGATGGGCTGGGACCTGTCGCGCAATTCATATTCCTTCAACGAGACGCTTACGATGCTGTTCCGCATTATCGTGCCGGTTCTGGCACTTGTCGTGGTGTCGTTAATGACGAGAAGGGAGCCGGATGAGCTCCTGGCACAATTTTATGGAAGAATGCGGACGGCGGTGCGGGGGTCGCGCGAGGATGATGAACGTGAAATGGCATTAACGCGTGCAAATCCAGGCCGTATGGATCATCTGAAACTGTTCCCGGGGACAGACTGGGAATTTCGCAAATGGGAACGTGAAGACTGGGTGGGTGTTGCCTGGTGCTCAATCGGATCCGCAGGTATTGTCGGTTTACTGGTGCTGATGGTCAAGATCGGCGGATGAACGGGAGTGATATGAATGGAATGAAATCTGATTCCGTGTCTGAAAGGGATGTGTTTGCGTGTATTGCGACGGAGCGCTATGAGCGGCGCGGTAATGACCTGGTTGCGCAGGGGCCGGCGCCAGTGCCGCGCAAAGTGCTGCCGCTGGATCGGAAGGCCCGGCGTCGGTTGCAGGATCAGGCAAGGAGGATGCGCACGGCCAAGGATCTTGAAAATGAGTTGCGCCGTCAGCGCACCCGCATGGCGGGTTATTTGTTGAATCATGCCCCAGATTTGGAAAGTAAGAGAAAGACCATCGAGCTGAAGTCTTTTGACTGGAGGGAGGAGACGGAGAAAGATCGCAGGGATTTTGCCTCAACCATTTCGGGTGCCGGAGCGTGGACACGGGTGACGATTCCGCATTACGGGCCGCCGCTGGGCCGGGCCGTCACATTTTACCGGACCCGGTTCAAGGTGACGCGCCAGATGATGAACATGGGCGCGTTGTTCGTCAAGTTTCGCGGGGTTGATTACAAGGCGCATGTATTCGTGAACGGTGCCTTTCTCGGATCACACGAGGGTTTTTTTGCGCCGTTTGAGTTTGATTTCACGCGTCATGCACGGCAGGGAATGAACGAGCTGCTCGTCAAGGTTGAGAACGATGCAATTTGTATGGGGCAGCATGTCGGAGCGCAGGACCTGGAGGGGGACAAACTATTTGCGGCAACGGGGCCCGGTTATGATGATCCTGAAGCGGGTTGGCATCATTGTCCGCCGGGCATGGGCATTTATCAGCCGGTGTTTATCGAGGCAGGGAGCAGGGTGTCCATAAGGGATGTCTTTGTGCGTCCGGTGCCGGACGAAAAACGGGCGGAGGCGTGGGTTGAGGTTTTCAACTGCGATGTGGAGAACAAGCCGGTCCGGTTGAGGGTTTCAGTGTATGGACGGAATTTCAGGCAAACCGTGATTCGCCGTTTGGAGTATACGCCTGTCTCGCTGGAGATCCGCGGACATGGCGACATGGAGAAATTCAGCGATCCGCGGCGTGTGCTGTCGGCGGGGGCCGGGGTGAACTATTTCCGTGTACCGCTGGCGATGCCTGGATTCAGGACCTGGGATGTGGATCATCCGTGGCTGTACCAGGCACAGGTGGAATTGCTGGACGGGGATGGAGCCGTGTGTGATACGGCGCAGCAGCAGTTCGGCATGCGCTCATTCCGGCAGGATGAAAAGTCCAAGCCCAGGGGTAAATTCTATCTGAACGGGCGGGAGGTCAAGCTCCGTGGCGCCAACACAATGGGGCATGAGCAGCAGTGTGTGATGCGCGGTGATTTCAGCCAGCTTGTTGACGACATCCTGCTTGCCAGGATCTGCCATATGAATTTTCTGCGACTTACCCAGCGGCCGGTGCAGAAGGAAGTTTACGAGTATTGTGACCGGTTGGGGATGATGACGCAGACTGATCTGCCGCTGTTTGGGTGTCTGCGTCGCAATCAAATGTGTGAGGCGGTGCGGCAGGCCGGGGAGATGGAGAGGCTGGTGCGCCCGCACGCCTGCAACGTGCTGGTGAGTTACGTGAACGAGCCGTTTCCGAATGCGATGGGCAAGCCGCACCGTCATCTTACGCGCCCGGAACTGGAGGATTTTTTTGAGATGGCGGACCGGGTTGTGAGACAGGCGAATCCGGACCGGGTGATCAAGTGGTGTGATGGCGACTATGATCCGCCGGCTCCGGCGCATATGCCGGACAATCACTGTTACTGCGGCTGGTACCTGGGGCAGGGGGTGGATCTCGGAAAGTTGAACCACGGTCACTGGATGCAGGTGAAGCCGGGCTGGCATTACGGATGCGGCGAATTCGGAGCGGAGGGGTTGGATAATCTGCCGGTCATGAGGAAATATTACCCGGAAAGCTGGCTGCCCAAGCCGGGTGATCCGCCGGCTGCGTGGCGTCCTGGATTAATCAGGATGTCTCAGACTGAGCGTTTTCATCATGTCTGGTACGAAACGCCGGGATCGCTGGAGGATTGGATCAAAACAAGCCAGGCGCACCAGGCCTGGATTGCGCGGATGATGACCGAGGCGTACCGCAGGGATGCCAGGATGAACACGTTTGCCTGGCACCTGTTCATTGATGCCTGGCCAGCCGGCTGGATGAAGACGCTGATGGACGTGGATCGTCAGCCCAAGCAGGCGTACTTCGCGTATCGTGATGCCCTGACTCCATTGATGGTATCGCTGAGGTCTGACCGTTGGAATTTCTGGAGCGGAGAGACGGCGGAGTTTGACGTGTGGGTCTGCAATGACACGCATGAGCGGGTGCGAGGGGCGCGGTTGGTGTATCAGATGGAATGGGAGACCAGTGAGCGTTCCCGCAAGAGGAATGTGATTGTTTATTCCGGCGAAACGCAGGCGGATATTGCGGCTTGTGCGCCGAAGGCGCAGGGACGTTTGAGGTTTAAACTGCCTGAGGTTAATGAGCGTTGCCGGGCCGTGGTGCGGCTGACCCTGTGTGCGGCAGGCGGGAGTATTCTGCACGAGTCAATGCAGACGCTGGAGATTCATACACGCCTGCCCGTCCTGCCTGAGCGGCGGGCGTACATCCTGGGTGGACGCCATGGTCGGGCGGCGGCATTGGCAAAGGAGATGGGATTAATTTCTGTCCTCGGCGCGCCACAAGCGGCGGCCCTGCACGGAATCAGACCATGTGCGAGGGATGTAATTCTCTGTGAAGATCCGGCGGTTTATGCGAGGTGCCGTGGTGAGGTGGACAAAGCCGTGGCGGGCGGCGCTGTGGCCGTGTTGCTGGAATGGCCTGAGGGTGAATACGCAGTTGGCGGTGATGTGGTGAAAGTTGAGAGGGGTGGGATCGGGCCGAGGTTCTTTGTTTCGAGGGCGACCGGACATCCTCTGGTGGCCGGGTTGCAGCCGAATGATGTGAAGTTCTGGTGTGATGAATCGGTCGGTTACGCGACGCCGTTACTGTCGAACGTTGTGGATCCGGTGCCAGCCAGATGGCAGATGGTTCTGGAGACTGCCACAGGGAACTGGCAGGAGCCCTGGCACAAGGCGGGAGCGGTTATGGAGAAGAAGGCGGGTGGTGGATGTTACCGGATCTGCCAGGTTGCGCTGACGGGGCGGACACGGTTCAATCCTGTTGCTGCTCTGTTTGCACGCAGGCTTTTGCAGTAGGCTCAGGTTTCCCTGAATATCTGGCGGTAGCGGGCGGGTGGGGTGTGGAAGTGGCTGGAGAAAATGCGGGTGAAGTAGAAGATGTCCTCGAAGCCGCCTTCTTCGGCAATATCCTTGATTGGTTTGTTGGAGTGTCGCAACTGCATGGCTGACCAGTCCAGGCGGCAGGAGCGCAGGAATCCGAGCGGCGGGACGCCGATCCATTTCCTGAACAGGCGCCGGAAATGGGCATAGCTCATGTGAAGAGTCTTCGATTCATTTTCGAAATCCCATTCATCCAGAGGCTTTTCACGGACAGCCTGTGCCAGGTTTCTTATAGCCAGTTCAGACGGATCATTTGCGGTGATTTTGGGCTGACGTGCGAGCTGGAGGAAAAGGCCTTCAAGAAGGTATACAGCCATGTCCGGGTCTGGAATTGTTTCAAGGTGTCTGGCCCTGGCGTGCATATTCTTAACCGGCTTGGTGAATCGAATATCCGGGCCCAAACATTCAAACAGGGCATCCATGGTCTGGAAGAAACGTTCCGGCTCGGTCAGGAGAACGGGCTCCTTTGTAAGCGGTGCCAGTCCGCCGCGTATGAACCTGGTGACCGCCGGACCGTTAAAGGACACGTAGCTATGATGACGTGACTGCCCTTTTGGGGTGCCGAAACGGTAACGGAGGCCGGGCCCGGTGAACCAGGCGCAAGGCGATTTGATGAGACGTGCACGATTGTTGCCGACCGCATGGAGAAAGGGGCCTGACCGGTTAAGCTGAAGGACGTAGTAATCCTTCATCTGGCGCTCAAGGAAAAGGCGGTAGTCGGGGATGTTGTCCCACATCAAAAACCGTATTCCCTTGAAATATTGCATAGGTGTTTCCTTTTCAGCTGATGCTCATAAAGTACAAAGATGTGCTCAAAAGGTCTATTTTTATATTAATATGTTAGTGATATCAATGACGCCATGAAGGATCAGAAGCATAGTAGAGTTGTTTTCAGGATCTTCGCTATCATGGGTGTTCTGGCAATTTGCAACTCAGCATCGGCGGCGGTATGGACCAACCTGGTGAGCGGCAACGCGAGCGGGAACTGGAATAACAACGCAAATTGGGACTCCGGGGCTTATCCTGACGCCCAGGATGCCGTGGCCGATTTCAGCACGCTCAACATTACGGCCGCCTCAGTCGTCACCCAGAACGTGGCGGCCGGTGTCGCGGTTGGGACGCTGAAGTTTGCGGATGCCACGACGGCGTCCAGCGACTGGACGGTTATCAGTAACGCAATTGCGCTTTCCGCAGGCTCGGGCACTCCGACGATCACTGTGACAAACCGGACGGCCACGATCAAATCCCTGCTCGCGGGCAGCCAGGGGTTCACCAAAACCGGTATCGGCACGCTGGTGCTCACCAACAATAACACGGGGCTATCCGGTGGCGTCACAGTTGCGAACGGTTTACTGCAGCTTAACCATCTTGGTGGCGCGGGTAGCGGCGCAGTGACCCTTAGGCACCATGACACAACTGCGGCCGGTGGACTTGCCATGAATGTATCCGGAACAAAAGACGTCACGATTGACGGGGCTAATGTCTTAGGGACGGGCTACAGTTCCAGCATACTTGTCAGCAATGGATGTAGCTGGTCGGGAACGGTGACGATTAGTAATTACAAGAATAATAACCGCTTCATTGGGTTTACGGGTGGCGGCACGGCGGCGGTTATCAATGCAATCATCTTGTGGGGAATCAATAACACAGTGTCGAACATCACCTTCACAGGGCAGGGTTCGTTCGGGGGCTCAGGGAATCTGGGGAGCGGCATCCTGGCCATTACCCCGGTTAATTCTCCCCGTGTTGTACGGCTTGCAAGCACGAATTGGTTGTTTGGTTCCGTGAGCCTTTCTACCGACTCTTCCGATAACAAGGTGGTGATGGATGTGGAGAACTTCTTCCGTGGCGTTCAGGTTTCTTTTAGTGCTAATAACCCTGCTCGTGGACTCACGTTGGATCTCAACGGTCACAATCAGGATATCGGCGGTTTGACGTTGTCGTACGGGTTCAATAATCCGGTGGTGACCAACTCCAGCGCGACGGTGGCGACGCTGACGCTGTCGGGGAGCGGAACATATAACTTTACCAACGGGGCGTATGCGGGCCGGATCGGCGGCAATTTATCCGTCGTCAAGACGGGTCCGGGCACGCAGACGCTGGGTGGCACCAATACCTATACCGGTGACACGATCATATCAAATGGAGTGTTGAAGTTGGCGAATGCGGCGATGATCAGCAACAACGCTTCAATTTGTCTTGGACCCGCTGGCGTGCTGGATGTGTCCTCAGTCGCAGGCGGGTTCAACATCGTGTCCAATCAGACGCTGGCCGGAGCCGGCACCGTCACCGGGCATGTTAATCTTGCGAGTGGGGGCATCCTGTCGCCGGCCGGGACGAATACAACCGGGCGGTTGAACCTGTCTGGTGACGCCACGTTGTCTGACGGGGCGTGCTATAACTGGAATTGTGATGGCGGACTGAATACCTCGGATACGGTGAGAGTGACCGGGAACCTGACGCTTCCGGCGTCGGCGGTCGTGAATGTCAGTTCTTCCGGTGCGTTGCAGGCGAATCGGGCGGCATTGTTCACGTATGGCGGGACCTGCCTGCGAACGGATTTCAGCGGCTGGATCATCAATCCCGGATATAAACTTCTGAACGATACTGAGCAGAAGTGTATCTATGTCGTGCCTCCCTCGCTGAGCCCTGTAATTCTAATTTGGTAAGGGCGGAGTGGATTGCGGCCTACGGGATGCACGGCAACAAGAAGCCGTGAAACGGAAGTCGGGATGTGACAAAATGAAAATAAACAGGGTAGTGGCAAGGTTACTGTTGATATTGTTGGCCTGTGCCGTTACGTCAAGTGCCGCCGGGCAGACGAATTCCGCGCGGGTCTTGATCTTGAATCCGCAGAAGTATTTTGCCGCCACGAACATTGCCAGTTTCCTGCAGGCTGAGCTTGAGGCGGATGGCCGCTACTCAAATGTGGTGGTGAACGGCAAGGATATCGTTTGCACTAACAGGTATGCCGAAGCGTTGTTGGGTTTCTATTACCATCCTGACTACCGTGACGCAAACCTCACTGTGATCAGTACCGGAAACTGGACTCATGTTGTGATGATCGACAAGCCGTTCTATTTTGCTTGTGCCGTGGAATTTCATTTCGAGGCGGTTGACCATCTCGCGGCCGTGATCCGGGCGGCTGGCGCGCAACCGGTGCTCATGATGCCCTGGATTGAAACGAGCACGATCGAGGATTATGCCAGCTCGAATGCGCTGGTCCGCGAGTATGCCTGGCGGGTCGGGGATGGCGCGGGGGTGACGGTGGCGCCCGCCGGCTGGGCGTGGAACACCTTGCCGTCGGACTACAAGGGGACGGTGCCTGCCTCGCCCTATGGCGGCGTGGGGATCAATACCAACGGCAGTTATTCCGCTGCCTGCTCCTTGTACACCTGCCTGACGGGCAGCAATGCCGCCAGCCTGGCCTACTCGCCGACCGGTCTCGATCCGGCGACGCGAGACGCCATCGCTCAGAACGCCTACGATGTTGCCAGTGCGGAAGCGGGCGCGACGCATTATTCCGGCGCGTTCCAGAGCCGCGCCATCCGGATGTGGCCCGATCCGGGAACGAATATCCGCACCCTCGGGATCGGGTCCAGCACCGAAGGCAGCATTGGGAACCAGTTGACGACCATCCTCCAGGAAAACGGGCGTACGGCGATCGCCACGGGAACCAACATCGTCTTCGGTCGGCTCGGCTACGTCTGGCCATCGAGGTACTACGACACAAGCGTGCCGCCGGTTGTCATGGTGGCGTCCTTTGACCGGCAGTATGACACCGTCGGCAATGGCGTGGCAGGAGCGAGAGACATCGAGTGGTGGTCGAGCTATTCCTGGGGTGGCGCGGTGGATTACGCCAACATGATGATTCCGTACCATTTGCTATGGGTCAAACTGATGTATGACTTGCGGGTTCCGGGTCCCAAATTTAGCGTCCACGCCTGGGACTGGCAATTCTACGCGACGGCATCAGCCCTGTACACGTTGCGCACGGGCGGCAGTAATGGCGTGTACCGCAACAATTCCCCGAGAGTGGCTTGGACCTCAGCCATCGAGGACAAGCGGTATTGCTGGCAAACCGGGTCCATGGCCTGGCAAACCATGTGGCGGATGACTACCCTGCAGCAGGCCCCGTCCCTGGTCATGCGCTCGTATGGATTGGACCGGCTGATTGATGCCGAATACCCTGCTTCGCATTCTGAGCAGATGACCAGGGGCATCAATGCCTCGAACACCTTCTGCCTCGCGGGGATCACGAATGGCATGTATGCCGTCTATCCGATAGATTTCGGTACTAATGTGCCTCAGGTGCTGGGGTGTTATTTCTCCGTTGCCGGCACCAATGCCGGGCAGGTCGAGGTGCACAAGGGTGATACCAATGGCGTTTTGTTGTCCACGTGCAATCTTGTGTCCACGGGAAGTTACACCAATTGGCGGGAACGTGGCTGTGTCCTCACGAATGTCAGTGGGACAGGGGAGCAGGATCTGGCCTTCCTGTTCAAGGGCAGCGGTCAGTTGCCCGATCTGGACTACTTCCGCCTGTCGACCCTGGCGCAAACGAACGAAGCGTGTTGGGGGTCGGTCACAGGCGGTTCATTCAACCAGGCGACGAATTGGCTGCCGTCCGTCCCGGGCGGGATGGGGGCGGTGGCGCGGTTCAGTTTCGACCTGCCCGCCGGCGCCTACAGCAACCTGGCGGTGACGGTGGATGGCGCCACTACGCTGGGAACCTTGGAACTGGGCCATGGAATCTGGGGTGGGGCCGGCACGGTCGCGTTGCTGCCGGGACCGGGCGGGAGTCTCATGTTCGATGTCGCCACGAGCAATGCCGTGATCCGCAAGTTGAGCGGGGGTAACGACCGGGTGGCCGTGCCCGTCCAGTTGAATGACACGCTGAAAGTGTTGAATGGATCCTCGGGGACCTTGGAACTCGCGGGCCCGGTTACAGGCGGACGGGATGTCTATTGGAGCAACAAGATCACCTTTTCGGGGACGAACATGATGATGGGGGGCTTGCTGTCCGAATATGGGTCCTCCTATGCGTCGAGTTACAACGCCATCTGGTCGGCGGATGGGGTGATCAGCAACTTCTATCTGCGGGGCGGGAACACGTTCACGATCACGGGTGGCAGTGTGACCAATATCGGGTATACGGAAATCGCCAACGAGCCGGTTTACATGGCTGGAAACCTGTTGTCGGTGTTCACGATCTCGGGAGGTTTGTTCCGCCATGCGAGTACCAACATGTTCAGGATCGGCAAGTATGGCGACGCGAATCTTTACCTCGATGGCGGTATTTTTGAGACGGCGACTTCGTTCACGAAAATGCAAGGGAACGTGGAGATCGGGTTGAATGGCGGGCTGTTCCGTTATATTGGTCAAACGAACGTGACATCCCTGCTCGGAACCGGTGTCGTGGTCAACGTGGGTGCTGGAGGCGCAAGGTTTGACATCCCGGATGCCGGGCGGAATGTGGCCCTTGGCGTGCCGCTGCTGTCCACCAACGCGATGGATGGTGGTTTCACCAAATATGGCATGGGTACCCTGACGTTGGATGCCGACTGTTCATGGAGGGGCGGCACCGCTATCGAGGGGGGCACGCTCAGGATGGCCACCGCAGCCGCGATTCCCTCGAACACGAGTCTGTGGGTGGCGACTGGTGCAACGCTTGATCTGGGGGGGTATTCGCTCACAGTCGCCGGGTTCTCCGGCGGCGGTTGGGTCACCAATGGGACGCTCAGGGTGACGGGGTTGGTTGCTCTGCCGGCCGGGTTGCATATACAGGGCAACTTAACCCTGGCGGACAGTGCGCTGGAACTTGGTGCGACGGATGAAGGACCGGTTTGGGTTGTTGGAGGCGAGTTGACGCTAGGGGGTACGCTCCAGGCTGCTATCTCGGGCGTGGCATTGACCGGTACGAATGTCGTGTTGATCCGCGCGGGATCTATTTCGGGAACTTTTGCCACGGTTACACTGCCTAAGGAATGGGAGTTGCGGTACATGGCGACGGAGGTGCTGGCGGTGATGGCCGAAGGGTTCCTGCCCGTGGGGGAGGGGATGACCAACGGTGTTCCCTACCGCGAGTCGTTCGAGCGCTTCAGGACGAATACCGTGCTGGTGGGGCGGTGTGGCTGGTCTGCATCGGATGACAGTGCTGTATCCATTTCACGGGATCCATCTCTTATTGTTCCTGAAAACGCCTATAGCTGGCATTTTCCAATTGCGACGAATCACGAATGGGTGGCGACTATTGGTCTGGTGCCGGTCACCAATCGCATCGCGGGACCGGTGGGAACGAATACCTGGGTTGATATGATGATCCGGTTCCCGGCGCGGCTATCGGACGATTCGCCGCCTGCCGATGGGGCCCAGTGCGGATTCATTCTGGGCACAGGGGGCCTGCTGCGGGCCTATCATTATTCGCCTGCGGGCGGGACGAACGGCTGGATCGATTACCTTAATGCCCCGGTTCCGACCGGGGAATGGGTGCGGCTGACGGCTCAATTGGATCATCATTGTGCGCATCCTTTATACCCAGGGCGTGGCTGGTTCCAGTGTTACCTCAACGGGAAGGTATTGACGAATACCGTGGCGCTTACCTCTCCTGATGCGGCGGGCGTGGCGGGCGGGAGTTGGATGCAGTTGGCGGTTACAAATGTTTCTCAGATGTCATCGCTGACCATCGATGGCATGGCTGCCGTGGATGACCTCGTGGTGGACACGGTTATACCCCGGGGGTTTGCCTGGACGGTGCGGGCCACGGCAGGTCCGCATGGGTGGGTGTCGCCGGCAGGGAATACGGTGGTGTGGAATGGGTCGAACGTGACGGTGGATATCCACGCGGATCCGTACTACGGCATCGGATCAGTGTTGGTGGATGGTATGACGCAGGGAGTTGTTTCGCAGTATGTGTTTGTTGCCGTGACGAATGACAGGTCGCTGGACGCAGTGTTTGCTGAACAACTTGCCACAAACTCTACACCGCTGTGGTGGTTGGCGAACTACGGCTATAGCAATGGTTTTGACACGGCGGCGCTGGTCGATGCGGATCATGATGGCATGACGAACTGGCAGGAGTACATAGCCGGCACGGATCCGACCAACGGCGGCTCGGTGCTGGTGGTGAGCAACTTCGTGTCATCGGCCCCGGGACAAGTGGTGCTGCAGTGGCCGAGCGTGGCAGACCGGGTTTATGCCGTGGAGCGCGCGACCAACCTGAACAACGGATTCTCCGCACTGGCGACCAATCTGGCAGCCCGGACGCCAATGAATAGCTATACCGACGTGGTTGATCAAGCCGGCGCCCTGTTCTACCGGATTCGTGTTGAGAGGTAAGATCCGTATTTCTCACGACATGAAATGAAGGACTTCTGAATGATGCTCACGAAGTCCAAAGACGTGATCAGGAAGTCCATATCGTTTGCAAAGTTGTTGTGATAATATTCTTTAAAGATCAGCAAGACTAGTAGGTGTTGGGGGGGCAAATGCCATGCAGGAACTGAGCCATAACAGGGATAAGTTCAGGGATTTTGCATTCTGTATCGTTTTTCTGGCAATTTGCAGTTCCGCACCGGCGGCGGTGTGGACCAACCTTGTGAGCGGCAACGCGAGCGGGAACTGGAATAACAACGCAAATTGGGATACCGGGGTCTATCCCAACCTCATAAAGGAGAACACCCATGGATAAGAAGAAGATTCTATACCTCTTTTTCACATTGTGCATGGTCGGGGGAAATGAAGGCTTCGCGGCGACTGTCACCTGGGACGGCAGCACGGACATGAACTGGACCCAGCCGGACAGCACGAGCTGGAGCACGGCGACGTACACCAACGGCGACGATGCAAGCTTTCTCGGTTCCGGCGCGGGGACGGTGGCCATTACCGCCGGCGGGGTGACGCCCGGCAGCGTCACGGTCAATAGCGCCAGCGATTACACCTTCTCGGGCGGCACGATCACCGCCGCCAGCGGGCTGCTCAAGCAGGGGGCGTCGGTGCTGACGCTCGGAAACGCCGGCTTCAATGGCAACGTAACCGTGGAGGCCCGCACGTCGGGCTCGGGCAACAGAGGACTGACCATCAGTTCCGCCGCCGCCGTTCCGACGGGAACGCTTCGCTGCAACGTGCCGGCCACGGCAACAGGGCCTATCTATCTGTACTTCAGCTTCACCGGGACGACATTCACAAAGAACATCGACATTGAGCAACTGAACAATCAATACACGATCCTCCAGTTCGGCAACAATAACATCTGGTCGGGAACCGTAACGGTGTCCCGGTGCGGGACACCGGCATTGAGAATCGACAATAATGGCACGGGCACAGTGAATCCCAACATTGTGTGGGGGGCGGGTCCTTTTTCTTCGAAAGCCGTGACCTTCTTAGCTGACGGTTCATCGCCAGGCTCTACGTTTGGCGGATCCGGCGATTTGGGGGCCGATGTGCTCACTTGCAGGATTGACAGCGGCAGCAAGGTGTTGCGTCTGGCCAGTACGAATTGGTCGTTCGGAAAAGTGACACTTCAAAGCTCGGCTACGGCAAACAAGGTGATTATGGATGTTCCTGATTTCTTTCACGGCAAGCCGGTGGAATTCTATGCAACTGTCACGACTCGCGAGATGGCGCTGGATCTCAACGGTAACTCTCAGGACATCGCCGGCCTTGCGTTGATCTCCGCTTTGAGCGGTGCGTCCGTGACCAACTCCAGTGCGACGGCGGCGATGCTGACCTTGTCGGGCAGCGGAACATATGCCTTTACCAACACTACATATGCGGGCCGGATCGCGGGCAATCTGGCCTTGGTCAAGACGGGATCGGGCACACAATGGCTTGGCGGCGCGAACAGCTACTCGGGCGGTACCACGGTCAGCAATGGGACGCTGGCGCTCTGCATGGCTGGTACGCTGGGAGCGACGAACGGGGCGGTGACTGTTGCCGGTGCGACGGCATTGTTGAATCTTGGCGGCTTGACCCGCACCAATGGGGCGGTGACACTGACCGATGGCGTGATCTCAAACGGGACCTTGAATGGGTCTGCATTCACGGCAAGCGTTGGCAGCGTTTATGCCGTGTTGGCGGATGGTCCCGGGGGGGCAGCCGCGTTGCTCAAGACTGGTCCGGGAACGGTGAGCATGGCTAGCGCCAGTACCTACACAGGGGACACGACGATCAACAACGGAACACTGAAGCTTATCGGCAGTGTGGCGAGCGGGGTGACGGTGGACAGTGGGGGTACGTTGTCCGGGACGGGCTCGGTGAGCGCGGCGCTGACGGTCAAGTCAGGCGGGACGCTGGCGATTGGCTCTCCGGGGAGCGCGGTTGGCACGATGAACGTGACCGGCGACGTGACGTTACAGTCGGGCGGCACGAATGACGTCACCGCCTCGGGCGCGCAGTGCGATCTTCTGGCGGTGGCGGGTGCCGTGCAATTGGGAGGAATCTTGTCGGCGGCGATTTCTGTGGCGGGTACATACACCAACATGACAGCCATCGGCGGGTTTTCGGGGGGCTTCGCGGTGGTTACCAACACGCTTCCCGGCCTTGCGCTTAGCGTTGTTACGAACGCGACAGTCCTGCAACTTGTCGCGTCCAGTCCGGCGACAGAGGCGGACGGGGTGTGGGCTTTGGACCAGGACGGGGACTGGAGCAACACGGCCAGGTGGCAAAGCGGAACGATTGCTTCTGGCACCAACAAGACCGCGGACTTCAGCCAGGTGGACATCACGGCCGTGCGGACGGTCACGCTGGACTCAGATCGCACCCTCGGCCGGCTTCTGTTCGGCGACACCAGCGGCGCGGACACATGGACTCTAATTGCCAATCCGTCCTCCAAGACGCTGACGCTGGACGCCGGCGGCGGCACGCCGGTCATCAGCAACAGCGTGACCACGACCATTGGCGCGCTGTTGGCTGGAACGAGCGGTTTTGCGAAGCAGGGCGCAGGCACGCTCATTATTTCCAACAACAACACGGGTCTGAGCGGCGCGATTGCCGTGGACGGTGGCACGCTGCAAGTTGATGGTATCGGCGCTCAGGGAAGCGGGGCGGTTACGGTGAACGGCGGGGCCGTGTTGTCGGGGACGGGCGCGATGAGCGCGGCGGGCACGGCGCTGACGGTCAAGTCAGGCGGGACGCTGGCGATTGGCTCTCCGGCGGGCGCGGTCGGCACGATGAACGTGTCTGGCAACGTGGCGCTGGAGGCCGGAGCGACGAATGCTGTCACGGTGTCCGGCTCGGCCTGCGACCTGCTGGCTGTGGCTGGTTCCGCGCAATTGGGTGGGACCCTGATAACAGCGATATCTTCGGCGGGAACGCGGTCTATTATGACGGCTTCCGGCGGGTTTTCGGGCAGTTTCGCGGTGGTTACCAACACGGTTGCCGGGGTGACGTTGAGCGCCACTATAGTGAACGCGACCAACTTGCAGTTAACTGCCGTTTACACCGACGCTGACGGTGTGTGGACTAACAACGGCAGTGGGAACTGGAGCGACGCCAACAACTGGCAGAACGGCACGATGGCATCAGGCACCAATCGAATCGCTGATTTCAGCCAGATTGACATTACATCAAATCGAACTGTTACGCAGGACGCGAGCAGCGTTACGGTCGGCACGTTGAAGTTTGCCGATACGGCCGCAAGCCACGACTGGATAGTGACCAACAATGCGATCGCGCTGGCCGTCGGTTCAGGAGCGCCCACGATAAGCGTGACGAATTGCACAGCGACGATCTACTCCCGACTCACAGGCAGCCAGGGATTCATCAAGACGGGGGGCGGCGGCACGCTGACGCTGGCGGACGACAACAGCGCGGTATTGAGCGGCGGCGTCACGGTATCGAACGGCACCATGCAGCTTAACCATCTCGGGGGGGCGGGTGGCGGCACCTTGACCATTCAGAGCAGCGCCACGGTTAGCCCGGGTCCTGGCCGCCTTATCGTGAATGCATCCGGCACAAAAGATGTGACCCTGGATGGGGTCGATACCACGTCTGGCTATAGTGGTGACATGATTGTGAGCAATGGGATTTCCTGGTCAGGGACGATCACTTTTAACAACTATAAGAATACATCACGATCTTTCGGGATCACGAGTTTCGGCGCGACAGCGATTATCAATCCGACTATCGCGTGGGGGACCAACAACACGGTATCGAACATCGCCTTCACGGGACAAGGTTCGTTCAGCGGTTCCGGAAATCTTGGAGCTGGTTCCTTGAAGGTGACTCTTACAGGCGACAATCAGACGAATCAGTTGACAAGCGATGCATGGTCGTTTGGTTCCGTGGTTTTGTACACATCTGGCAATGGGACTGTCATTAAGATGGGAGTGGATAATTTCTTTCATGGGGCTCCCGTGTCTTACATAGCCAACAACACCGACCGCGGACTCGCGCTAGATCTAAACGGCCACAGCCAGGATATCGGCGGGTTGACGTTGCCGAATAACGGGACTGTCTACGGGTTCAACAATCCGGTGGTGACCAACTCCAGCGCGACGGTGGCGACGCTGACGCTGTCGGGGAGCGGGACGTACAGTTTCACCAATGGTGCGTCTGCCGGGTGGATTGCAGGCAACCTATCGCTGGTCAAGAAGGGGGCTGGCACGCAGACGCTGGGTGGCATCAATACCTATACCGGTGACACGATCATATCAAATGGAGTGTTGAAGTTGGTGAATGCGGGGATGATCAGCAACAACGCTTCAATTGTTCTTGGTCCCGCTGGCGTGCTGGATGTGTCTTTGATTGCAGGCGGGTTCAACGTCTTGTCCAATCAGGCGCTGGCCGGAGCTGGCACTGTTACCGGGAATGTTAATCTTGCGAGCGGGGGCATTCTTTCACCTGCCGGGACGAATACTGCCGGGACGTTGACCCTATCCGGTGATGCCGTGATATCCGACGGGACGCGCTATAACTGGAATTATGATGGCGGCCAGAATACATCGGATACGGTGAGGGTGTCCGGGAACCTGACACTTCCGGCGATGGCGTCCGTGAATGTCAGTTCTTCCGGTGCGTTGCAGGCGAAGCGGGCGGCTTTGTTCACGTATGGCGGGACATGCGAGCGAACGGATTTCAGCGGTTGGATAATCAATCCTGGATATACGCTGCTGAACGATACTGAGCAGCAGTGTGTCTATGTTATTCCTCCCCCTCAGGGCTCGGTATATCGTATCCGGTAGGTGATGTTTTTTTTGTAAGGCATTTCCAGCCGAACAGGCTTACAAATGATCAGAAAGTCAATATCGTCTGCAAAGTTGTTGTGCTACGTTTGTTGACAAGTCAGCAAGGTTCGCAGGTATGTAGAAAGGAAACGCCATGCAGGAAAAGAGCCATAACAGGGATAAGTTCAGAGTTTTCGCATTCTTTATCGTTTTTCTAGCAATTTGCAGTTCAGCATCGGCGGCGGTGTGGACCAACCTGGTGAGCGGCAACGCCAGCGGGAACTGGAATAACAACGCAAATTGGGATACCGGGGCATATCCTGATTCGCAGGATGCCGTGGCCGATTTCAGCACACTCAACATAACGGCCGCCTCAGTTGTCACCCAGAACGTGGCGGACGGTGTCACGGTTGGCACGATGAAGTTTGCGGATGCCACGACGGCGTCCAGTGACTGGACGGTTATCAGTAACTCAATTGAGCTTTCAGTAAGCTCGGACACTCCGACGATCAACGTGTCGAACCGGACGGCCACGATCAAATCCCTGCTCACGGGCAGTCAGGGTTTCATCAAGGCGGGTACTGGCATGCTGGTGCTTACCAACGATAATACGGGGCTATCCGGTGGCGTCACGGTTGCGAGCGGTTTCCTGCAGCTTAACCATCTTGGTGGCGCGGGTAGCGGCGCAGTGACCCTTAGGCACCATGACACAATTGCGGCCGGTGGCCTTATCATGAATGTGTCCGGAACAAAGGACGTCACGGTTGACGGGGCTAATGTCACTTCGGGCTTCAGTTCCAGCATACTTGTCAGCAATGCATGTAACTGGTCCGGAACGGTGACGATTAGTAATTACAAGAATAATAGTCGCTACATTGGGTTTGCGGGAGGCGGCACGGCGGCGGTTATCAATTCAACCATCTTGTGGGGAACCAATAACACAGTGTCGAACATCACCTTCACAGGTCAGGGTTCGTTCGGGGGCTCAGGGAATCTGGGGGGCGGTATCCTGGCTATTGCCCCGGTTAATTCTCCCCGTGTTGTTCGGATTTCAAGCACGAATTGGTTGTTTGGTTCCGTGAGCCTTTCTGCCGACTCTTCCGATAACAAGGTGGTGATGGATGTGGATAACTTCTTCCATGGTGTCCAGGTTTCTTATAGTGCTAATAACCCTGTTCGTGGACTCGTTTTGGATCTCAACGGACACAACCAGAATATCGGTGGGCTAGTGCTCTCATATGGATACAACAATCCTGTAGTGACCAACTCCAGCGCAACCAATGCGACGCTGACGCTGTCGGGCAGCGGGAGCTATGCGTTCACCAATGGTGTGTATGCCGGTTGGATCGCAGGCAACCTGTCGCTGGTCAAGACGGGGGCGGGCACTCAGACGTTGGGCGGGACAAATACGTATACAGGCGCCACCGTGATTTCAAATGGAACGTTGAAAATCACGGGAAGCGGCTTGATCAGTAATAGTCCGGCCATTGTCGTTGTTTCCGGAGGGCGACTGGACGTGACGGGCCTGACCAACGGCTGGACCCTGTTCTCGAATCAAGTGCTGGGGGGAACGGGAAGTGTGACCGGCGATGTGGTCGTTGTCGGAACGCTATCGCCGGCAGACACGAACAGTGTCGGCGCGTTGACCGTTGCGGGTAATCTATCGCTATCAAGTGGCGCGACGTGTAATTGCAATTATGACAAGGCGCAGGATACGGCCGACGAGGTTAGGGTGTCCGGCAATTTGGCGCTGCCGTCGGTTGCGACCGTGAACCTCCAATATTCCGGCGACAAACCCGTCAACAAGTTGCCTTTGTTTTCCTATGGCGGGGTTTGCAGCAGAACCGATTTTTCAGGGTGGAGTATCGCGAAAGGGTTCAGCTTGCAGAACGATGCCGATGCCCGTGAGGTGTTTGTTGTTCCCACGCCGGTCGGCATGGTCCTGACCATACAATAGTCGGCCTTCGGTCATTTTGTTTCCTGAAAAAGTCCTCATCCATTGGTGGCGTCGGGGGGATGTTGTAAATATCCAAAGAACTGTTGGGGTCGTGCATTGTGTGAGTGCATGAAGAGAGATGACGTCCCGGCTAAAACGGAAAGATGGGGGAGCCTTAATGAATAAGTTGACGATCATGTTCGGGGTATCGCCGATCGGATGGCTGCTGCACGGTACAGAATGTGTATCTGGGCGACGCCGCCATCGGCCTGAAACCCGGATCCGTGAAAAAGCTGCGGGTCGTGGCGCTGCGGTACAAACCCGCCGAGATCGGTTGGGGCTGGGCCGACCGCACCAACCGCGTCTACGGGGCTGAGGCGCTGCCGATCACGCAGTATGGGGCGTCGGTGATGCCGATCGCATCGCCGAGCGGCGCCTTTGACGTCAAGGTCATCCTGGGCGACGTGCCGGTGGAGGCCGACGGTTCGGCGCATTTCACCGTGCCGGCCCGCACCCCGGTCTATTTTCAACTGCTCGACGACCGCGGCCGTGCGGTGCAGACGATGCGTTCCTGGACCACCCTGCAGCCGGGCGAAATCCAGTCCTGTGTCGGCTGCCATGAGAACAAGAACACGACGCCGCTGGTGCAGGGGGCGTCCGGCACCACGGCGGCGCTGCGCGCCGCGCCCCGTGCGCTGACGCCGTTCTATGGGCATGAGCGCGGCTTCAGTTATATCCGCGAAATCCAACCCATCCTCGATCGCCACTGCGTGCGCTGCCATCAGGTTGGCGGGTTGAACCCGCGTTTCCCGCTAACTGCTGAACGCGTCCGCAGCCCCTTTCCGGAGGGGTCGAAACAGGGGCGGTATTCCAAGCGGTGGTGGCTGCGGCCTTATCTGACCCTCACGGACTATGATCCCACGGTGACGCCGGTGCCGTACCGGACGAGTACGCGTTGGCTCAAATGGATCGGGCGGCTGAGCGATCCGCCGCTTCAACCGCCGTACCAGTATGGCGCCGTCGTCAGCCCGCTCTTTGACCTGCTGGTGGCCGGACACGGAGGGCGGGTCGCACTTTCCGCCGAGGAATTGGAGAAACTGGCCGCCTAGGTGGATCTGAAATGTATCTCGATCTCGGTGTGTGAAGGATCTCGCCGAGGTCAGGTTGAACGGCAGGGAGCTCGGCGTGGTGTGGACGGCGCCGTGGCGGGTGGCGATTCCTTCGGGGGTTTTGAAGGAGAAGGGAAATGAGATGGAGATCGCGGTGGTTAATCTCTGGAACAACCGGGTGCTGGGCGACTCCAAGCTTCCGGCCGCTCAGCGCGTCACGCTTTCGAATGCGAATGGAGGCGGCCTGGCGCTTCTTCCCTCCGGCCTGTTGGGGCCTGTCAGGTTTATGGCTGAGGGGCAGCAGTAAAAGCACAATGACGGATTGTTCTCCCCTTGGACTTGCCGTACCCGGCCCTGGCGCGTGAGCGAAACTCCGCTAATGCGCAGGAAGTACAAAGATGTGCACAAGAAGTCCATTTGATGAACAATATGGCTCTGATACATTATTGAAATCAAGAGTCGGAGTGGGCTGCAGGTATTTGGAAATGTGGCGCTCTGCAGGAATGAAATCACAACACCGCTATTTAAGGACGGGATGGAGAAAGCATGAAAAAGATATGGTTATCGGCTGTGATGATGATGTGGATGATG
>CAJBSZ010000110.1 GCA_903958395.1 uncultured bacterium | reverse complement strand
CTGCCGAGCCGTCGTGACAAGGGTGTTCTTGGATTACGCCTGGAGATCGGTTCCTTAGGCGAGGATTTGGGCCCGCCTTCCGGTATTGTAAATGGCGCGGGTTTTCTCCAAGATGATCGAACTATGAGCACCATTCATCCTCTTGCCGGGAAACCAGCGCCCCGTGAACTCCTTCCCAATATTCCACGGCTGGTCTCGGCCTATTATTCGAGCCGGCCGGATGTCGCCGTTCCCGGGCAGGAGGTCAGCTTCGGAACCTCCGGGCATCGCGGCAACTCGATGAAGCTCAGCTTCAACGAGGATCATATCCTGGGGATCGTCCAGGCCGTGTGCGACCACCGGAAGGCCGCCGGCATCACCGGTCCCTTGTTCCTCGGCATGGATACCCACGCCCTCTCCGAGCCGGCCCATATCACCGCCATCGAGGTGCTGGCGGCGAACGGGGTGACCACCATGATCCATCGGGGCCTGAACTACACGCCGACCCCGGTGATCTCGCACGCGATCCTGACCCATAACCGCGTGGGGCCCGGCGGCCTGGCCGACGGGCTGGTGATAACCCCCTCCCATAACCCGCCCGACAACGGCGGCATCAAGTACAACCCGCCCGACGGCGGGCCCGCCGACACCACCATCACCGGCGCTATTGCCAAGGGCGCGAACGCCTGCCTCACGAGCGGGTTGACCGGGGTGAAGCGGATCCCCTACGAGCGCGCCCTGAAGGCGCCGAACATGATCCTGCACGATTACATCACGCCGTATGTGCAGGACTTGAAGAACGTGGTCGACCTGGAGGCGGTTGCGCGCGCCGGGCTGAGGCTGGGCGCTGACGGGCTGGGCGGTGCCGGCGCGGCCTACTGGAGCGTCATCGCCGAGACCTACAAGCTGAAGATCGAGACCTTCAACACGATCCCCGACTTCACCTTCGGGTTCATGACTCTGGATTGGGACGGCAAGATCCGCATGGATTGCTCGTCCCCCTACGCCATGGCCGGGCTGATCGCCCTGAAGGACCGGTTCGATGTCGCGTTCGCCAACGATCCCGACTTCGACCGGCACGGCATCGTCACCCCGTCCGCCGGCCTGATGAATCCCAACCACTATCTCGCCGTGGCGATCGATTACCTGTACCGGAACCGGCCGGGATGGCGCGCCGATGCCGCCGTGGGGAAGACGCTCGTGAGCAGCTCAATGATCGACCGGGTCGCGGAAGGCCTCGGTCGGCGCCTGTGCGAGGTGCCGGTCGGCTTCAAGTGGTTCGTGAAGGGCCTGGTCGACGGCTCGTTCGGGTTCGGCGGCGAGGAGAGCGCCGGCGCGTCGTTCCTCCGTCGCGACGGCTCGGTCTGGACGACCGACAAGGACGGCATCATCCTGGCACTCCTGGCGGCCGAGATCACCGCCGTGACGGGCCGGGATCCCGGACTTCACTATGCCGACCTGACGAAGAAGTACGGCTCGCCGATGTATGAGCGTATCGATGCTCCGGCGAATGCTGCGGAGAAGGCCGCGTTACTGAAGCTCACGCCGGCGGCGGTCACGGCCAAGACGCTTGCCGGCGAGCCGATCACGGGGGTTTTCACCACGGCCTCCGGCAACGGAGCCGCCATCGGGGGGCTCAAGGTGACGACCGCCAACGGCTGGTTCGCCTCCCGTCCCTCCGGCACCGAGGATGTTTGCAAGCTCTATGCCGAAAGCTTCAAGGGCCTCGACCACCTGCATCAGATCCAGCAGGACGCGCGCACCATTTGCGCTGATGCATGCCGGAGCCTGTAATCCTTCCGGAGTCGCACGGTCGAACACAGTCACTGGGCGTAATTGCAATCGGACTGAGTCTCCACATTCTGATCGCGCTTGGGAGCCTCTTGCAAAACTCCACCCACATACGGTCCGCGAGGCCCCTTCGGCAGGCTCAGGGCAGGCCGCGGACCCTCCCAATTCATGAAGAAACGGCGATTTCCGCAAGGGGAGGGACGGCGGCCATAGCTATCAAGCTAAGGGTCCAAGAGCGAAAAATCGACGTTCTGATGCCATATCATCGAGGAAGATTTTGAACAGAAGTTAGGATGAGAAGGCTGATCTCCTTCAGCTGTGATAAACTCACGAGCAAATATAAACGCACTCAAAGGTGCAGAAAGGAGATCAGCCATGAATAATAATATGACGGTCGGGATGGATTTGGGAGATAAAAATAACACGGTTTGCGTTTTGAACGCAGGAGGGGAAGTGGTGCTTCGCGAGCAGCTTGTGAACACCAAGGAATCGCTGATGAAGTTTTTCAAACAGTACCAGGGATCGGTGGTGGCGGTTGAGGCCGGGACTCATTCGCCTTGGATTTCTCGACTGCTGGAGAGTCTGGGGTGTGAAGTTCTGGTGGGGAACGCGAGGAAATTGCGGGCGATCTGGACGGCGAAAGACAAGTGTGACGGGCGGGATGCCGAGATGCTGGCCCGGATTGCGCGTATGGATCGGTCGTTGTTGTATCCGATCCATCACCGTGGCGAAGCGGCCCAGATGGATCTTGCGGTCATGAGAGCTCGCGATGAACTGGTAAGCGTGCGTGCGGATCTGGTGAACCATGTTCGTAGCACGGTCAAGGGAACGGGACATCGAGTCAACAAGTGCAGCACCGAAGCGTTTTCCCGGAAATCCCAAGAGAGCATTCCTGAAGGGTTGCGTCCGGCCCTGATGCCCGTGATAGAGGCCATCGAGGCGATCAGCGAGAAGATACGAGCCATCGACAAGGAGATCGCCACGACCCTGCAAGCGCGCCATCCGGAAGCTAAACGGTTGAGTCAAGTGCCCGGAGTCGGTCCCGTGACCTCGATGGGTTTTGTGCTGTCGCTGGAAGATCCTGCTCGATTTACGAAGAGTCGGGCGGTAGGAGCCTATCTGGGGTTGACGGCCAAAAGGGATCAATCAGGGCAGACGGATAAGCAACTGCGGATCACCAAGGCGGGCGATGAGTATGTCCGCCGATTGCTGGTGGGATGCTCCCACTATATTCTGGGAGTATTCGGGCCGGACTGCGATCTGCGCCGGTTTGGACTCAAGCTGGCCGCCAGAGGAGGAAAGAACGCGAAACGCCGTGCGATCGTGGCGGTTGCACGCAAGTTGGGAGTGATGTTGCATCGGTTATGGGTAACGGGTGCGGAGTATGATCCGGATTATTTGAAGAATGTTATGAAAAAAGCAGCCTAAAAGGGATAAGGCATGGTCGTGTCTGGCCGAGGCAACGCGCGGAAGAGGCGTGACAAGTCCAGATAGCCCGTTGATCCGCGCTCTATCCCTTCGGGATGAAGATGCTTTTAAGGTAAAGAAAAAGAACAGGAGATAGCAAGAGGTCCGAAGCTAATCCACATTTTCAACAGAGGTACTTTACGTCCCGTCCGGGAGACTGCGGTTTGTGTGTTGAACCGGTTGCCAGCCTGGCAACACAAAACGAGTTCGAACAGAAGTATGCAGCCCCACGACGGACCCTAAAATGCACCGGATCAAAGGCAGATCCACTAAGAGTGCGAATGGAAGCATGACGTTCAGGGACCCTCCAAAGAAAGTGTGGAGTCCGCAAACGGACTTCTTGACATAGCCTTCTCATGGAAGATCACAAAGATCACGAAGGTTAAAGGTTTTTACCGCCTCCGGCGGAACCCTAACCCATTTTCTTTGTGGTCTTCGGTGCGCCAAGCAAGCTTGGCAGAACTAACAAACTGAAAGGTGTTTGTCTCATGAAATGACCGTAGATGAGTAGCAGCATGGACATTTGGAAGGGCAACTAACCGGATGAAGCTTCATG
>CAJBSZ010000109.1 GCA_903958395.1 uncultured bacterium | reverse complement strand
GGGCCATGCTGCTCGGTGGAGCCCGTGGGGATGACCACCCCCTTGGAGCGCTGCAGGTAGGCCTCCACATCAGGCCAGGTGGCGTGATGCAAGATCATGGCTCAATTGGCGGTAGAAAGCCTGCGTTCGAGGAGGCGTTGAAGGAATGGAAGGAAGCGTCCAAAACAGCAGCGCAAAAACAGCCAGCACCGCCGAAATATGAGTGCCGTACGAAACGGGCGGACAATCCGACGGTTCTCAACAATGGCATGATCGCGCCCCTGATCCCCTTCGCGATCAAAGGGGTCATCTGGTACCAGGGTGAATCCAATGCCAATGACCCCGCGTTGTATCGCACACTCTTCCCGGCCTTGATCACGGACTGGCGAAAGAGCTGGGGACAGGGTGACTTTCCCTTCCTCTTTGTCCAACTCTGTAGCGGGGCTGGTGATGATGTGCGTATACCTCTTCTGCGTGAGGCACAGGCCTCGGCACTGGCGCTGACCAACACAGGAATGGCCATAACGATTGATGTGGGTGAGCCGAAAAACCCCCGCCTTCATCCGCGCAACAAACGCGACGTGGGCGTTCGTCTCGCCCTTGCCGCGCGGCATGTCGCGTATGGAAAGAAGCTCGCCTATTACGGCCCGGTTTATAAAAGCATGAAGATTGATGGGGACAAAGCGAGGCTTTCCTTTGATCACGTAGGCGGCGGACTGATCATTGCTGCCGCCCCGACGGCAAAAGAGAACGACCCACCCAATGTCCCGTCTTCCGAGTTGAAGGGGTTTGTCATTGCCGGTGCTGACCGCAAATTTGTGCAGGCGCAGGCACGGATCGAAGGGCCGGATGTGGTGATAGTGTCGGATCAGGTCAACCAACCTGTGGCCGTGCGATACGCCTGGCGGAGCGACCCGTTCGACGCGAACCTTTATAACACAGAACTGCTCCCAGCCGCGCCCTTCCGCACGGATGATTGGAAATAGAAATAGTGAATCCCATGATGCTCAAAAACAATACGCTTACAGCGGCTTTTTTCGCGATTGCGAGTGTGATAAGTCTAAACGGCTTGTGCACCGTGCCCCCTCGGTTGGAACTGCCCTTATGGCCTGATGGCCTGATGGTCCAGCAGGAGCAACCTGAAAAGGTCAATGAAAAAAGCAAAGATCCGGCTAAACCGAATCGTTCCGTTTTCAATGTCAGCATCCCGACCCTTACAGTGTATCTTCCAGCCTCCACGAACGTGCCTGTACCAGCGGTGGTGATCTGTCCGGGCGGCGCGTATGGCGGATTGGCTTTTGACGTTGAAGGCTGTGACGTGGCGCGCTGGCTGAACAGTATTGGCGTTGCGGGCGTAGTGCTGAAATACCGGGTGCCAATGGCCAAGGGAGATGGCAAACACCGGCTGCCTTTGCAGGATGCCCAGCGTGCGCTCAGCATTGTCCGCTCCCGGGCGTCCGAATGGAACCTTGATCCGAAACGGATCGGCGTGATGGGCTTCTCCGCTGGTGGGCATTTGGCCGTGAATGCTTGCAACAAACATGAAAACCGTGCCTACGATGCCGTTGACGCTGTTGATCAAGTCAGTTGCCGTCCGGATTTCGCAATGCTGATCTACCCGGCCTATCTGGCTCCCAAGAGCC
>CAJBSZ010000108.1 GCA_903958395.1 uncultured bacterium | reverse complement strand
TCTCCCGGGAGCCAGTCGAGTCCCTGTCGCGGCGCACAGCGCCCCTCCCACAAAGAACTCGAATTGGCTGATATTTAGATGCGTCTGCTTGGAGTTCTTGACGACGCCCCGTGGTTTCAGTCATGCTGAACCCCAATGATGACTAAAACCATTTCCATCATATTTGGAACCCGCCCCGAGGCCATCAAGTTGGCGCCTGTCATTCTGGCACTGAAAAAGGCCCGGGGGATCCGGTGTCGGGTATGTGTCACCGCACAACATCGTCACATGCTGGATCAGGTGCTCGATATTTTCGGCATTGTCCCGGATGTGGATCTGAATCTGATGAAAAAGAATCAGACCCTTGCCGGCTTCACCGCTCGAGCTATCACAGCGGTGGATGGGTACCTGGCCGATGAAAATCCGGATCTCGTCATGGTTCAGGGTGACACCACAACAGTCTTCGCCGCATCCCTTGCAGCCTTCTATCACCAGATCCCCGTCGCTCATGTCGAGGCGGGCTTGCGCACCGGAAATCTGCAATCCCCCTGGCCCGAGGAATTGAACCGGGTCCTGACCACCCGAATGGCAGCCCTCCATTTCGCGCCGACAGCCAGCAATCGAAAAAATCTCATCAAGGAAGATATCCCGTCAAAAAACATCGTGGTGACCGGCAATACCGTCATCGATGCCCTGTTCCTGGCTCTGGCCAAAGTTAAGAAGAATCCCCCGCTCATTCCCGGTCTCCCGTCATTCCTTCTTCAAAAATCATCAATCATCAATCATCAATCATCAATTCCCCTCGTCCTCATCACCGGCCATCGTCGCGAAAATTTTGGCGGGGGATTCGACAACATCTGCAGAGCCATCGCCGAGCTGGCCCGCCAATTCCCGGCTGTCCACTTTGTTTACCCCGTCCATCTGAATCCCCGCGTCCGCGAACCCGTCATGCGGATTCTTTCCCCCGGTGCCACGGGTACCCTGCTCCCGAATGTCCACTTGATTGAACCGTTGGACTATCTTTCCTTTGTAGCGCTGATGAACCGCGCCACGCTGATCCTGACGGATTCCGGCGGAGTTCAGGAGGAAGCCCCCAGCCTGGGCAAGCCGGTCATCGTCATGCGCGACACCACGGAGCGCCCAGAGGCTGTCAAGGCGGGAACCGTAAAGGTGGTCGGAGCCGACACACAGAACATCGTAAGGGCAGCCGCCGCGCTCCTGACCCGGCCCGCCCTCTACAAAAAAATGTCGACGGCGTATAATCCCTACGGGGATGGCCACGCCACGGAACGAATCGTATCGGCCTGCCGGACGTTTCTGACTCCTTTATGATCTGGCGTTGTTGTGACAGTTTACTAGTGCTGGCGGCTTTTGCCGCCGTGTACATCCTCCCGCCACTTCTGGTCATAGGTCGTCTTCGTCTTTTTACGGATCGAGCCACTCTTTTCGTCGTTTCAGCGGGACTCGGACTCTCTTCCCAGGCTTTTCTCGGGTATATCTGGAACCACTTCATGGAACGTTCCCCTGCTCTGGAAGGAATCCTCTATTTCCTCTTCTGGTTCATCGCCAGCGTGGTTCTTCTCGTCTGGCGCAAAAACACGTCCCCCGAAATCAACAATCAACAATCAACAATCAGCAACCTTCTCCCCCTCATCCTGCTGGCTGCCGTGGTGCTGCGAAGTATCGATGCCCTGACCCATGCCTCGCTGGGTCAATCCGATGCCTATACCCATCTTCAATTTCTTCGTGACGCTGTCCAGAACGGGACTATACGCAACTTCGTCTACCCGCCGGGATACTCCTGGGTATTGGCCCTGCCGGTAATGACCTTCCACCTTGATGCCTATCTGGTGGCCCGTTATGTGGGACCCTTCTTCGGGGTGCTGATGGTGGCCACACTGTATTTGGTTGGACGCCGACACAGCCACACCGCAGGGCTTCTCGCCGCTTTTTTCGCGGCCGTCTGCCCCCTTCTGTATCCCTTGATTAAAACCGGCATGGGGGCCTTTGCCAACCAACTGGGATTGTTCCTACTCCCCCTCGCCCTGCTCCTTTGCCTGATTAAAGCCCGATTTCTTTTCACCGTCATTCTCGCGGGTCTTGCCGTCACCGTTCCCCTCTTCGTGTTCACCCTATTACTGCTCATTTTCATGCACCGAATCGTGAGTTGGCGGGATGACGCCGTTTCAAAAGGCTGGTGGCGGGAGACGATGCTGACTCTACTCCCGTTCATCCTGGCATTCGCGCTGGCCGGCTTCCAATTTCTCAGCTATGGCGAACAGCATATCAACACAACCGCATCCATGGTCACGGGAATCCAAACCCCGCCTGCGCAACCGCAGACGGTGGTCAACCGTGAAACTCCCGATTTTCTCACCACTCTCAAAAGGCATCCGGCCGGAAAAATGGTCGTGGACCTCCTGACATTTAAACGTCTGGGTCTCGGCAGTTGGGTGCCAAACCTCGCCGCTTTGACGCTGGGCGCAGCCTTCATCGGACTCCTCGTTGCCGGTTTCCGCAACCACTCCAGTCTGTTCAAACTGATAGGAGGCTGGGGTTTTCTGACTTTATTTCAAGTCAGCACAGGTTTCCTTGAATTCAGCCTCTACCAACGGAGCGGGTGGATTCTGCTGCAGGCCATCGCCCTTACGGGCGGACTCATTATTGCCGCAATCCTGCAGTTTGAGAAAACGCAAAAGCTGATCCGCCCTATTGTCGCAATGACCCTGCTACTCTGTCTAATTTTGGCATTTGGGTTCCCGCCCCGGCACCGGTGCATCACGAGCGGCGCGGAACACGAACTTGCTTCCGTGCTACGGGAACTTTCCAGCGCCCGAATCCAGGCACTGCACTCAACCGCCCCCCTATCCTTTGAGAAACGGCCAGCCAGCCCGCTGATGCTCCGCGCAGCAGCCGCTCCCGGGCTGGCCGTCATCACTCGGCGATATTCCCTGTTTAACGGGGATCAAGGGAACCTCGCGGATGCTCTGCCCGACCCGGCGGCCCGCATCCGGCAGGTTCCGGTTGAAACCGACACCCGTCTCACACCCCCATCCGACCACTTTCTCTGCCTGATTGATCGATTTTCAGGCCTGCCCGACATGGGCCTTCTCGACCGAATCAGCCCCGAACTCACCCACGCGCTGGCCGGCTACCAGCCCCTGCTCTACAAACCCAACGAGGTCATTCTAGCCTTTCTGGCGGGATTGCCCACCACAACCTGGCAAATTACCAGAGAAGATCGGGGCCAAAACCTGACGGTCTATTTCGTTGAACGACTCCATCCGAAAGTCGAGAGAAAGACTTCACCACTAATCTGCACTGATTCGCACTAATGGGGGAGGGAACAAGAGAATGTTTCATGATTTTTGCAGCATCCCGCCGGGAGCGGGATCCAGCAAAAATCATGAAACGCCCTTCCGGGAAGAAATAGGTTTTTGAGACGCTTCGCACTGATGGAGTTGTCTTATTTCTCCCGATTCCGGCGAAGAACCGTTGCGGAATTTTTGGCTCGGGTACTCCCGAACGAAAATACCGCAACATTGTTTTTATCTTTGTGAGCTTCGCGTGCTTCTGTTTAAACTATTTTATGTATTAGTGCGAATCAGTGCAGATTAGTTGAAGTCCCTCTTTTCGGCGATACGTGTGGGCTACAGAAAGCAAGCGAAGCGGGTGGTGAAAAATCTCTTTAGCGACTCCACCCTTGACGTCCTTGTGAGTTTCTTGTATTTTGTGCGTTAATAATTTTGTAAACGCTTATCGACTTATGAGTGACCCGATTGAACAGGTACGGAAACGGTTGACCGAAGTGGGTGGACGCACCGCCCAGGATCTTGGGTTGGGCCGGATTGTTGGTCAAATTCTAGTTCACCTGTACCTCACCCCTACCGAAGCGTCCCTGGAGGACATTGCGAAAGACCTAGGCCTCAGCAAGGCAGCCGTCAGCATTGCCGCGCGGCAGCTGGAAAGTCTGGGCCTCCTGCGCCGCTCGTGGAAATCCGGCGACCGAAAAACCTATTACCGGACCGCCGACGATATTGCCTCGGCCCTTCATCAGGGCTTACTGATGCTGGTTCGCAACAAAATGGGGATGCTGGCGACCGAACTTCAACAGGCGGAAGCCGAACTGTCCCCTAAAGAAGCCGGGGCGGAAGCGGCGTTCATGCTGAGCCGGGTCAAACGGGCCCGGAAGTTGCGTGACACCGCCATGTCGGTTTTGGAGAATCCCGTTGTCAAATTGTTGACCCGGGTAAAGTGACATATTTTGGAGTGTGGCGGCCTGCCCTGAGTCTATCGAAGGGCTTGACGCCGCTTTCACACGGCTCGGCTTGACGAGCCGCCGCACTTCAAAATTTTGCCGCATAATTTACGGGGACGAAGTCTGCCTATGCACAGAACACACATACGAGCCAACCAACCTTGGTGGAGAATTAACTGGCGGGAGCTCCTGGAATACCGGGATCTCTTCTGGATGACAATCCAGCGGGATTTGACCTCTATTTACAAACAGAGCGTGCTGGGGCCCCTCTGGTTTGTTCTTCAACCCGTCATGACCACGGTGGTCTTCACGTTGGTATTCGGAAATTTCGCCAAGATCAGCACCGACGGCCTTCCGCCGTTTCTCTTCTACATGAGTGGCCTGGTCCTCTGGAACTATTTCCAAAGCGTTCTCAACGGGGTGGCCTCTTCCCTCAGGAGCAATGC
>CAJBSZ010000107.1 GCA_903958395.1 uncultured bacterium | reverse complement strand
CGGATCGCCAGATTTCCCTTGTTCGTGATGACCACTTGCGCGAAGTTCTGCACCACATCCCCGCCCGTGGACAGCTCGGTATAGCAGCCTCGATATTCCGGATCGATCCCCCAATTGTCGATAATAAGCTCGCCCAATCCGCTGCCGTGCCCGGCGTGTTTGCGATACACCGTTCCGGCGCTTGCAAAAGTGGGACTGGCGTTGGTGCCGCCCCGAGCCGAGAACTGAACCGTTCCGAAGTCGGTTCCACTCGTCAGCACCATCGCGATTCGTCCGCCGCCACCAGCGTTAACAGTGCTGTTCCCGCCAATGACCTGAACGACGCCCGCGCCGGTCAAAGTGGCGGCGGTGATGTTCACCGATCCGCCCGAGGCACCGCCGTTACGGCCTGCGGCGCTGATGAGTCCGTTGTTGGTCAATGCATTGGCCACCACAAGCACCATCGCACCGCCGCCTTCTTGTCCAGCCGAGGTACCACAACTGCTGCCCAACGCGACCGGATTGGTCACAGAACCGTAAGTTGATCCGGAATTCATACACTGCCAAGTATTCCATCCTCTGCCACCATGCCCCGCGCCTGCGGCTCCGCCCGGCCCCCGGGGGTTACTGAACCCCTGCCCGTCCGCGTTCAGGGATCCGGCCACAGTGAGATTCTGCGCCGTGATCGTCTGCCCCGCGCCCTCGCCGCTCGTGGATGAACGCCGTACCACCACGGCACCCCCCGAACCGATCGCCAGGGTTCCGGCCACCGTGATGCCGCCCACGGCGTCCTTCACCGTCTGCAGCGTGCCGCCGTTGACCGTCAGGTTGGTCAGCGTCAAACCGCCGTTCAAGGTAACCGTGCCGCTGTAGCTGGCACTCAGCGTGACGGAGCCCAGGTTGTTGCTCACCACGTCCGCCGTGCAGTTCGCATTGCCGGAAGCATCGAATTCGACATCTTCGCCCGGCTGCGGCACATGGCTCAGCGACCAGTTGGCGGCCGCGGACCATAGCCCGTCGGAGGGACCTCTCCAGTAGTTTTTGCCCGCCACCACAACACCGGCGTGGGAGACGTAGATGATCTTGTTCAGGTTGGTCACATACCACGTGCCGGGGTTGTTGAGCAGGAACGCGTTTGTATCGAGCGTGACATCCTCCGGCCTGAGCGCGGCCGCCGTGCCGCACGTGATGACCTTGAGACTGTAGGTCAGGCTGGGGTCGAAAGTCAGGGTCTGGCCCATGGAATCCATGCGGAGGATGAAATTCTGCCCGGGGGTGTTTGTGAGGGTCCCGGTCACCGTGATCAGGTCATAATCGGTGCCCGCCCCCGTAACGTCGTTGGCGATGTTGGTCACCTGGCACTTGTAGATGCCGCCCCCGCTCCAGACCAGGTTGCTGATGGTCAGCGTCCCGCCCGCCGTGGTCTCAGGCCCCGGCGACACCATGCCGCCGGCGTAGACAGTGTTGGTCCCCTTGATCGTCCCGACGCCCTGAAGGACGCCGTTGGTATAGACCAGCACCGGGCTGGCAATGTTAATGGTTCCATCCACCTTGAGCGCGCCGTTGGTAACCACGGTCGGGCAGGTGTACGTTTGCGTATTGGTCAACACCATCCGGGAGGTTGCGCTGTCCTGCAGCACGCGGGTCACGTTGGCGCCAATGACGCCGCTGATCAGGACATCGGAACCCGTGCCGCGGTTGATCACCCTGCCGATGTTGGTGACGTTGGCAGACGAAATCGTAATGCCGTTGGTGACCGGGCAGTTGTTGCTCAGAATCAGGTCACCCGTGCCGCCCACGTTGCCGGATACCGTGAGCACATTCGTCGTTCCGCCGCTGCTGATGTTGGCCAGAGTGGTCCCGCCGCTGTTCACTGTAAGGACGCCGGTAACGAGTAGCGGCGAACTCGTGCTGTTCTCGATGAGAGCCGTCACGTTCGATTCGACGCTGGAGGCAAGTTTCGTCGTACCGGGGCCGATGCCCGCGTTGATGATCGCGCCCCTATGGTTGGCCGACCCGGTCGAGAGCTGCAAAAGTACGCCGCCTGTGATCCCGTTGTACTTGAGCGTGAGGTCACCGACCCCCGTGATCCCACCGCTAAGAATAAGTGCAGTCGACCCGGACGATGACACGGTCAGATTATGGTTGCTGAGCGTGACTGGGCCAGAATAGGTATAAGGACTCGCGAAGTAAATCGTGGCGACACCGGTGTTGCCGGAGGAAACCATAATCGGACTGGAGGGGGTGATTAGCGAAGCGCGGAGTTCCAACGTCGCGTCGGCGCTGCCATTGGTGTTGCCGATGGTGATGACGCCGTTGGCGGAGCCGAGATTTCCGTTTTCCCCGCTGAGCGTTCCCGCCTTGATCCACATGCCGTTCGTGAAGGTGTGGCTCCCCTGTAATCGCAGCGCGGAATTGGTGCTGTTCTGGATGACCTTTGTCACGTTAGTCCCAATGCCCCCATAGACCGTCGTATTGCTGGGGCCCGTGCCGGAGTTGATCAGCATGCCGATGTTGGTGACCGCAACATTCGCGCCGATGTAGACGCCATCCCCGATCGCGCTGTTGTTCTGAAGCACCAGGTCCCCCGTGCCGCCCACGCTAACGTTGCCCCCGGCGAGTACCTTGAGCTGCTTCGTCCCGCTGGTGTTGTTGTTGGCCAGGAGTGTCCCATTGAGGTTCACCAGGAGAGGCGCCGTGCTGATCGTCAGATCCTGATTGGTTTGGTTCTGGACGATGGCGGTGACATTGGGCCCGACGCCGCCGCTGATCGTCACCGCGCCGCCCGTACCGGAGTTGGTGATCGTGCCGGTGTTGTTGACCGGCACAGTTGAAATGGTGATTGCGCCCGCGGCGTTGGCGTTGAGCGTGAGATTGCCCGTGCCCGTGATGCCGTTGGTGATTGTCAAATTTTTGGCCGCTGCCGAAGCGCTGGATATGGCGAGCGGACTCGCGAGCACGACAGGCACGCCAAACGTCTGGGCTGCCGCTGTGGCGGTCTGGTTGAACTGCGCCGTGGCGGCGTTGTTGCTGAACGTCAACGTGCCGCCGTCCGCGGGGACGAAGCTGAAGGCAGCGCTGCCGCTAGCGTCGCCAATGTTGAGGATCGCGTTCGTTTGGGCCGTGTTGATGGTGACGGTGATGCCGGCCGTGATATCGTTGGTGAACCAGGCCGTCGAGCCGGCGCCGTCGGCCACTTGGCCGCCCGCCCAGTTCGCCGTATTGGTCCATATGCTGCTGGTGGTTTTATTGGTCCACGATCCGTCCGCGGCGTCCGCGCTTCCGACCATGCCGGCTATCAGCGCCACCGCCACGATGCCAAACCTCGCGATGATCCTCTTCATACCACCCCCCCCTTTCCAGAGTTAATTCTTCGCTTTCTCGTCGTTTCTACTGAACCAAGAGCAAGGTACCCGACTGTCGGGTCTGAACGACAACGCGGCCGACCGCCCCCGGCGAAACGTCCGTCACATTGTTCATTCCCAACTGCGCCGCGGTATACCCATCCGCGTTTGCCGCAAACTGGCGCCCGGTGATGCTCAGCGAGTTCACGGTCAGGGTTTTTCCGGCCAGTTCGAGATAAGCATTCGTCGTAACCAGTGTCAGCGCGCCAATGGTCACATTGGAAACCAGGCCGATCTTGCCCTTGTAATCCACCGTCCACTTCGTCCCGCTCAGGTTCTCCGTGGCTCCCGGAAACGCCGGCAGCGGGGTGACGGCGCTTCCGCTGGCCGTCCTGTTGCTGTTGGCCACAGTGACGGTCCCCATGCCCGCGCCGTCGTTAGCCGACTCCAGATACACCGTGCCGGCAGCACCGGGGTAAAATGGGGACGCGTTGGTCGGACCGCTATAGGCTTGGAACGTCATCGAACCGAAACTGGTGCCAGAGGCCAGCCGCACGGCGATCCGTCCGCCGCCAGCTCCGCGCCCGTCGGTAGATCTCCCGGCTCCGTTCGCCAGGACCATGCCGGAGCCTGAGACCGTGGCAGCCAAGATGTTGATCGAGCCGCCCGAGCCAGCCCGATCTGCGCTGGCCCCGCCGTTGGCGCTGATGAGACCGTTGTTGGTCAGCGCGTTGGCAATCGTGAGAATGACGGCGCCACCTCCTGAGGAGTTCCAATATTGATAGCCGCCGCTGCCCAGCGTGATCGGGTTCGTCACAGACCCATAGGTGTTTGTCGCCATTCCCATGCTGTTGGTTAAAGTGGTGCCGGTGCCGGCCCCGCCATGGGAAGCTCCGTTGGTGCTCGACGTCGCCTTCCCCGGCCCCTTATCGGGAGCGAAGCCCTTGGCATCCGCGTTGATCGCGCCATTGGCTTCGATGGTCAGATTCCGGAGCGCCAGTTGCAGCCGGTTGGTGTCGACGTCATAGTTGCCGCTGTGCGAGAGCACGGCCCCCGCGGGAACGGTCCAGTCGCTGCCCAACGCATTCACCGGCACATCGATGCGCAACGCATAGGTGTTCGTCAGCGTGAACGGGTTGGGGAATGTCACGCCAGAGACGCCGACAAGGGTGATCACAGAGTTCGTCGGG
>CAJBSZ010000106.1 GCA_903958395.1 uncultured bacterium | reverse complement strand
GCCCGTCATTGTCGCCGGCCAAACACAGAAAATGCAATTATGAGGGCAACCGCGACTAGACCAGACCTGAAGATGAGGAAACACACACCCCTTCGGATTTCGGTCATAATAGCGTCGAATCGTTGCCGGATCATACATCGGCGACGGCGATGCGTTCATTTCCTCTTCGGTCATAAAATTATGTTCCAAAACACCGACGTGCCCTTGCGAAACCAGAAGAGCGTTTTTCTCATATTCGCCCTTGATGCAGGCGGTCACCGGCAGTGTGTTCATAATTTCCTCGGATCTCTCCGCCGTAATGGGACCCGTGATCACAATCTTTGACAATGGAGAAAGCTCGTGCAATTTCGCGACAATGTTCCGGTCATGGCTCCAGGCAGGAGTACCGCTCTCGATAAAAATAAAATCATATTTCTCGCGGGCCACATGTCGATAAAACGCGGAATAACTCTCTCGACGAGCAAGACTGTCACGAAGGACAACTTCGGCGCCGGAATGATCCTTCACATAAGATGCCGCATATCCCATAAACAAAGGATACGGAACAGCATCACGCGGCATGGGACACCCTGGAAAACTAAGCGTCAATCCTGTGTGAGGCCATCGGGAGCCGGCACGATAGCCAGCCCTCCGAAGCGGTACAACGCCATACTTCAAACCCCATCCATCCCACCAAGGAGGATTTGTGAAAAGAATTTTCATGCCCCACCTCGTATTGCGCCACCAGCCAGATCCAGCCAGTCCGGATATTGTCTGGCATGATCTAGGATTTCATTCAAAATAAAATCGATCGTCTTCGTCTTCTTCCAGTCGAAGGTGGACTCAGAGAGCGAGGAATCCAACGCCAACCAAGGAATGTCATAGGGCCGCGGAATCGCGTTAATCGCCACAGCATGCTCTCCCAGCCGTTTCGCGCACCATGCGGACAACTGGTTGAGAGACATGACGCCTCCTCCTCCGACAGTGAACAGACGAGTCGGCGGAACTCCCTGATAATTCATCTGTTTCCACAATAATGTCGCGAGATCGAGCGGATGAAGCGCATCGCGAGACTGATGCCCTTGCCCATCAAATCCGATGTACTGCAACGACTTCCTCGCGGCATATGCGTGAATCCAATAGGAAAATATCCCTTGTCCTGCCGTACCAAACTGTCCAGCGCCGGCCATTACCCCGCATCGGTCAATCCAGACGGGGAATCCAAAGGCACTTCCATACTCCAGAGCGAGCACTTCTGAAGCCAACTTGGTACTACCATATAACGAAATTGGCGCCGCCGTGGGAAACCCTTCATTCACTCCTAGCGATGAAACACCCTCTGGAAGATGTCGCCCTTCATCCAGAACAAACGCACCATCCTGAACAATCAGGGGCAACCCCGCCAATGCCGAAATTGAATACACCCTGCTTGTACTCAGCAGGACAAATCCCGCACCGTGCCGACGACAAAACTCTAAAACATTGATGCTTCCCAGAAGATTGTGCTCTAGCAATTGCCGGCTCCCCGAAACGTCCGACAATCCAGCCAGAACACACGGGTTAGCCGCCGCATCAATAACCCAATCCACCCTCGGCAAGGCCTCAAAATCCGTAGCGCAACGCACATCTCCACGAATAACATCGATCCCAGCCCTCCGAAGCACCTCCACATTGCGCTCACTGCCAGGCCGTAGCAGGCTGTCGAGACCCACAATACGATCAACACCTGGCTGCTGCCTGAACCACGCCGCCAGGGAACTTCCGACAAACCCGCAAATGCCTGTGATCAGGATCTTCATGCGCTTGCACTCCTCGTCCCCCAACTTTGGGCAATCTGACGAATAATCTCATCTAAAGAAATTGTCACCTTCCAAGCAGGGTAATGCCCGCACATCTTCCGAAGATCACTATAATAGCAGATATGATCACCCTCCCGGTTCTGATCCACATAGGACCAAACCTGCCGAACACCGGTATGCGCCTCAGTCAATGCAAAGGCCTCCAGAACGGAACAGGCGTTACCCTTGCCACCACCAAGATT
>CAJBSZ010000105.1 GCA_903958395.1 uncultured bacterium | reverse complement strand
CCCTTTCGGACGGCCTTCATCATTCTGGCTTATTAGCGTTTCAGGCAATGGCCTTTTTCGCCAAGTCCACGATCTGCACGAAACCGGCGGGATCGTTATAAGCGATCTCAGACAACATCTTGCGATTCAGCTCGATGCCGGCTTTCTTCAATCCCTGGATGAAACGGCTGTAGGCAATCCCCTGCTCCCGGCATCCTGCGGAAACACGCACCGTCCACAAACGGCGATAGTCACCCTTGTTATCCTTGCGATGGATGTAGGCCAACCGCATCGCGCGATCCACGGCCTCGGTCGCCTGGCGGAACAGTTTACTGCGCGAACCCCGGAAACCGCGGGCCGCCTTCAGTGTTAATTTCCGGCGCTTACGCGACGCCGGCGCATTAGTTGCTCTGGGCATAGTCTCGTCCTTTCAGTACGTTCAAATCATTTCCGCAATGCGCTTGTGGTCGGAAGCATGAATTATTGCTCCGCCACGCATATTGCGTTTCTGTTTTCGTGTTTTGCTGCTCAGAAGATGACCGCTGCCCGGACGCCTAAACATAAGCTTCCCCGTGGCTGTCTTCTTCACCCTCTTGCTAACCATCTTTTTCGTTTTTTTCTTCGGCATGATACTCCTCATTCCAGTTCAGACAAAGCCGTTCAGGAACAGAACGCCTCGTCCTCCGGGAAAACAAGGGCGGGACTCTACAGGAGAGCCCCGGCCCCGTAAAGCTTTTTTCAAAATCAATTGGGCCGGACCGGAACCGGAGCCGGAACCACCCCTGCCACAGGGACGGGTTTCGGTGCCGGAATCGGAAGAGGCGTCTGGAATCCAGCCGGTCGGGGTGCTGAGGACTCGCGGGCCGGGGGTTTCCCGGCACGGGGGCCCAACACCATAATAATGCTGTTTCCAAGCAGTTTCGGAGGCATGTCCGGCGCGGCGATCTCCTCGATTCCCACCACCACCCGTTTCATGACTTCAAACCCGAGTTCACGGTGAGCGTTCTCACGCCCCCGGAAATAGAGGGAACATTTGACTTTCATTCCCTTCTCGATGAATCCGCGAATGTGATTCATCTTCGTCTCGAAATCATGATCGGCCACATTGGCGTGGAACTTGATTTCCTTCATCTCCGCCGCGTGCTGATGCTTACGGGCCTCGCGCTCCTTGCGCGCCTGCTCGTATTTGAATTTGCCGAAGTCCATGACCCGGCATACAGGCGGCTCGGCATTGGGTGATACTTCCACCAGGTCGAGCCCGGCCCGAACGGCAATAGCCATCGCTTCGCTGACGGTCATGACGCCCAGCATATTTCCACTGTCGTCAAGTAACCGAACCTGCGGGCACCGGATACGGTGATTTACTCTGATAGTCTGCGGGCGAATTTCCTACCTCCTTGTTGCGGGGCTTTCTGAGACCCCTGAGTTCACAGTCACAATCTTCTCCGCGACTTCCGCGCGGAGTTTATCCATCAACGCTTCCAGCGTCATCGTTCCCAAATCTCCAGCCGTCCGGCTGCGAACCGACACCAATCCGGCTTCCGCCTCGCGGGCACCCAGAACCAGCATGTACGGAATCTTCGCCATCTGCGCATCCCGGATCTTCGCCCCGAGCTTGTCCGCGCTGCGATCCAGTCGAACCCGGAAATCCGCCGCCTGAAGCGCGGCAACCAGCGACTCCGCAGCCGGCATAACCTTGTCATTGATCGGTAGCACCCGGATCTGTTCCGGCGCCAGCCAGAGCGGAAACGCCCCGGCATAGTGCTCGACCAGGACACCGAAAAACCGTTCCAAACTACCCAGGAGCGCACGATGCACCATATAAGGACGGTGCTCCTTCCCGTCATCCCCGGTGTAGGCCAGTTCAAAGCGCTCCGGCAGGTTGAAATCAAACTGAATGGTGCTCATCTGCCACTCACGCCCGATGGCATCCTTGACCTTCAAGTCGATCTTCGGGCCATAGAAGGCGCCCCCCCCCTCATCCACCACGAAGGGAATTTTTTCAGCCTCGAGGGCCTGACGCAGGGAATCCGTAGCCTGCTCCCAGCGTTCCGGCTCACCCACCGCCTTGGCGGGCTTGGTGGCCAGGTAGGCGGTGATTTCAGTAAACCCGAACGAGCGCCAGAGGCGCAGCGCGAATTCAACCGTACGCTTCACCTCGTCGACAATCTGTTCCGGTGTGCAGAAGATATGCGCATCGTCCTGCGTGAATCCGCGCACCCGGAGCAGGCCGTGCAGAACGCCTGTTTTTTCGTAACGGTACACCGTGCCCAGCTCTGCCCAGCGCAACGGCAAGTCGCGATAGGAGTGCTTGTTGTTCTTGTAAATCTGGATGTGGAACGGGCAATTCATCGGCTTGGCGTAGTAGGACACCTCGTCAACCATCATCGGAGCATACATGTTCTCGGCATAAAACCCGAGATGCCCGGAGGTTTCCCACAGGCCCGCCCGGCCGATGTGTGGCGTGTACAGCAGTTCGTAGCCAGCCTTGAAATGCTCCTTGCGCCAGTATTCCTCGATAATGGAACGGATCCGCGCGCCCTTCGGGTGCCAGTGGATCAGGCCCGGCCCGACATCCTCCTGAACGCTGAAGAGATCCAGCTCTTTGCCCAGTTTGCGATGATCCCGCTTCAGGGCCTCTTCCATTCGCAGCACCTGCTCATCCAATTCCTGCTGTGACGCCGCCACGATCCCGTACAGACGCTGAAGCATGGGATTCGTCTCGATGCCCCGGAAATAGGATCCGGCCACCGATGACAGCTTAAAGGCCTTAATGTCGCCCGTGCGGGCCACATGCGGACCGCGACAGAGATCCATGAAATCACCGCAGCGGTAGAACGTGATTTTTTGTCCCTCGGGAATATCCGCCAGACGTTCCAACTTGTAGCGCTGCCCCTTTCCCTCAAGCATGGCCCGGGCTTCCTCCCGGCTCATTTCGAGGCATTCAAAGGAAAGGTTTTCGCCCACAATCTTCGCCATCTCGCGTTCAATCAGGGGAAAATCATCAGGAGTAAAGCGATGGGACAAGTCGAAATCGTAGTAGAACCCCGAGTCCGTCGCTGGACCGATATCGAACTGGACAGGCGCGAAAAGCCGACCTATAGCGGCCGCCATGACGTGCGCGGTGCTGTGGCGCAAAATTTCCAAATCCAAGATAGGTAATCCTCCAAGGGGTTTAAAACGTGTGGATTTAACAGGAAGGCCGCCCCTGCTGTCAACTGCTAAAGCCCTGGAGCGGCGGTTCCGGATACAGGAGGCGGGCTTGACCTTGCCTCATGAAGTTATTACCGTGCCCCGAATCTATCCATGACCATCCTGTCCATACTCTGGTTCTGCCTGATCGCGGTGGCAGCGCTATTGCTGACTGGTACCATTCTCCTCCCGCTTTGGTCCCGGATCCGGCAAACCCCTGTCTGGACCCGGATACTCCTGCTGCTCGCGGTCAGCGCGTCCGCCCTCCTCCTGCTCCGGCCGCATGAGGACACTTTCACCGGACTGGACACTTCCTGCTACCGCCTGATGGCTCGCTCCTTCGCCGCCGGTCGCGGCTTCCAGGATGTGGATACTACCCTTCTCAGCCTCCCTCCCGAGCAACGCCGAGCCGTTCTCCTTGAATACAAGCATTGGGGACGGGATACCCGGGACCGGTCATTCCAGCTGACCTCGCTCCAAACCTGCACCACGCAACCCTACTTCTATCCCTTCCTCCCCCTCGCCGCCGCCGGCCTCGAGACCGCAACCCGGTGGATCAGTGGCGACCTGTTTGTCCCTTTCATGGGCTTGCTTTTCTTCGTCGTCATTCTTTGCACCGGTACGGCACTCGGCAGGCACACCGGCCTGGCGGCGGCCGCCGCCCTGCTCGTTGGCTCGCCCCTGCCCGCCTACCTGCTGCGCGGCTTCTACGCCGAGGCCGTCGGCGCCGTGCTCGCGCTTCTGGTTCTGCTCGGACGGTCGCTCCCTGACCGGACCCGCGCCTTCCGGATCATTGCACCCTTCGTGCTCGGATTGGCCGTATGCTTCCATCCGGTGATTGTCGCCCTGTCCCTTCCCGCCCTCGCCCTGCTCCTCTTCGATCCGGCGCTGACAAAGCGGGGCATCGTCCTGAGTCTGGCCGGATTTGTTCTGGGCGCCCTCCCCCTGCTTCTCATGACACTGTGGGTCTGCCAACCCTACGGTGACATCACCAGTTGGCCGGGCTTTCTCCACACCCTCCAGGTGGCCGCCGTACACCAACTGCTCGCTGTCTTTGTGGCTGTCTTCGGGATCGCCATCGGAGTGGTTCTTCTGGGAACTACCCGCCTGAAAGAAAATCTGACCGCAGGTACCGCGGCCGTAGTGGGAAACCCCGTCCTTTTTCTACTTCTCATCCTACTCACTCTGGCTCCCTTAGCGATTCCGACCTCGCTCTGGGCCGGAAAATCGCTTATCCGGGCCGGTTTTCAGGAATACCGGGACGGTGTCCGACTCGGATACGGCCTCCTGCTCGCCATCGGAATCCTTTCTGCCTTCTTCCGCTCCACCCCGCCCGTCTCACGCGCCGTCCTGCTCCTCGCGATCCTGCTCTCGCCCCTGTTCTTCTATCTCAAGGGATTCGAACTCATGGGACTGTGGAGCCAGCGCCGTCTGCTTCCCCTCACCCTTCTCATCATCGTTGCCCTGACGCCCGCACTGGCCGCCTTCTGCGGCGAGTGGGCGCGCCGTCGCGGGCACCTTGCCGCCGCAGGCCTGACCATCATCCTTCTGGGAACGGCCGCGATCAGTCCGATCCGCTGGCCTGCTCCCTACCTGGCCTGCCACGAAGCCGGAGCCACCCGCTGGGTGACCTCGGTGTCCGGCAAACTCGGCACGAGTCTGGCGTTTTTTGACTACTATCCCTACGGCGTTCCCTTCTCGCTGGCTCCCGGCTGCCGGGCCATCGGACTCAGCGAATACGGCCTCGCCGCCCTACCCAACTTGATTCACTGGCTCTCCACTAAGGCGGCGCAGGAAAAGATTCTGTTCGTCACCGCCTACAACAATCCCGGCCTCGAGGAGGGCCTCATTCTCACCGAGCGATCCCATGAGACGCTCTCCATGAACCGAGTGGTTAGTAAAACCGCCCTGCCTGCGGAAACCCGTGAACGGGTCATTGACATGCGGATCCTGGAAGCCCGACCCATCTCCGGAACAGCCCCGCTGGCGGTTCATAAAATCCTCGATGACGGGCCGCTGGCGGTTCGTGGCGCATGGGGACGCGGCAGCCCGATCCAGTTCCGGAACGAGATGCTGCCCGCTCGATGGAGCCGGGAAGGCAGCCAGGTCGTGGGACCGGTTCCCAAGCCTGGCCAGTCCATACGCATCGCCATCGCCGCCGCCGCCTCACGGGATGACGCCGTAGCCGGACAAGTCCTGTTGATCCAACCGCCGTGGGGTGGCGCGCCATTGCCCTTGGTGATCAGTAACGATTTCACGCGCATCACCGGAACCCTCACACGCCCGTCTAGCGATGCCGCCACCCGGAAGGCCACTGACCGTTACACGATCAAGGCGCAGAACCCGTATGATCCCGCCAAGGCCGGCATCCGTGGCTACGAAAACGATCTCGGCGCCCGCATCCATTCGATCGACATCGAAACGCTCTAAATCAGGATGGACAACGGGGGCGGGGTACCGTTACATTTCAGCGATTTTTTGAACGAACCAAGGAGCACTATGAGCCTCAAGACTGAAGACATTCTGAATTACCATATCGGCGGAAAAATCGGCATGCGCACCACGAAAAAGCTGACCGGCCCGGCCGACCTCTCGCTAGCCTATACCCCCGGCGTCGCCGTCGCCGTCAAGGAAATCGCCCGCGACCGCGAGGGCCTCTTCCGCTACACCGCCAAGAATAACCTCGTCGCCGTCGTCTCAGACGGCACCGCCATCCTCGGACTCGGCGATCTCGGCGCCGAGGCCAGTATCCCGGTCATGGAAGGAAAAGCCGTGCTCTTCAAGGCATTCGGCGATGTCGACGGCTGGTCCGTCCCCGTGAATCATTGCCGGATGGACGGCAAGAACACCGGCAAGACCGATCCCCGCCGCGTGATTGACACCGTTATGGCCATCGCCCCCATGTACGGCGGCATCAATCTGGAAGACATCGCCGCCCCCGCCTGCTTTGAAATCGAGGATCAGCTTGATGCCATGCTCGATATCCCGGTCTTTCATGATGACCAGTGGGGCACTGCCGTGATCACACTGGCCGCCGCCATGAACTATTGCCACCTTTCCGCACGATCTCTCGGCGAACTCAAGATCGTCATCAACGGAGCCGGGGCCGCCGGGATGCGCATCTGCGAAATGCTCAAGGCCGCCGGGGCACGGACCGTCATGCTGTGCGACACCAAGGGTGTCATCCGAACTGATCGCACCGACCTCACCGGAAAAAAGAAGGAACACGCCTTCAAAACCACCGACAGCACCCTGTCCGATGCCATGAAAGGCGCCCATATGTTCATCGGCGTCTCGGCGGCAAATTGCCTGAAGCCGGCCGATGTGCTGTCCATGGCCGCTTACCCGGCCATCTTCGCGATGGCCAACCCGGATCCCGAGATCAAGCCCGAGGATGTGGCCGCCACGCTCGGCAAGAAGCCGTACATCATGGCTACCGGCCGTTCCGACTACCCGAATCAGGTGAACAATGTGCTGGGCTTCCCCTTCATCTTCCGGGGCGCCTTGGATGTGCGGGCCCGCACCATCAGCCTGCCCATGAAGGTTGCCGCCGCGGAGGCACTGGCCGCCCTCGCCCGGAAACCCGTTCCGGCGGAAGTCACGCGCCTTTATGGAACAAACCTGGAATTCGGACCGGGCTACATCATCCCTAAGCCATTCGACCGTCGGCTGTTCGTTGAGGTTCCCGCCGCCGTCGCCCAGGCCGCCGTCGCCTCCGGTGCCGCCCCCAAGTGCGACCTGTCCGGCTACCGTGCCGCCCTGCTGGAACGGGACCGGACCCGTAACTTCCTCAAATGACCAATCATCACGCAGATTACCACCCGCTTCGCTTGAGAAAACGGAGGGGAACGAGAGAGAGAAATACGAAGAAAATGTTGCGGCATTTCTCGCGCAGGGAAATACCCTGCGCAATAAATGCCGCAACACCGTTCCTAAAGGGGGAAAAGAGAAGGCTTGAATTGTGCGAAGCACTCATGGAGTGGTCTTCTCCCATTCCCACATTCCTCCCGGAGAGGTGTGTTGCGATTTTTCGAAATGGGGTACTCACCATTTTGAAAAATCGCAACACATTTTCTTTCTCTGCCCTGAGCCTGCCGAAGGGTCTTCCTCTCTCGCCCCCCCCCTCCGTCTCCTCAAGCGAAGCGGGTGGTAAATCTTCTTTTTCCTGGCGGTTGTAATGACTATTCCCCTGAAACTCTCCATTGGCCCGATTGACTTGCAGACGCCGATTCTGTTCGCGCCCCTGGCGGGCTACTCGGATCTTGCGTTCAGGCTCGGCCTCCGTCGGCTCGGCGGTGTGGGGCTTGCCTATACCGAAATGCTGAGCCCCTCCAGCCTGCTGATGAACAAGGCCAAACGGCTCCATTCCCTTCTAGCCACGTCGGAAGAGGACAATCCGCTGGGCTACCAGATTTACGGAACAAACGCCGAGACACTGGCACGAGCCGCCATCCTGCTTGAAAGCCGGGGCGCGAAACTGGTGGATATCAACATGG
>CAJBSZ010000104.1 GCA_903958395.1 uncultured bacterium | reverse complement strand
CTTGTTTCTTTTCTGCTTAACTATCTTTTGCAGGGTTTGCCACCGTGGGACTGGTTCAACAGTGCTATCTGCAACCTGGGCGAATGGAACTGGCGCTGGATGTTTATCTCGGGAGTCGTTCCCTCGGTAATCTTTTTCATTCTAGTTTTCGAGGCGCCGGAAACCCCCCGCTTTCTTTTCAAGAGCGGCCATGAACAGGAGGCCATGGCTCTCCTCAATCGGATCAGCGGGCAGGAGGAAGCTGAATTTGAGATGAAGGAGATTCGTGCCAGCTTGGACCAACCCAAGGCTTCCTGGAAGGATTTGAACAGCCCTGGGCTTCGTCGCGCCCTGACGGTGGGATTCGTCCTCGCTGTGCTCATTCACTTCTCCGGCATCAACACCATCATTGATTATGCGCCCATCATCTTCAAGTCCGCCCAGTTCAAGATGGATGCCGCTTTGTTTGCCACCTTCGGCATCGGGATTGTCAATTTCCTGTTCACTCTCGTGTCGTTCTGGACAATTGACCGGTTTGGCCGCAAGCCGCTTTATATTGTCGGGTCGCTTGGCATGGGCGTCGTCTTGTTCGCGCTGGCCATAGTGGCAATGACCGGCCATTTCACGGGAATCACGGTATTGATTTTGATCCTGGCTTATGTCGCTTGTTTTTCCTCGTGCATCGGTCCCGTCTTTTGGACGCTGGTGCCGGAAATTTTTCCCAACCGGGTTCGTAGCGAGGCGATGATCGTCCCCGTCATGGTTCAATGGATCGCCAACGCGATTGTCGTACTGCTTTTTCCATCAGCCATGAGCTATCTGGGGCGTGGTGCCACGTTCCTCTTCTTGGGGGTCATGGCGTTGGCTCAATGTCTTTTCGCCTGGCGTTTCGTTCCGGAAACAAAGGGTAAAACGCTCGAAGAGATCGAGTCCATGTGGGACAACCATGTTGCAGGGAGTTGAAGGACAGGAAGCCTGATTGGATCAATCATAAGGTTAGATAGAGGAGAGGTTTATGAGAAATATTGCGATAGCGTTAGGATGTCTGATGTCGGTGGCGGCCATTGCGGAGACGTTGCCCGCGCCAATCGTGCAGAACGATAAGCAGGAGAAAATGGTTGTCCGGGTAATCCGTGAAGTGAAGGCCTCCGGTTCAGATGGCTGGTATATGCAGAACCGGGCGCCGTTGCAGGCGGTGCCGTTCCTGAAACTCCCGGTCGGAAACATTGTTCCCGGGGGGTGGATCCGCAAGCAATTGGACCTGGATGCCGACGGGATTGCCGGACGCATCGAGGAAATTTCTGACTTTACCAGTTTTGATAAGACTGGCTGGGCTAATAAAGACTCGGACTTCCGAAGTTTTGAAGAAGTGCCTTACTGGCTACGTGGTTATGTTAACTTGGCTTATGTCCGGAATGACCCGGTCATGATTGCCAATGCGCGCAAGTGGATGACGGCGGTTATGTTAACCCAGGACGGGGACGGATATTTTGGCCCCAAGACCATCAGGCCGAAAACACTCAGCGGAAAATACGAAGACTTGTTTGCGCATATGCCCATGTTGTACGCATTGCGATCCTATTATGAATTTTCGCGGGATGAGAAAGTTGTCCAGTGTCTTCTTAAATATTATAAATTCCTGGACACCTTTTCTGTCGAGTATTTCAAGTTGCGCTGGGGTGGGGTGCGCTGTAGCGATATGCTGAACAACCTTTACTGGTTCTATAACGTTACAGGCGAGTCATGGTTGCTGGACCTTGCCGCCAAGATTCAGCAGAACTCCCAAAACTGGACTCCAAAATTTGCTTCCCTTCATACTGTCAATATCGCCGAAGGTATCCGTCAGCCGGGTGAATATTGGCAACAGGCTGGCGATCCGGCTTTGCTGGCCATGCCGGAAAAACATTACCAGTATATAATGGGGGAACATGGGCAATTTCCTGGCGGTGGTATTGCCGGAGATGAGAATTGCCGGAAGGGCTTTTGTGACGCGCGCCAGGGAATGGATGTCTGCAGTTTTGTTGAATACATGTTGACGTTCGAGACGATGACGAAACTTTCCGGTAACCCTGTCTGGGCAGATCGCAACGAGGAAATCGCGTTCAACTCTTTTCCGACAACCCTTACGGTTGACCATAAGGGACTCCGTTACGCTACCCCCGCCAATGTCGTCCATCTGGATGACATCCCCAAGGAAAACGGCCAATTCCAGAACAGGGAACTGGCTATGTTGGCTTATAAGGCAGGGACACGCCAATACCGGTGTTGCGCGCATAACTACGGCATGGGGTGGCCCTATTACGCCGAGGAACTTTGGTTGGCGACCCATGATAAGGGACTCTGCGCGATGCTCTATTCTGCTTCCGAAGTCAAGGCGAAGGTGGGGAACGGCATCGAAGTGAAGCTGAAGGAATTAACCGATTATCCGTTTTCTGATACGGTGACGTTCAAGCTCTCCACACCGAAGCCGGTTCGTTTTCCGCTCTATCTGCGCATCCCGCGTTGGTGCGTTGATCCGGCCCTGTCAATAAATGGGCAACCCGTGGAATTCAAGGCGGAGGCGCCCGGCTATGTTGTCCTCGAACGAAACTGGACTGATGGCGATACGATTGTCTGGCGAATGCCGATGCACGCCGAAACGCGTACATGGACGGCCAACAAGAATTCAATATCTGTCGGATATGGACCTTTATGGTTCTCGCTGAACCTGGGCGAGAAATGGGAGAAGGACAATTTCGGAGGCACATGGGATCTTGGTACGGATGCTTGGCCGCAGTGGAAGGTGACAGCCACCAAGCCGTGGAATTACGGGCTGGTACTTAATTCCCAAAAGCCGGATATCGAAGTGGTGCGTAGGGAAGGGCCGGTTGCCGTCAATCCCTTCACGCCGGAAACCGCACCAATCGAACTGCGGGTCAAAGCCAAGCGGGTGCCGCAGTGGGTGGCGGATTCAGAAAATATAGTGCTACCGATTCCGCAGAGCCCTGTGATGTCAGACGGGGCATTGGAAACCGTCAGTCTGATTCCCATGGGTGCGGCCCGGCTTCGCATTTCCGCATTCCCTGCGATTGGCGAGGGAAACCCGCCCGCCCAAGCTCCGGAAGCCACCTGTCCTACGCCGAACGCGACGTCTTCTGGCGCGGTTCCCCTCGACACCTATATCGCGGTGGACATTTCCGGCGCCTCTTATTCAGTGGTTGGGCTTGGCGAATCTGCGCCTGCAGATCTGCTGACGAATAAACGATACAAGACCGACTGTATTGTACTGCGCAAAATTCCGGCCGGAACGTTTACCATGGGCAATCCTAAAGCCAAGGCTGGCGAGGCAAATACCTCTCACAAGGTGACGTTGACTCAGCCGTTTTATATCTCGGTTTTTGAGACAACCCAAATCCAGTACGAAAAGGTGATGAATGTAGCCCCGAGCTATTTCAAAGGTAAGACCTGCCCGGTGGATCAGGTCTCCTGGCTGGACGTCCGGGGCGGCAAATATCCGGGTGGCACTCCAGCCCTGAGCTCATTCATGGGACAGATGAGGACTCGCTCCAAGGGATTGGCCTTTGACCTTCCAGCGGAGGCGCAGTGGGAGTACGCCTGCCGTTCGGGAACGATCCGCGCCTACAGCAATTCCGCGAAGAACAGCGGCGCGGGCTCGGACAAGGATGCGGATTTGTCCGACTTTGCCTGGCATTCTTACGGGAGCACCCATGCGGTTGGCGGGAAGCAGGCCAACGCCTGGGGATTGTACGACATGCATGGCAATGTGTGGGAGTGGTGCTTGGATTGGTATGGCGGCTATAAAGGCGATGCCATCGATCCGGCAGGTCCCGTCTCAGGTTCGTATCGGGTTCTGCGTGGCGGGAGTTGCTACAATATCGAAAAATACTGCAGTTCGCACTATCGGCACTGCTACAATCCCGATATCCGGAACTATATCTTCGGTTTTCGTATGATCCTGTCCGCACAGGAAAGGGTTTTGTGAGCATGGAGCTTCTCGGGAAATTGGATTTTGAACAGGCGCTACATCGCGTCGAGGCGTGGTTTAATCATGAGTTGCTAGACCGCCCGCCCGTTCGCTTTGGCGCACACAATGCGGAATATTCCGGGACTCATTGGTTGGCGGAGCGAGCATGGCCGGATTTAAAGGCGCGCTGGTTTGACGCGGAATTTCAAGTGGATTATTTCCTGGAATCGATTCGAGGTCATGTTTTTCACGGCGAAACCTTCCCGATCTTCTGTCCAAATCTCGGCCCCAACGTGTACGCTGCATTCCACGGGGCGGAAATCGAGTACGGCGAGGTTACCTCATGGATTAAGCATTGCGTTCACAGTGCCGGTGATGTCGCGAAATTGAAGTTCAGTCGCGACAACCAATATTATCAGGGCATCGAGAGTCTCATGCGAGTTGCCCTTGAAAAATGCGCAGGCCAGTTCATGGTCGGCTACACCGATCTGCACGGAAGCCTTGATTGTGTTGCCGACTGGCGGGATCCGCAGGAGCTTTGCCTCGACTTGATGGATACCCCATCACTCATCCACGAGATGCTCCGGGTGGCCAATGAGAACTTCCTGCCACTGTACGACCATTACGATCAAGTGCTGAAGGCTCACGGCCAACTCTCCGTCGCGTGGATGGGAATCCCGTCGCGTGGAAAAATGCACATCCCCAGTTGCGATTTTACCGCGATGACCTCCCACGAATCCTTTTGCGAGTTCTTCCTGCCATCGCTTCTTGGCGAGGTGCGGCATATGACACACAATGTTTTTCATCTCGACGGAAAAGGCATGCTCAAGCACCTTGACCATCTTTTGGAAATCCCGGAAATCCACGCCATCCAATGGGTGCAGGGTGTCGGCGATGACCTGCCGATTCTACAGTGGTTACCCGTTATCAAGAAAATACAGACTGCCGGCAAGGGGGTTGTGGTGGATCTGCAATTGAATGAACTGGAGCCATTTATTGCTTCGATGAAGCCCGATGGTCTTTATCTCTGTATTACGGCTGATGAAAAAATTCAGCCGGATATTTTGCGGAGATTGGAAAAGTGGTGAAAAGTGTGATGAAACAGACAAGGAATACCGTCTATGCAAAATAGAATTAATGTAAAATATGTGGTATTTCTCGGTATTACGGCGGCGCTGGCCGGGTTGATGTTCGGGTTTGATATAGCCATTATTACCGGCGCCGGGCCGTTCCTAAAGGCGCAGTTTGATCTCAAGGATTTGAGTTTGGGCGTAGCCTTCAGCTCCTTGCTGTTCGGCTGTGCGCTGGGGTCATTGGTCATGGGGTGTCTGGCTGACCGGTTCGGGCGGCGTAAGCCACTGCTCTGGGTGGCGGTGCTCTTCGCCGTTACCTCGTTGGCAACCGGGTTGGCACCCAATTTCTCCCTGTTCCTGGTGGCGCGCTTTGTCGGCGGCTTGGCGGTCGGCGGTGCCTCTATTCTGGCGCCCATGTATGTGGCGGAGGTGGCCCCGCCATCCTTGCGCGGACGGATGTGCACCTCATATCAAATGGCAATTGTCATTGGGATTCTTGTTTCTTTTCTGCTTAACTATCTTTTGCAGGGTTTGCCACCGTGGGACTGGTTCAACAGTGCTATCTGCAACCTGGGCGAATGGAACTGGCGCTGGATGTTTATCTCGGGAGTCGTTCCCTCGGTAATCTTTTTCATT
>CAJBSZ010000103.1 GCA_903958395.1 uncultured bacterium | reverse complement strand
TCTTCAGTGCATTGAAGTCGTATGGGTGACCCCTGCGCCCGGGGCCCGGCAGGTGATGAAAGAGTAGGCGGGGTCGGAATTTACGATTGAGGCGGATCTGGTTCTTCTGGCCATGGGATTTGTCGGTCCTGGCCGTAATAAACTGGTGGATGATCTTGGCATCAAGACCGAGCCCAGCGGCGCGATCTCGCGTGACGCCCGGAACATGACCAGTATTCCCGGAATCTTTGTCGCCGGGGATATGACCCATGGCGCCTCACTGGTGGTGCGAGCGATGCGCGATGGCCGTCGGGCCGCCGAAGGTATCGCGGCGTATTTGAAGAAGTAAGGCGTAAGAGGAGAGAGGGGAAGCGTGAGGAGTCCCTTTATGGTTCACTCTTCACTTTTACTCTTCACTTTCCGCTGATAGTCCTCAATCGTCTTGAGCGACGAATAATCCTCAAGTCCTGCCATGGATTTGATGATGATGGGTAGGCCAGACTCCCGTAGAAGCGCGATGGGGTTCAGGCCCCCGTACACGATGAGTCCGGCATGCCCTTCCGAAACGGGAACCCCGAGGACGGCCTGGTTGGGTTGTCCCAACTCAACGATTCCGCCGAGGCCCATGTTTCGCATTTTCCGGACAAGCCCCTTCACGTCCTCCAGGGCGGCGGTGGGAATTTCCCGGAACCCGGCGCAGAGGATGCCGTTTCCGGTGAGGATCACATCCCGGACCCGGGTCATGTTGGCCTGGATAAATATCTCCAGAGGATCCAGTGTGGTGCCCCCGTATTCAATGAGCTCCACGAACCGGATCGGGATTCGGTTTCGCACCTCGATCAGTCCGCTGAACCGGGCTTTCACGGGAATGCCTTCGTGCAGGAGGGCGCCGCTCACAGTCACACTGCAAACGGTTCCGATGGCGATGTAGTTCGGAGGAGCGATGGTTCCGGCAATGACTTCACCGGGCCGGGCAACCATGATCCGGGGGCTGATGGCGAAGTTGTGGCGGAAAACCAGTTTCATCTCATTCAGGGCGCGGGACAGGTGTTCCGGTTGAATCAGGGAGATATTGATCACTACTGTTCCTGTTTTCAGGGAGGGACGATACGACATCCGGTAGGCGAGGTTATCCACCCGGGACGCCACAACGCCCACCTTGTCCACAATGTTGGCATGCGATAATTCTTCGCGCCCCTTGTCCGTGATCAACCGCCCGGTCCGGCGACTCACCTGGGTCGTCAGCCCGGTCCGGTCAAGGTCAAGAAGATGAAACCGGATGGTTCTGGGCTGAACATCCAGTCCCGAGGACAAGAGGGCCGCCCGGATTTTTGCCGCTCCAATCGCGGTTGAGTTTTCGTTCAAAATCCTGAGGATTGCCAAGCGGGTCTTTTCTTTTTTTGTCATGGTGCCATTCCTGTCTATGCGGGTCTTGCTAATCATACGGCAAATGTGCCGTTAGAAAGTCATAGTCATTGAGGCTATTCTCTTTGCATGAGTCATCGCAAGCAAATATATTGCGGCAAGTAGATGCCGTATTAAACAACCAAGGAGATTCTGAATGAACAAGTATGTGGAAACAGTTTTGGACCAGACGAAGCGCAAGAATGCGGAGCAGGTTGAATTTCTTCAGGCCGTGACCGAGGTCATGGAGTCGATCGCGCCGGTGGTGGAGCGACACAAGAAGTATCAGGATCATGCGATTCTGGAGCGTATTGTGGAGCCGGAACGGGTGATCATGTTCCGTGTGCCGTGGCAGGATGATAAGGGTCGCTGCCAGGTCAATCGTGGGTTCCGTGTTCAGTTCAACAGCGCGATCGGTCCCTACAAGGGCGGCCTTCGGTTTCATCCCTCGGTCAACCTGGGCATTATCAAGTTCCTGGGTTTCGAGCAGGTCTTCAAGAATTCCCTGACCACGCTTCCCATGGGCGGCGGCAAGGGTGGCACGGATTTTGATCCCAAGGGGAAGACCGATGCCGAAGTCATGCGTTTCTGCCAGTCGTTTATCACCGAGTTGTATCGCCATGTCGGGGCGAATACGGATGTTCCGGCAGGCGACATTGGCGTAGGCGGCCGCGAAATCGGATTCATGTTCGGCCAGTACAAGCGCATCACGAACGAGTTCACGGGCGTGCTGACGGGCAAGGGGCTTAAGTGGGGCGGCTCGCTGATTCGTCCCGAGGCGACGGGGTACGGGGCTGTCTACTTCGCCCAGGAAATGCTGGCCAAGCGTGGCGACTCGATGAAGGGCAAAATCTGCACCGTGTCGGGATCCGGCAATGTGGCGCAGTATACCATTGAGAAGGTCAACCAGTTGGGCGGCAAGTGCGTGTCGGTCTCAGACTCGAACGGCAGCATTTACGATCCCACAGGCATCACCGCCGAGAAACTGGCCTATGTCATGGAGCTGAAAAACGTCAAGCGCGGTCGCATCAAGGACTACGCGGACAAGTTTGGCTGCCAGTACAAGGATGGGGAGCGCCCCTGGAGCATCAAGTGTGACTGTGCCTTCCCGTCGGCCACACAGAATGAAATCTCGGGCGACGATGCCAAGGCGCTCGTCAAGAATGGCTGCAAGCTGGTGGCGGAAGGTGCCAACATGCCGACCGACCCGGACGGCGTGGAAGTGTTCCTGAAGGCCAAGGTCATGTTTGGCCCGGGCAAGGCGGCCAATGCCGGCGGCGTGGCGACCTCAGGCCTGGAAATGTCGCAGAACTCGATGCGGCTGGCCTGGTACCGCGAGGAAGTGGACCAGAAGCTGAATGGCATTATGAAGTCCATTCATGCCAACGCCTACGCGGCGTCAGAGGAATACGGGGATGCGGGGAACTATGTCCTGGGTGCCAATATCGCCGGCTTCGTCAAGGTGGCTGACGCGATGATTGACCAGGGTATGGTCTAATCGCACTTCGTCATGACCTGAGGAACGGGACGTCTTAACGGGCGTCCCGTTTTTTTTCACAGAATTGATGGAGGAACTGGTTGAGTTGGATGGAAATTTGGGGTACTAGTGACCGCATTCCCAACACAAGGATGATGCGATGGCTCAGGTAACGCTTTCGAATGTGGATAAAATCTATTCCGGCGCCGTCAAGGCGGTGGACGATTTCTCCCTGGAAATCAAGGAGGGTGAGTTTGTCGCCCTGGTCGGGCCTTCGGGGTGCGGAAAATCCACCCTGCTCAGGATGGTGGCCGGGCTTGAGGACATTTCACGCGGGACGATTGTCATTGGCGGGCGGGTGGTGAATGATATTCCACCCAAGGATCGCGATATCGCCATGGTATTCCAGAACTACGCGCTGTATCCCCACATGACGGTGCGCGAAAACATGGCCTTTGGCTTGAAATTGCGAAAATTCCCCAAGGATGAAATTGCCCGCCGGGTTGAGGATGCGGCCCGGATCTTGGGGATCGGAGAGCTGCTGGACCGGCGGCCCAAGGCGCTTTCCGGGGGGCAGCGCCAGCGGGTGGCGGTTGGGCGTGCCATTGTGCGCAAGCCAGCCGTGTTTCTTTTTGATGAACCGCTTTCGAATCTTGACGCCAAGATGCGGGTTCAGATGCGTGTTGAAATCAGCCGTCTTCATGCCCAACTGGGGGCCACGATGATCTATGTGACGCATGACCAGGTCGAGGCAATGACCATGGGGCAGCGGATTGTGGTGATGAAGGATGGCCTGATTCAGCAGGTGGATGCGCCTCTGACCGTTTATGATCAGCCCGTGAACCGGTTTGTCGCCGGTTTCATCGGGACGCCGCCGATGAATTTTGTGGAGGGGCATATCCGCCGGGAAGAGCGCGGGTTGGTGTTTGATGGCGGACCCGGAATCCTGCTTCCGGTCGGACGGAAGGCGGAAGGGGCGGTCTCAGCCTATTGTGGGAAACCCATCACTCTGGGGCTGCGACCTGAGGATATCGGATCCGCCGTTGCGGAGCAGGGGAAGGACGCACAGATCCTGGCCACGGTGGATGTCGTCGAACCGATGGGCGCGGAAAGTTTTATCTATCTACGCACTCCCGTAACGACCCTGATTTGCCGCGTGGATGCCCACCGCCAGTTCCGGGTGGGGCAGGAAACTCTTCCGGCAGTTTATATGGAGAAGGCCCATTATTTCGACCCCGTCAGTGGGACAAGGGTGGGGTGAGCGGTCCTGACCTTCCGCCGTTACGGGGTGTTTCTGTATTTCAGCGGGGTGGTTTTGGCGACTTTACGGAAAATGCGGGTAAAATAGTTGCTGTCATTGAATCCGCACTGGTAGGCCACATCGGTGATGTTGAGGTGGGGCGAATCCCGGAGCAACGACATGGCTTTCCGGATCCTGTTTTTGACCATGTACTGGAGCGGCGTGTCGCCAGTGGCCCGCTTGAAAACCCGCATGAAATGGACTTTTGACATTCCTGCCTTTTGTGCGAGGTCGGTCAGGGTGGTTTTCTTTTCGACGATTTGTCCTATTTCCTTCAATAATCCGCCCAGGCGCAGCAATTCCTTTGCCTCCGATGACTGGGTTTTCGTGTATTGGCGGGACAGATAGACAATCATCCTGACCAGGCCGGCATAGAGGGCCGCTTCGTGTCCGGGGTGTTTCTTCTGTTGTTCATCAATCATGGAGCCCAGCATATCCTCGAGATGGCTGAGCTCAATACTGTCCAGATGCAGCCGGCTTGAGAACTTGTGGCTCTTCCGGTAGTGCGGTTCCAGAATGAACATGGCGTGATAACCGGGGATGCGCTTGAGATAATTTTCCGGCAGTTGTAGCTTGCTGGCATCGTACATGACATTGACGATCACCATGTTTTCCCGGTTGTGGAAGAAATGGCTCTGTCGGCCCTGGATGAGGAAGACATAACCCGCCCAAACAGGATAGTCGGCGCCTCCGATGCGATGCATCCCTTTGCCGTCAAGGATAACCACCAATTCTGAAAAATCATGAGAATGCTCCACCTCGGTGGCATCATGCGGGTGGGCGGATTCGCCCGGCTTGGTCGTGGCAACACGCACCACGTTGATCGGGATGGCATCCAGATTATAGTAAAATTGCCCCTTGAGCTTGACTGACATGATCCGGTCTCCATGCGGACTGTGCGTGATTCGGGTGCCATAAACAAGATAATATTGTGCTAAAAAAAGATGATTTTGTGAAGGCGGACCGATATTTGCCATGGTAATACTATACCCATCACAAAGGAGTATTGCGTATGGTTTTGATCGGCTACGACATTGGCAGTTCATCCGTAAAGGCTTGCCTGATTTCCGCCGAAACCGGCGCTTGTCTTGCGGCCTCCTTTCACCCGAAGCAGGAAATGGCCATTCGTGCGGTAAGATCGGGCTGGGCTGAACAGGATCCCTCCGCCTGGTGGGATAATCTCAAGCTGGCCACGGCGGATATCCTTGCGGCCTCGGGCGTTCATCCCGGCGATGTGAAGGCCATCGGCATTTCATACCAGATGCACGGCCTGGTGTGCGTGGGTCGGGATTTGGAGCCGCTGCGTCCGGCCATCATCTGGTGCGACAGTCGTGCCGTGGAAACCGGGCGCCAGGCGTTTGAGTCCATCGGGGCGGAGAAATGCCTCGGGCATCTGCTCAATTCCCCCGGCAACTTCACGGCCTCAAAACTGAAGTGGGTGAAGGACAATGAGCCTGCGGTGTATGGCAAGATTTTCAAGATCATGCTTCCCGGTGATTACATCGCGATGAAGATGACCGGTGTCCCCAAAACCACGATGTCCGGGCTATCCGAGGGGATGTTGTGGGATTTCAAGGAAGGCAAGCCGGCTGGATTCCTCCTCGATCACTACGGGATCGATACCGGGCTGTTGCCTGAACTCACCGGAACCTTTTCCGATCAGGGGCACCTGACCGCTGCCGCAGCGGAAGCGCTGGGACTCAAGGCGGGCACGCCCATTGCCTATCGGGCGGGGGATCAGCCGAACAATGCGCTTTCGCTGAATGTCCTCAATCCCGGCGAGATTGCCGCCACGGCGGGAACGTCCGGGGTCGTGTATGGGGTGAGCGCCGAGATCAAATACGATCCGCAGTCGCGAGTGAACACCTTTGCACATGTCAATCACCAGTCCGGGGAGCCCAGGCTTGGCGTCCTGCTCTGCCTCAATGGGGTCGGCATCCTGAATTCCTGGCTGAAGCGGAACATCATGCCCGACGGGATCAGCTACCAGGCTATGAATGATCTTGGTGCCCAGGCTCCGATCGGATCGGCCGGGCTGGCCATTCTGCCTTTCGGCAATGGTGCGGAGCGAATGCTGGGCAATGCCGACCGGGGCGCGGAATTGAGCGGGATTAATTTTAACATCCATGACCGGCGGCACCTCCTGCGCGCCGCTCAGGAGGGCATTGTCTTTTCGTTTAAATACGGAATGGACATCATGCAGGGCATCGGCATCCGGCCTTCCGTGATTCGCGCCGGAAATGCCAACATGTTCCTGAGTCCGCTGTTCCGCAAGACGTTTGCCTCCGTGACGGGAGCGTCGGTGGAACTTATGGAGACGGATGGCGCGATTGGCGCGGCGCGCGGGGCGGGCGTTGGTATCGGCCTCTACAAGACCTTCAAGGAGGCTTTTGTCTCACTGAAGTCCGTGGAGACGATTGAGCCCGACGCAAAAAACAGTGATCGTTATGTGCAGGCTTATGGAGAGTGGAAAATCAAGTTACTCAACAGTATCAAGTCAGGAAAGGAACACGCACGATGAAAAATAAAAACGGAGAGTATTTCAAGCGTATTGGAAAGATCAAGTTCGAGGGACGTGAGTCCAAGAGTTCGATGGCGTTCAAGTATTACAACGCCGAGCAGTTGGTTTCCGGCAAAAAAATGAAGGATCATTTCCGGTTCGCCATGGCGTACTGGCATACGATGTGCGGAACCGGCGGTGACCCGTTCGGCCCCGGTACGAAGGTGTTCCCGTGGGCGGCCGGCAAGAATGCCTTTGAGCGCGCCACCAACAAGATGGACGCGGCGTTTGAGTTTATGGTCAAGATCGGCATTCCGTTCTACTGTTTTCACGACTTCGACCTGATCGAGGAGGGGAATACGCTCGCCGAGTCTGAAAAGCGGCTTGAGAAGATTGTGGCCTATGCCAAGAAGAAACAGAAAGAGACCGGCGTTAAACTGTTGTGGGGGACGGCCAATGTCTTCTCGAACCCGCGGTACATGAACGGAGCCTCGACCAATCCTGATTTCAATGTGCTGTGCTGGGCCGGCGCGCAGGTCAAGAACGCGATTGACGCGACCATTGCGCTCGGGGGTGAAAATTATGTGTTCTGGGGTGGCCGCGAGGGATATGGATCCCTGCTGAACACGAACATGAAGCGGGAATTGGAACATATGGGCCGGTTTTTGACGATGGCCCGGGATTACGGACGCAAGCAGGGGTTCAAGGGAACCTTCCTGATCGAGCCCAAGCCCATGGAGCCCAGCAAGCACCAGTACGATGTGGACTCGGCCACGGTGATCGGGTTCCTCAAGCAGTACAAGCTGGAGAAGGATTTCAAGCTGAACATCGAGGTTAACCACGCGACACTGGCCCAGCATACTTTCCAGCATGAGCTGCAGGTTGCTGCCGACAACAACATGTTGGGTAGCATCGATGCCAACCGGGGCGATTACCAGAACGGGTGGGACACGGATCAGTTCCCGGTCAACGCCCAGGAGTTGACGGAGGCCATGCTGGTCATCCTCCAGGCGGGCGGGTTCACAAAGGGGGGTGTCAATTTCGATGCCAAGACGCGCCGGAACTCAACCGACCTGTCTGATATCTTTGTGGCCCACATCACCGGCATGGATGTGTTCGCGAAGGCGCTCCTGGCGGCTGACGCGATTCTCCAGAAGTCCGACTACCGGAAGATGCGCAAGGATCGGTATGCCTCATTTGACTCGCCCGACGGCAAGGCTTACGAGAAGGGTGCTCTGAAACTTGGGGATCTGCGAAAGCTTGCCATCAAGGCTGGCGCCCCGAAGCAGATCAGCGGCAAACAGGAGGTCTACGAGCAATTGATCAGCATGTACGTTTAATTCAGAAGAGGTGAACCATGGCATTTATCAACACGACCCAGAATACATCGTCGGCCTTCCAGGATGGGCATCCGGTTTATATCATGATGCTCACGCTGGTGGCGACCCTTGGCGGCCTGCTTTTCGGTTACGACACCGCGGTGGTAAACGGGGCTGAGAAATCATTGGGGGTGTTTTACATCGCCAAGATGTTGGATCCGGCAAACCATGACTATGCGGTTCAGCTGATCGGGCAGTACAAACTGCTCGCCTCGGTGACCTTCTATGTCTGCTTTGCGGTCGTGGCTACGCTCGTGATGAAGCTCTTTGCCCGGCATCGGGTGCAGGGCGCGGTTCTGACGATCGTGGGCTTGGTGGCGATGACGGCCTATTTGCTTCCCTTTATCCGGGAGGCGATGCCGGCGGATGCCGTGGCGCTGAAGAATATGGCGGATGCCATCAAGGGATTTGTCATTTCGAGCGCCTTGATCGGGTGCATCATCGGCGGGGCGATCGCCGGATTCATCTCGAAATCAATCGGTCGGAAAAAGGGACTGATCATTTCGGCTCTGGCCTTCACGGTTTCCGCCGTGGGTGCGGCATTCCCTGAAAAGTTCAATGTGTTCGGCGTGCTTCCCGTCTATTCCTTTGTGATCTACAGAATTATTGGGGGATTTGGCGTGGGGCTTGCCTCCATGCTCTCCCCGATGTACATCGCAGAAATTGCGCCGGCCAAGATCCGAGGCAAACTGGTGTCCTGGAACCAGTTTGCCATCATCTTCGGTATGTTGATCATCTATTTTGTCAACTACGCCATTGCGAGATCAAACCCCAGCCCCGAATGGCTGGATCAGACCGGTTGGCGGTGGATGTTCCTTTCCGGCGTGATTCCGGCGGCGATTTTTCTGGTGCTTCTGTTCTTTGTGCCGGAAACGCCCCGGTTCCTGATGATCAATAATCAGGAAGACAAGGCCTTGAAGGTTCTCACCAAGATCGCCGGGCCGAAGCAGGCCGCTGCGGTTTTGGCGGAGATCAAGGCGACCTTGCATGAGACCAGTGCGCCGTGGCTGTCGTTCGGGTTCCTGGTGGTTTTCATCGGGATCATGCTTTCGGTGTTTCAGCAGTTTGTGGGCATCAATGTGGTGCTTTACTATGCGGGCAACATATTCAGGAACATGGGGTCCTCCACGGATTCGTCACTTATGCTGACGATCATCGTGGGTGCGATTAACCTGCTCTTCACCGTATTGGCCATCTATACGGTAGATCATTATGGACGCAAGCCGCTGATGATCATTGGCGCCATCGGCATGGCCGTGAGCATGTTCGCGCTGGGGATGACGTTTTACCTGAGCTCCGGGGTGGATGCGGCGGGGGGATTCGTGATGTCCAAGAATGCGGCTCTGATGGCCCTGATTTTCATGCTGACCTATGTCGCGGCGTTTGCGATGAGCTGGGGGCCTGTGACCTGGGTTCTGCTGAGCGAGATTTTTCCGAACAGCATCCGGGGGGCCATGTCCATCGCCGTGGCCGCGCAGTGGGTCGCCAATCTGATCATCTCGTGGACCTTCCCGATCATGAACGACAATGTGAGGCTGACCGCACAATTCCATCATGGATTCGCGTATTGGATCTACGGGTTGATGGGCCTGCTCGCGGCCGTCTTCGTGTGGCGCCTGGTTCCGGAGACTAAAGGCCGCTCGCTTGAAGACATGCAAAAGCTCTGGAAATAATAATTCAGGTTAACTGTCAACTCGGCAAGGATTGTTGTCGCAATCCGTGAGGTGTGTTTTATGGGGCGCATGGTCAGTTCCGTACGGCACATTCATCCGATACCCGACTTAACCGGCTCCTGGCGCGCCAGTATTCCGGACAGGGCCTTGGCGGACTAGAAGACGATACCGTCCGACCCGCTTGCCGCCTGGAACGTAAAACGAGAACGAGTCAAGCGGCTCTCGCCACTCTTCAATGTCCGCAAGGACCTGCCGCCCGAGCTGGTCATGCACGGCGGCCACGACAGTGTTGTCCAGCCAGAGGACTCGCTCCGATTCGGCGAAGCCTTGCGCGCGGCAGGAAATCGTACCGACTTTATTCTATTTCCCGGAGCG
>CAJBSZ010000102.1 GCA_903958395.1 uncultured bacterium | reverse complement strand
GCCGACGCCACGGACACCGGATTGTTCCCGCGCAAGACGATCGTACCGGCAACGCTCTCAATCTCGAAGACATCCTTGCCATTATCGGCAGGCATCATCTCGACCGCGAACTGATGGGCTGCCGCCGGCGCGATGCGTCCGATCAACGCCCGTGCAACGGCAACCGGGGTTGGGCTTGTGTCAGTATCCGTCTTACGATCCCCTGCCGGTGTCTCCGCCCCTGCGATCAATGAGGCGGCAAACAGCGCCAAAATTTGAAACTTCATAGGGTATATGTCCTTTTTCTGTGTCGTGACTGCGTCATCATTCCGGGGAGATGAAAAGCATTCGGCGCATGCCGGGGGCGCCGTTTTGGCCCGTCAGCGTCAATTTCATGGCGGATGTCGTGACCGGCTCGAACGTCACCACCATGCCACGCCCCTCCGTGACGCCCTCGGCGATCTTTTTCCATTGTCCGCCGACCTCCGACTCCAGCGTATAAGTCTGGGGAATCCGCGGGAATTTGTCGGGCTCCTCCAGCCGGATTGACGAGATCAGTACCGGTTTTTCGAAGCTGAAATCAAGGCTCGCCGTCACGGTACCTTGGGGAGTGATCCATGGGCGCACCCCTTTTGTCTTGAACGAAACAATGCCGGCGGCATCCTTTTCGTTGACACTTGCCTTGACCTTGGCGATCTGATTGGGATTAGGCCGGGCGACGGCTTCGCCGTCCAATTCCAAGATTACCACGCAGCCAACCGGATCCGGTGAACAGGCAGGCACTTTCACGATTACCCGTTCCTCTTCCTTGACCAGCTCCAACTTCTTGTCCGTGCCCGCCAGCCGAGCGCTCTTGACCCCCGACAACAATGGCACGCGCAACAGTCCGTCCTTGGGCCAGTCGAAGACGATCAGGTTGAGTTGGTTGCCCTTGCGCGTGGCGCAGCCGTAAGAGAGATACGGGAAAGGGCCGGCCTGGCAACCGTAGATGGCCTCGCCATTCTGCTTCAGCCAGTCGCCGATCGCCTTCAGCCGTTCGACGTGCTCCGGCATGAAGGTGCCATCTGGGGCCGGGCCGAAACCATAGATCAGGTTGCCGTTCTTGCTAACCGCCTCAGCCAGTGTGCGGATCAGGACCGATACGGGTTTTTGCTTGTCCATTTTTGGGGCATACGCCCATTTTGACCCCAATGTTACGCAAACTTCCCAGTCGTCCTCCGGCGCATATGTGGGAAGCATTTGTTCGGCGCAGCCGAAGTCGGCGCGTACACCTCCCAGTCGGCCGTTCATGATGAGATTCTTCAGCGGGCGCAACGGCTCGTAGAGGCGCTCGGCCCGCGCCTGGGTGATCTGCGCTGGCGTGTCCCACCATAAGACATCCGGCTTATATTGCGCCAGCTCCCGGATCTGGGGCACGGCGATGGTGTCGATATACTTGTCAAAATTCCCGCCCTGGGCCGGATCCCATGGCTTGGTATTGCCTACGGAACCACCGGGATTCACCCAGTCCTGCGCCTGGGAATAATAGATGCCGAACCGGATTCCTTCCTTCCGGCAGGCATCGGCCAGCGGGCCGACCAGATCCTTGCCGTAGGGAGTGGCGTCGGCGATGTTCCACTTGCTGGCCTTCGACGGCCAGATGGCGAAGCCGTCGTGATGCTTCGCGATCAAGATCAGATATTTGGCGCCGGACTGCTTGAAGAGCTTAACCCATTCCTCGGCATTGAACTTCACGGGATTGAACTGTTTGGCGTATTCCTGGTATTTGGCCACCGGCACTTGGTTCCAACGCATGTACCACTCCCCCTGTGCCGGGATGGAAAACAGGCCGAAGGTAACCATCACCCCGAAGCGCGCCTCCCGCCACCAGGCCATGCGGGCATTGAACTCCTCCGGGGACTCCTTGGTCGGCGCGGGAATCTGCGAGGGGTCAACCGTGAAGCCCGAGGCGTTTTCGTCGTAAGCGCCGGCAACCGCCTTCACCGCCACCTTCGGGGAAGTTTCGCCGCCCTTGGGCAAAACGGCTTCATCCGCTTGCAGGAGCGTACAGGCAATGGCTTGAATCAGGACGCAACAGTAGGTTGTTCTTTTCATAACTTACTTTCGATTAATTTTTTACCGTCCCAAGGAATCAGATCCCGCGCCGCCTCCTCAGGTTGCGGTACGCGATTGCTCATTCCGCCAGGGCGGGCATACCAAAAAACGCCGACGGCTTGTGAGACTTCGGTGTCGGCGCAGTGCCACAATTCCATATCGAACTTCAGCGAACGCCGATACGGAATACCGTCGAGCAATCGCATTCGCGATGTCGTTGTATAAGCGCTCCAATCAGGTTTCTTCCAACGATCGTCATAGGTAACATCTCGTTTCGGCATCGCGATGAACGGCGAATTAAACCAGTGCGCCATTCCCCATGCGTAGCCATAGTAATCTTCCATACCGGTGCCCAGGTGCGAGGGAAATGTCTCGCCGTCGACATATACCCGTTCGTCGCCTTCGCCGTTCCAATGCCAATCCCGGTTGAACACCGTGAGGGTGTCCCCTACATAAACGCCCTGACCGGTCAGCTCTACGTAATTCCAATCCTTGTAAGGCCTGGTCTTGATCGGATCCTCGTGCCGCCAGCTGCCATGAAAATACATGGACCGGTCATCCCAGCGCCACGCGCTGGTGGACACCGCAAGTTTCACCGTCACCGGCACTTTTCCAAGATTTTTTACCGTGATCTGTCCGGTTTTTTGGTACGGCATCACCCAGCGCGTCGCGAGCGTCCCGTTCGTCGCCACCGTGCGATTCCAATCCTGAACCGGATTCCACCGCGCCCCGCAGCCGAAAAACTCGCCGATCGGGCACCACACCGTCGGTTGCCCGTCAAACTCCGCCGCCAACACAACCGAACGGACGGTCTGCGTGTCGCTTCGCGGCTCCAATTCCAGCTGTAAGCTTCTCACTGCGTTCCCGCCTGACGGCAAATCCAACGCCAATGCCGCGCCCGGTTGAATTTCTCCTTCCCGCCGTGTTTCCTGTCCAGCAACCACGGCGCCAAGCGATTGAAGCAATTCGGCATTTCGTTTCAAAGCAGCCGCCGCCATTTCGAAATCCGCCATCGTGAACGTCTCGACCTTTGTACCTGCTTCGTAGGCGCGGTAGTTGACAACAAAAAAGTAAGGTATTTCATCTATCGTGATCTTGCAGGACTTGACAAAGGGAATTGGCAGATAGAGATCCCCGCCGGCTTTATTAATCACCTTTTCATCCGAAGCGATGAACGCCAGCGGCGGCTTGACAAAATCCCTTCCGGCCAGCAGTTCGTGCAACTTGACGGCAATGGCCGGCGTAGAACTACCGTCAAAATAGAAGCGGACGATGCAGTTTTTCTTCTCCAACGGAATCCAGAATCGAACGACCGCACCGGGGCCGTCGTGCTCCATCAGCACCCACTCCTGCCGTCCTTCATTTTGCTCAATCCGGATGAACTGTTTATAATCTGTATTTCCGTGCCAGCGATCACCGTTTGGAATTGTTTGTCGACGGTCATAGCTGCTGGCCTGCTTGCAGGTGTACGCCGGCTGGGGCCAACGGGCAAGCGAGTCACGATCCGTCATTTCATTCAAGAGCGAGGCAAGAGTCACCGGAACGTCTGCTGCGACGGCCCCCGTT
>CAJBSZ010000101.1 GCA_903958395.1 uncultured bacterium | reverse complement strand
GATTACGATTGCGATTATGTGGCCGGATCCTGTCTGGATTATTATGGGAACATTAATTGATTCACTTTTCGCCGTTTCAGTCCAAGAACTTCGTCATCTCCGCCTGACTCATCCGGATAGCCGGGCGAGGCAATTGGTCGGGCCAGCCTACCGCAAGGATGGCTTGGGGAACAACTGAAGGAGGCCACCTGACTATTTTTCGAACAGCCTTGGGATTGATCCAGCCGATCCAGCAGGTGCCCAGACCTAGTTCCGTCGCCTGCAAAACGGCATGCTCACCGGCAATGCCCAAATCCAGCAACGGGTAATCCACTCCAGAAAGAGCCGGCGCCAGGGTATGCGTGATGAACGATTTGGCCATCCCCATCACCAACAAAACCGGAGCCTCACCCGCCCATTTCATTCCCAATCCCGGAAGGAACCCCTCCTCCACCAGGCGTCGGCGCAGGCCCGGCTCAGTGGCAACGGCAAACCGCCAAGGCTGGCGGTTACAGGCGGAGGGTGCCAATCGCGCCGCCTCAAGAATCTGATCCACCATCGCGCGAGGAACCGGATCAGGCTTATAGGCCCGGCAACTGAACCGTTTCGCAACCAAGTCAGAAAAACTGGTCATAGCCTTAATACGTGAACAAATCCTTCACCCCATAGGTCATACCGGTGACCTTGTTCAAGGCGTTCATCACCTTGATCTTGACATGCGGAGTCAACCGCCGTCCCTTGCAGGCACGGGATACCATCTTGTGCGTGATTTGTTCCGTTGAGGCGGCAACCAGAGCTTGCGCCTTGAGCCCCCGCTCCGCCATGAGGCGGGCAATGGGCTGTTCCCCGAGATTTCTAACCACATCTTCCATATTTTCCATAGCTAAGGATTATTATCCCCTGCCTGCATTATTCCAAGCCTTTTCAACGGTTCCGTTTGACCTTGTCGTCCCGCACACGATAATATCCCCCCGTCAGACAGAGGCACGGTCATATGAACTTCTTCGAATATCAGGAAGCCGCACGACGGCAGACGAAATGGTTGATCTTTTATTATGGATTGGCTGTCGTCCTGATTATTCTGGCCCTGTACGCCGTCACCGCGTTTCTTTTCCATTATCAGGAAGCGGCCAGACCGGAGGGTCTTGACTGGGCACTGCTCTGGGATCCGGCACTTCTGGGGATCGTTGGTCTGGCCACCGGATTTCTCATTCTCTCCGGCAGCCTGTATAAGATCGTCACCCTGTCTGCGGGCGGAGAATCGGTTGCCCGGATGCTGGACGGGCGCCCCATCGCGCCGAACACCACCCAATTCCAGGAAAAGCGGCTCCTGAATGTGGTCGAGGAAATGGCCATCGCTTCCGGTACCCCGATTCCCCGCGTATTTGTCCTGGACCAGGAGGCGGGCATCAACGCCTTTGCCGCAGGCTTTTCCACAAAGGACGCCGTCATCGGGGTCACCCGCGGCGCGATGGAAACCTTGACCCGTGATGAACTTCAGGGCGTGATCGGCCACGAGTTCAGCCACATCCTGAACGGCGATATGCGTCTGAATATCCGCCTGATCGGGGTTCTTAATGGAATTCTGGTGATTGCCCTGACCGGGTATTGGATGTTCCGCATCATCGCCCGCTCCAGTTCAGGCGGAAGCTCCCGGAACAAAAAAGGCAATCCGCTGATCGTCGTCCTCCTTCTCGGACTGGCCATGATGATCATCGGATACATCGGCGTCTTCTTTGCCCGTCTGATCAAGAGTGCCGTCTCCCGCCAGCGCGAATTCCTGGCGGATGCCAGCGCCGTCCAATTCACCCGGAATCCCGGTGGCCTGGCCGACGCCTTGAAAAAAATCGGAGGCCTCATGACCGGCTCACGGCTCCAGGCTCCGGCGGCTGAATCCACCAGCCATTTGTTCTTCGCCAATGGCGTGGGCACCTCGTTCATAGAGCTGCTGGCAACGCATCCGCCCCTGGACGAACGGATCCGGCGCCTGGATCCGCAATTCACGGGAGTCAGCCTTCCCGGCACGACTCCGTTGACTGAAGCAGACTCTGCGACATCCTCGCTCGCCCCACTTGTGTCGTCGGCCGGAACCCTGCCCGCCGCCGCATTGCCTTATGCCTCGAACCTGGTGAACACCTTGCCCGCCCTCCTTCAGGATGCCGCACGGGCGCCAAATAAAGCTCAAGCTGTCATTTTCGGCCTGCTACTCGACGCCAAGCCGGAAATGCGGCGGAAGCAACTCGCTGATCTGGCCGGTCGCGCTCCCCCGGAGCTTCACTTGGAAAGCGAAACACTCGCCCCGCTGCTGGACACCCTCTCGCGGGAAGCCCGTCCGGTTCTGGCCAGCCTGGCAACTACAACTCTGAAAGAACTCAACCCGGAACTCTATCCCGCCTTCCGGGAAGCCGTCATGGGCCTGATCGCCGCCGATTCCGAGGTCTCCCTGTTCGAGTACATGATCCTTCGCATGATGCTGCGCAATCTCGACCCCCACTTCAAGGTCGGCACCCGCCCGCGCCCTCGGCACACGTCGCTGAAGCCAGTGCAAGAGGAAGTCGGCACAGTCTTGTCAGCTTTGGCCTGGTTCGGCACCGATACCCCCGCCGAGGCGGCACAATCCTTTTCCGCCGGCCAGCGGGAACTCGGCGAAGTGGACATCGATCTGCTCCCAGCGGAACAGGCTTCCCTCAAGGCCATGGACACCGCCCTCGATCGTCTAGCCGAGACCACCCCGCCGGTGAAGGCGAAACTCGTGGCCGCTTTTGCAGCGACCGTCAGCCGGGACGGCCACATTACCCCCGATGAAGCCGAGGCCCTGCGTGCCGCCGCCGACGCCCTGGACTGCCCCCTGCCCCGCGCTGGATGATGATATTTTAACCAAAAGGGTGAAGGTCTCACTAAAACTGAGGAGGATGATTATGATCAAGTATTTGGACATGGGTTCATGGTTTGTGGCGCTCCTGACTCTGGTGCTGTTTATTGCGGCACTTTTTGTGAAGGGGCTGACTCACGATCTTTTTTTGGAAACAGGCGTTTTTCTGGTCTCCGTTAAGATTATTGCCATGTCCTATAAAAATGGCCTCGAGTTAAAGGCGCTGAGCGAGAAAACGGATAGAGTCCTTGTGGCACTTGAAAGAATAGCCAATAAGGAGTAACGATCCTTGGATCGACATCGTATGCGCACAGACGATTGTTCTGCCATCCTTGTCGCGGCCTCGGTGCTGATGGCGAGACCAGTCATGGCGGTCATCCCCACCTAGCCAGAAGCCCTGCGTGCTACCGCCGACGCTCTGGACTGCCCCCTGCCCCGCCTTGGCTGAGGTAATTTAACGCGAAAAACAGCCCCTCCTCGATTTCGCCTTGTCATGCAAAATAACCAATGCTGATAGAGAAATCTTAGGGTTCCCGCCCGCCCTCATCCCTTCCCGCTAATCTTCCGATTCTCTGCCTCAACGCCGGGAGATGAAGGGATTGCCCGCGATATAAAACCGCAGATGCCGGCGCGCCCAGACCCCGGCGTAATCCACGCCGATGCGGGGTCGCTTGACGATGCGGAACTCACCGGCTTCCCCTTCCGCGATATAAAAGTCGTCGCTGAGCAGATCGTGCATGTTGAGCCGCCGATCAATATCCATAGCCCGGCACAGCAAGCCGGGGCCATTCGTCTTTCCTGATATCCCTGCCACCGGCTCCACCGCCCGCAACAGCACGGCGGCGGCATGCCCCTCGCCCTCCGTGACCACGTTCATGCAACAGTACATCCCGTATATGAGGTAGACATAGGCAACCCCCGGGGGGCCAAACATCGGCGCATTGCGCGCCGTCCGCCCCCGCGAAGAATGGGACGCGCGGTCATGCGGCCCCACATAGGCCTCGACCTCCACAATCCGCCCCACGCGGGCCCCATGCACCAGATATTTCCCCAGCAGGTCCCGCGCCACCGTCACGGTGTCGTGGTCATAGAACGAACGCGTCAATTTCCGGACCGGCAAATTCATGTCCGTCATCATCCCATATTGGTTATTCGTTATGGACAATCTGGAGGTTAACGGCGTTCAGCACTTACTCCAGCCAACTGTTCAAACTGACTGATCACAACTTCACCTTCCGGAAAGGACGCCACGATCCGAAGGGTTCCGCCCATCGCCGACAGGAATTTCCGAAGAGTGCTGATATACATGTCGGACTGATGCTCGAGCTTGGAAACAGCCGCCTGATTCATGCGAAGCGACGCGGCAAGTTGCTGCTGGGTGAGCTCCATGGCTTGGCGGACCTCCTGCAAGGCCATCTCCCCTGACAATTCCACAATCCGGGCTCGAATCCGGGCCTGACTCGCTGGCGGCATCCCGTGAACTAACTTCTTGAATTGTTTTGACATGACACCCCTCCTCGCCGTTTCAACTCCTGCAAATGCTGGTCGTATATTCGATCTGCAATCGGCACCGCTTTTTCATACCACCGATCGTCGCCCCACTTACTCCCCCCCACCAGAAGCAAAGCTTTCCGGCGGGGATCGAAGGCATAAAGCACTCGGTACGGCCCCCCTGCATGTTGAATCCTCAACTCCCGCATATGCCCGTGTCTTGACCGCTGAATTCCAGAACTGTAAGGAAACGGCAGGTGGGGCCCCTTCAGCTCAAGCAATCCCACGCTCGCCGCAACCGACTCCTGTTCAGCCTCAGTCAGCCCCTCCCACCACTCGCCGAATTCATCCGAATACTCGACTTCCCAACTCATCAAATATAACTTTCTGGTTATATAACCTAATGGTTATTGTTTATCAACTGTTTTACGGACATCACCATCCGCCAGAACTATAGACCGATCACGCCGGACCTGTATAGCTATATATAGTTATCTAAATTACATAGGACTGCAAGAGATAGACTGTTAGTGGCACGCCGGAAGAGTCAAACATCGATGGGCAGGATGTTCAGGATAGAGTTTGCTAGATGTATCCTGTCTATCCTGTATATCCATGAATCCACGGTTGAGCTATTTACACCGGTAATTCCGCCTTGCATCTCACCGTTTAATTCATATAATGCGCCCCCGTTTTATAAAGGAGAACAGTATGCGATACGTTGTTTGTATCAAACAGGTTCCGGAAACCACTGATGTGAAGATCAATCCGGAAACAAACACCCTGATGCGGGACGGGGTAGCCGCGATTATCAACCCTTTTGACATGTACGCCATCGAGGAAGGCCTCCGCCTGAAAGCCAAGACAGGCGGCACCGTGACCGTGCTCTCCATGGGGCCGCCCCAGGCTGATGCCGCCCTGCGGGAAGCCATTTCCATGGGCGCCGATGACGGCATCCTGCTGTCCGATCGGGCCTTCGCCGGTAGCGACACCTGGGCCACCAGCTACACGCTCGCCATGGCCATCCGGAAAATCGGCGCTTTTGACATCATTCTCTGCGGCAAACAGGCTTCCGACGGCGACACCGCTCAGGTCGGGCCCGGCATTGCCATTCATCTGGATCTCCCCCAGATCACCTATGTCCGCAAGATCGAATCGATTGATGAAAAAACGATCGTTGCGGAACGGTTGATGGAAAACGGCTACGAAGTCATTCAGGCTCCCCTGCCCTGCGTGCTCACAGTCGTAAAGGAAATCAATGAGCCGCGTCTTCCATCCCTGAAGGGCAAGCTGGCCGCCAAGAAGGCGGTCATCACCACCTGGAAGGCCGCCGATCTCCAGTGCGACCCCAAGTGCATCGGGCTGGAAGGCTCACCCACCAAGGTGGTCAAGATTTTCACCCCGCCAGCTCGGCAGGGTGGCGAAATGCTGAAGGGCGAACCCTCGGAAGTCGTCCCCCAACTCATAGCCAAACTGAAGGACGCCATTCTGGGCGCCGCCAACTAAGGAACCAACCATGAGCGATCCCATCAAAATCAACGAGAAATGCGTTTATTGCGGCGCCTGCGTCAAAGCCTGTCCGTTCGGTGCCATCACCCAGACGGAACGCAAAACAGTCCCCGTCATTGACCTCATGAAGTGTACGCTGTGCGGCGCCTGCGTCGCCTCCTGCAAGTTCGAGGCCATCTGGATGAAGGAAAAATCCGCCGCCACAATCGACCTGTCATCTTTCAAGGATGTATGGGTGTTCGCCGAGCAGCATGACGGCGTGATTCAGTCCATCACCTTCGAACTGCTGGGGGAAGGGCGCAAGCTGGCCGACTCGCTGGGCATGAAGCTGTGCGCCGTACTGCTGGGCAGCAATGTTCAGAAGCAGACCGATGAACTGATCGCCCGCGGCGCCGACAAGGTGTACCTGGTCGATCGTCCCGCGCTCGAGCATTTCCAGGATGAATCCTACGCCAATGTCCTGATCGACCTTGTCAAACGGCACAAGCCCAATGTGTTCCTCTGCGGCGCCTCGACCATCGGGCGCAGCCTGGTGTCGCGAGTGGCCGTACGGGTGAATGCCGGTTTGACAGCGGACTGTACCGGACTGGCGATTGACCCCAAGACCCTGAATCTGCTCCAGACCCGCCCCGCGTTCGGCGGCAACATCATGGCCACCATTGAAACCCCGAACGCGCGGCCCCAGATGGCCACGGTGCGGCACAAGGTGATGAAGGAAGCCGAAGTCAACCCCGCCCGCAAGGGGGAAGTCTCGATGGAAACCATCGCGGAAGTCCTGCTTCAATCCAAGGCACGTCGTCTGAAATTCGTGCCCGAGGTGGAAACCACGATGAATATCGCGGAAGCCAACATCATTGTGTCGGGCGGTCGCGGCCTCCAGACTCCTGAAAACTTCGCGCTGCTGCGCGAACTGGCTGATGTGATCGGCGCGGGTGTGGGTGCCTCGCGTGCCGCCGTGGATTCGAATTGGATCCCCTATTCGCATCAGGTTGGCCAGACCGGGAAAACGGTCTGCCCCAAGATCTACATCGCGGTGGGAATCAGCGGCCAGATCCAGCATCTTGCCGGAATGCAGTCCTCGGATATTATTGTGGCCATCAATAAGGACGCGGATGCCCCCATCTTCAAGGTCGCCACCTACGGCATCGTGGGCGACTTGTTTGAGATCCTCCCCCTGCTAACCCAGCAGTTCAGGAAGGTTCTTGGAAAATAGCAGGCTTGCATTGAATAAAACCACGCTGTAGATTCAAAAAAGAACTTATTTTGAGGAGAGCAAACATGACAAAAGTGAATAAATGGATTGGCGCGGCTTTCATGGCTGTGACGATTATGGCGACTTCGGATTGTGTTGTGGCGGGAACGGCAACGCCGGACTCGATCCTCGTGATGCCCGCCCGCAAGCGCGTGGTGCAACTCGCCTTCCAGATGGCCCGTTGCAAAAATATCGGCCTGGTGACGTACAATACCAGCCCCACACTCAGTGAGCCCCTGATTCATGTCTGGAATGGCCAGGAATGGATCCAGATCACCCTTCAGGATTACACCATGGGGAGCTTCATGTCCGGGGATCCCAAACATGTTTTCCTTCTGGGCGACAGCACCACCATTCCCCTCCGGATGATGGACAACGTGTCCTGGTATAAGGATCTTCACCGCCTGACCACACTCGACACCACCACGCTCATCAATGAGATCGGAACGGCGCTCAAGTTCAGTTCGCATCAGTGGAAATTTCTGGCGAATGAAAATGGCCTGAAGATTGAAGACCGGAACGCCGAACGCCGCCGGTTTGGCCGCTGGGGCAGCCCGGGCAAGGAAGTGGATCTGAAGCCGACCCGGATTGAATCCATTCAAATGCCGCCGGCTCCAATCATCGAACCCATCGTGGAAAAGCCCGCCCCCGTGGTGGCAGCCCCCGCCGTTGTGAAACCCACGGTGGTTGAAGTAAAGCCGGTGGTTGAGACAAAGACACCCGTGGCCCCGGAAAAAGTGATTGTGCCTGAGAAACCCGTCGTCACTGAGCCTTCCGCTGGACCCGTCACAACGACCATGGAAGACGACAAGGACGATCCGGCCGAGAAATAATCCGGTCGTGCCCCTATTCCGTCAGCTTACGGCACCGGACGCCGCCCTCGTGCAATAGGGAACGCGTCTGGTTGCTGAACTCATACTCGTTCTCGTATACCACTTCCTGTATCCCGGCATTGATAATCATTTTGGCACAGGTCAGGCACGGGCTCAGCGTTGAGTACAGCGTGGCACCACGCAGGCCGATCCCGTGGTAGGCCGCCTGGGTGATGGCGTTCTCCTCGGCATGGCAACAGATGCACTCTCCAAGGGAGGTCCCTGACGGCGCGTCCCCGGCACATCGCTCGCAGCCCCCTTCGCAGCAATTTTTCACCCCGCGCGGCGTTCCGTTATAACCACTCGAAATCATGCGCTGATCCTTCACAATCACGGCCGCGACCTGCCTTCGGCAGCAATTTCCGCGCGTGGCGACCACCGTCGCAATAGCCATGAAGTAGTGATCCCAATCGGGACGGACAAAGGGTTTTGTTTTCATGCCACTCAAGATGCCTTCCCTCCCGCGCGAGGTCAATCCCATTCCATTTTTGTTCACTTTATGTCATCTTGACGCCCTTTCTATAAAACCCTAGAGTGCCGTTCCGATGCCAAAAAAAGTTTCAGTCATTATCCAAATCATGCTGGCACTTGCCTTGCTCGGCTGTCTTTTCCCCTGCGACACCCATGGTCATGACGACGGATGCACCTTGGAATGCTCATGTGTGTCACATTCCCCGGCCGAGACAGCCTTGTCAGATATCGCTCATCTATTGCCCACCACGACAGAACGACTGTTCCCCCCAATCCCACTCTCAACGGCTTTTTCTTTTTCCTCCCGCATCTTCCGCCCCCCGATTGCCTGATCCATCAGGCAATCCGTCTTCTCTCTGGAGTTCAGGTCAAGCGACCACACTCCGAATCCGACACTCATGACGTTACAGGGGATTTATGTCTTTATTCACAAAACATTGTTTTATGGCCATTGGCGTGACGCTCAGTCTGCTGCCAATGACACACGCCGACGAGGCCAGTCTTTCATTTGACCAGGCTTGGGAAAAGATTCAACACCTCAACCCAACCCTTTCCGCCGCACGATCCAGCGTCGAGGCGTCCCGAAGCGCCGCCACTCAGGCCGACACCCAGCTCAATCCCGAGCTTTCGGTGGAGGCTGAAAACTTCGGAGGATCCGGGCCGAATTCAGGCTGGGATGCGGCCGAAACCACCCTGCTCATCAACCAACCCGTCGAGACAGGCGGGAAGCGCAGGGCCCGAATTGCGGAAGCCCGTGCCGGAACTGACCTTTCACGGGTGGAACAGAAAACCTGCCAGCTTGAACTCTGGCACACCCTTATGGAACGCTATGTCGAAGCCTTGCAAGCCGGGGAACAGGAAGCGATTGCCGGAGATAACCTGCGGCTCACAGGGGAGCGTTACCGCCTGATTTCACAACGGGTACAGGCAGGCAAGGCGCCCCCTCTTGAAGCCTCACGGGCTGAAGTCGAATCCACACTGGCACAGGTGGAATTGAATAAAGCCCGCCGCCAGACCCAATTGACCCATCGCCGCTTGGCTCTCCTCTGGGGCCACGCCAAGCCGGATTTCAACTCCATAAAGGGACGGCTTGATTCAGTTCAGAAAGGAAGCCTCCCCGATTCAGGAACGCAATCCCCGTCGACCGCTCCGGCTCTCATGCGGGCGCAAACGGAACTCGCCGCCCGGAATGCCGCCTTAACCCGCGAACGGGCCATGGCCTATCCCAATGTCGTGGTCTCGGCCGGCTTACGCCGTTTCGAGAACAATGAGGAATTCGCCTGGGTAGGCGGCATCGCCCTGCCAATCCCCCTCTTTAACCGGAACCGGGCGGGCATTCAAAAAGCCGGTCACGAAGTATTACGCGCCGAACAGCTTCAACAGACCGCCCTCCTTCAGCAGCAAGCCGACCATGCGAACTTGCTTGTGGCGGCGGAAAATGCCTGGCAGGAAATCGCGGCCCTGCGTGACAAGGCCCTGCCCGCCGCCCGTGACGCCACGGAGAAGGCAAAAATCGGCTATGAACAGGGTAAATTCTCGTACCTTGAATGGGTTGACGCGGAGCGTTCCTTTGTGAGTCTTCGCGCCCGCTGGATCAATACCCTGTCCGAATACCATAAAGTTCTGGCCGCGATCGGCCGACTCACCGGAGAAACAACAGGACTGACACTTTTCAACCAACCCTAAGCCGAGGATATCTATGACGACAAAAACACAAAACTTAATAGTAACGGGAATAATCTGCCTCATGAGTGCCATTCTTCAAACTCAGGCCGAGGCTCCGAAAGACGACCTGATGACGCGGATGTGCGAACATGAAATCCTGATTTATACCTGCGATGAATGCCGGTATGAACCCGGCGTGGTTAAACTCGCACCAGCACTTCTCACCCCCGGAACCAATAGTCCGGCACTGGTTCAATTCGGTTCCGCCACCCGCCAGAAGCTGGAACAGGGACTCGCGGCAGTCGGCGAAATCGCACTCAACGAAAACGCCACCGTCCGCATCTCCTCCCCCGTTCCCGGCATTCTCCGCAATGTCAGGGGCGACATCGGCAAACTCATGAAGCCGGGCGACATCCTGGCTGAAATCGAGAGCGCCGAATTGGGCGATGCAATCAGCTCCTATATCAAAAATCGCGCCCTGACCCAAACGGCCCAGCGCACCTACCAACGGGAAAAGGGACTGGCTGAGCAAAAAGTCTCGGCCCAAGTGGAAGCCGACGAGGCCGAAATCCGTTACGAAACGATCAAAACGGATCGGGATGCCGCCGCCCATACCCTTAATACAATGGGATTTTCAGAATCTGACATAGCCGCCCTCACCGGAGAATCGCCCCGCACCCTTTCCCTCAGATCTCCCCAGGCGGGAACCTTGATTGAAAAGCAGGCGGTTTCCGGGAATCGTATTCAGCCCGGCCAGACGGCCATGACCCTATCGGACCTCTCCTCCGTCTGGGTCTGGCTCGATCTCTACGAACGTGACCTTGCCGCCGTTCTTGCGGCTGCCGCCAAGTCACCCCTGTTGGTAACCCTTGAAACGAGGGCTTTCCCGGGGCACCCATTCAAAGGGACTCTTGAAACCCTCGGTGCCACGATGGATGAAACGACTCGAACCGTGAAAGCACGCGCCCTGATACCCAACCCGGAAGGCCTTCTCCGACCCGGAATGTTCTGCAAGGCCAACCTGATCTGGACTTGCAACGAGGATGTCCTGGCGGTTCCCCGTAATGCCGTTCTGGAGGACGAGGGCCAATGCTTTGTCTTCACTCATCTGAAGGACGACTATTACATTCGCACTCCCGTCAAAAAGGGACGCCACTTCAGCGATTCAATCGAAATCCTGGAGGGATTGGCCGAGGGACAGAAGGTCGTCACCGAAGGCGCCTTTCTGCTTAAGTCGGATGTGTTGCGCGAAAAAATGGGCGCCGGTTGCGCGGATTAAGGAGTCACAGCCATGTTTAACCTCCTCATAAAAGCCGTACTCGCCCAGCGCCTCATGGTCATGCTTGGCACTGTCGCCCTCGCCCTGGCGGGGCTGGTCGCCTGGAAAACCCTTCCCATCGACGCATTCCCGGACGTCACCAACACCCAGGTCATGATCCTGACCAAGGCGAGTGGCTTGGCGGCCATAGACGTCGAACAGCGGATCAGTTATCCGCTTGAACAGGTGATGCGGGGCCTTCCCAAGGTCACCCAGGTCCGATCCCTCTCCCGTGCAGGCTTGTCGCAGGTGGTCGTCATCTTCCAGGACGGGGTGGACACCTATTGGACACGCCAGGTAGTATTCGAGCGACTGGCCATGGCCCGGGACCAGTTACCCCCGGGAACGGAACCCGAATTGGGCCCGCTCAGCACCGGATTGGGTGAAATTTTCCAATATACCCTGGAGAGCGACCGGCACAACGCCATGGAACTCCGCACCCTCCAGGACTGGCTTGTAGCCCCGATGCTCAAACCGGTGGCGGGCGTCAACGAGGTAAACAGTTTCGGGGGTGCGGTACGGCAGTATCAGATTCTGTTAACTCCCGAAAAGCTGGCCCAATATAAACTGACCGTCGCCGAGGTCACCGCCGCCGTCGAGCGCGGCAATGCCAACGCAGGCGGGGGTGTCCTCGTCAGCGGCTGGGAACAGGTCTATTTACGGGGAGTGGGGCTGCTCAAGGACATTCCCGACATCGAGCAACTGGTGATCAAGGCAATGGATGGCACCCCGGTGCGCGTGAAGGATGTGGCTGAGGTGGTGATCGGCACCGAGCCCCGCCAGGGTGCCGTCACCCGGGATGGCCGCGGCGAAGTCGTGGCGGGAATGATCATCATGCTGAAGGGCGAAAATTCCCGCGAGGTGGTCGCCCGCGTCAAGGATGCCCTGGACAAGGTGCGCGGCACTCTTCCCGAAGGAGTTCGGGTCAATGTTTTCTACGACCGAACCTCGCTGGTCAAGGCCTGCATCTCGACCGTCATGACCGCCTTGATGGAAGGCTCGCTCTTCGTGATCCTGATTCTATTTCTGTTCATTGCCGAGATGCGAACCGCCCTGATTGTGGTGCTATCCCTGCCCCTCACCTTCCTTGTCAGTTTCATCTTCATGGGCTGGGCCGGCCTCAGTTCCAATCTGATGAGCCTGGGCGGGCTGGCCTTCTCGGTGGGCATGGTGGTGGATGCCTCGATTGTCGTGATCGAAAACATCCGGCGCCAATTGGCCCTGCGACTGCATGAACCGCGGCGAACCGTCATCACCGAGGCCGTCCAGGAAGTCGGCCGGCCGGTGGCCTTTTCCGTGATGATTATCGCCATCATTCTGGTTCCGCTGTTCACCCTTCAGGGCATTGAGGGAAAGATGTTCGCTCCGCTCGCGCTGACCCTGCTTATCGCCCTGCTGGTTTCGCTCGGCGTCGCGTTCACGACCATTCCCGTATTGGCCGACCTGACCCTCAAACAGGACCCGGAGCGGGAATTCGGGTTTATCAAAAAATTTCATCACGGCTATCTCGCCCTGCTTGACCGGGCCATGCGGCGCCCGGGCCTGACCCTGGGGCTGGCGGTGGGAATCCTGGTTGCCTCACTGGGGGCCATTCCCTTTATCGGAACGGAATTCATGCCGACATTGGATGAGGGTGCGATCGCCATCAATGTGGTCCGCCTCCCCAACGCCTCGATCGAAGGCTCGGTGCGGGTCGCCGATTTCATGGAAAAACAACTGCGCCGGTTCCCGGAGATCGAAAGCGTGATCTGCAAGACCGGCCGGGCCGAAATTTCGGAAGATCCCATGGGCCCCGAACAGACGGACGTCTTTATTGTTCTCAAGCACCGGAAACAATGGTCATCCGGACGCAATCGGGAAGACCTTGTGGACGCCATTAACCGGGATCTTTCCATCATTCCCGGCCTCCGGTTTTCCTTCTCGCAACCCATCGCCCTGCGGGTCAATGAACTGATTTCGGGAATCAAGAGCGATCTGGCCGTAAAAGTCTTTGGCCCCGATCTCACCCTGATCCGGCAATTTGCCGACCGCGCGGCAGGCGTCATCCGTTCGGCGCCCGGCGCCCAGGACACGAAAGTTGAACAGGTGACCGGAATGAACCAACTGGATGTGGTGATTGACCGCCAGGCGGCGGCCCGCCATGGCATCCGGATTAGCGACATCAACGACACCATCGAAAGCGCCATTGCAGGCACCCGTGCCACCACCCTGATTGAAGGAGAAAAGCGCTTCGCCGTGGTGGTCCGCTTCGAGGAAAAGTCACGCCGGGACGAGGAGGCCATTAAACGGTTATGGATCGTGGCACCCGGCGGGGAGCGGGTTCCGCTCGATCAGCTGGCCTCGTTCATGCGCATTGAGTCGCCGGCCCAGATCAGCCGCGAAAACGGCATGCGCCGGGTGGTGGTCGAAACCAATGTCCGCGGGCGCGACCTCGGGGGGTTCGTGAAGGACATTCAACAGAAGCTCGCTCCGCTGGCCCGCGAGTTACCGACGGGCTATTTCATTGAATACGGGGGCCAATTTGAAAATCAGCAGCGCGCCATGCGCCAATTATCCATCGTGGTGCCCATCGCCCTGATCCTGATTTTCATCCTGCTCTTTGCGGCGCTGGGCTCGGTCCGGCATTCCCTGCTCGTCCTCGCGAATCTGCCCTTCGCCCTGGTGGGCGGCGTACTGGCGGTGGCGGCATTCGGAATCAATCTCTCCGTTTCCTCAGCCGTGGCCTTCATCGTCCTGCTCGGCATCGCCGTTCAGAATGGCGTGGTGCTCGTCGCCTTTTTCCGCCAGTTGAGTGACAGCGGATTGGGCCTTTCCGACACTGTCCGAACCGGATGCGACATCCGGTTCCGGCCGTTGATGATGACAGCACTGACCAGTTTCATCGGGCATCTCCCCATGCTCTATGCCACCGGTTCCGGCGCCGACATCCAGAAACCGCTGGCCGTTGTCGTCATGGGTGGCATCATCACCTCCCAACTGTTAACCCTGCTCGTCCTGCCCGCCATGTATGTCTTGATGGAACGGGTGGTCTTGCGACGCCAATCCATACAATGAGGGGCTCGCGCCCGCTCATCCCAGACGAGTCACCAACTCGCGGGCAAACCGGGGGATGCCGGGGTCCCGGGCGCCCACGCATAGCACGACCTCGCCCGCTTGACTGTCTTTCATAATCCCGGACATCAACCGGTCGTAATCCGGAACCCATACGGCGGGCACCCCGCGCGCCTGCAACGCCGTCGCAAGCACATCCGAGTCCATCGCCTTACTCACCGTCCCTCCCGCGTAATACACCGGCATCAGAAAAAGCCGGTCCTGCGGGCGGCATACGTCCCCGAACATCGCCACCAGATCGTTGAACATCAGGGACAACGGCTTGAATCCATGCGGGCGCCAGAACGCGGTGACCCGCGAATAATAAGGAGCCACAGCCCGCCAGGCGGCCGAAATTTTCGCCGGGTTATGGGCATACTCATCCACCACCGTCACCCCGCCGGCTTCCCCCACCCGCTCCAGGCGCCGCTGAATACCCTTGAATTGAGCCAGGGCATCGCGAATGCGACCTAAGTCAAAACCCATTCGCTGGCACAGCACAACCGCCTGAAGCGCATTTTCGGCGTTGTGTGCCCCTAGTAACGAAATTTCGAACTCAAGCCCGCCATAAGCGAAGCGGCACCCGGTCCGGCTCAGCACCGGCTTCAGGCCCTGCCACGGCATTCCGGGATCCCACCCTGCAATACAATCGCACCGGACCTGACTCCTGAACTGGCTGAAAAGCCCGACGGTCTCCTCCAGGCTGAAATGATCAGCCGACATATTGGTAATCAAGGCCCGGTCGGGTGAAAACCGCAGGAGCGAGCGATCACTCTCATCGACCTCAATCACGCAAAGTCCTGAGCCGCCTGTTCGCGCGTTTCCCACATGATGATCATCCGCCCAGTTCACCAGAGCCCCGCCATTGACCACCGTGGGATCAGCTCCGAGTTGCTCGAGAAGCCAGCCGACCATGCCCGTTACCGTCGTTTTTCCGGAGGTCCCCGCAATCGCCACCGTTTTCTTTCCCTGAACGAGTTCGGCTAGCATTTCGGCCCGGTGCCGCACAGGGACCCCAAGCCTTTCCGCAGCGACGATATCGGGATTATCCTTCTCAATCGCGGTACTCACGACCACCGCACCCGTCTCTCGGGATATCCCGGATCCATCCTGCGGATAAAATCGAATTCCCGCCTCCTTCAGCTTCCGGATCACCTCAAGATCCTGGCCCTGATCCTCATAACGGTCCGAGCCGCTGACCGCCCACCCACCCCCCTTGAGTGCCTGAGCTAAGGCATTCATCCCCACACCCGCAACGCCAACCAGATGACAGGATTTCATCGTTTTGTCTCCGGGAACAGGAAGTTCATGAAATGCCGGGCCACCTCTTCGCCCTCGGGCGGGGAAATTGCCAGATCGGGGCTCAACTCAATCAGCCACGACCGACCGCTTGCCTCATTCACCAGGAAATCAATGCCAATGACCGGAACGTTCAGCGCTTTCACGGCACGCCTGGCCAAGGCCACCAGCTTCCGATTGACCGTATGGGTCACCACATCCACATCACCGCCAGTATGGTAGTTGGAGGTCAACCTGACGCGAACAACCCGCCCCGCCGCAGGAACCTGCTCCCACGACAGGCCTAAAACCTTGAGGTTGCGAGCCGTCTCGGCATCGAGCGGAATGATATGACTCGGATCAACGCGCCGTTCCTGCCGGTTCTTTGCCTGCACCAGGTTCCGGATTGAATCCCGGCCATTCCCCTCCACATGGGCGGATCGCCGGCGAATAGCCGCTACGAATTTGAAATCCACAAATATCAGGCGGTAGTCCACTCCCTCGACATACTGTTCGAGAATGATCTCCTCCTCAAACCGCTTCGCAAAACGCACGGCACAGGCCAATTCCTCAGCCGTTTTCACCGCCACCGACACCCCGCGCCCGCCCCATTGGGAGCAGGGTTTAACAACAATACTGCGGTATCGCTTCAAAAAACGCTCCGCCGACACCGGCTCCGTGAAAAGTTGCTGGGCCGGAACGGGAAACCCGCGGGACTTGAGAAAGACATTGGCCAGGGCCTTGTTCTGGGTCATCTGAAAAGTCACCGCCCCAACCCGATCCGTCAGGGCGTTGTAACACCGGATTGACTTTCCCTTATGCCTGAGCACGAAAATGGGAGTCCGGGGATCAATCACTTCAATTTGAATCCCGCGCGTGCGCGCTTCCCGGGTAATCGTTGTGGTGTATACCGAATTCATAGCCCCCCATCGTATTCAATCCGACTCAACTGTCACCATGAAAAAGCAGATTGTTCAATACAGGGAGGGATTGGTAGTATGCGAGGGAATGACTATTCGAATTCTAGGTGAACACCCGCTTGCGAAGGATCAGCAGGGACGATTGATCTCACGGATCGGCACGATCTTTCCCCGGAGCCGGACCCTCGTCACCCTGCCCGGCATCCACGCCACCCAGCGCTTTGCCTATATCGCCGATCTTAACGCCACCCGGAAACAAGCCAACCAGCCCCCGCTGTCCGAAGAGGACGAGATGCTGGAATGGCAGCTGTCGGTTGACCTGATCATGGACCCCGGGAGCATCCTGATCCGGCCTGATCCCGAGAACATGGCACTGGCCTTCGAAGCCGACGACCTGCTTCAGGAACTGGTCTCCAAGCAGAAAATCAAGTTTCTCAACCTCATGAATGAAAAAGTCCGCTATGCCATCAAGGAACGTGGCGAAAACTGGCGGATTGCCCTGCTCCCCCAAAGTCCTGATGAAATGAAACGCATGATCGCCTCAGCCATGCTGCCGATCGGGGGCCGTTCCATCTACTATTACAGTCGCGACATCGGCACGCGATTCCTGACCTACCAGCAGTTCTGTGAACTCGAAACCCTGCCGGACAATGAACTCCAGGCACATCTGATTGAAATCCGGGATTTTTCATGCCGCTACAACCGCATGGGCCACCCCGAAGTAGCCTTTTTTTCCACCGACAAATCATTCGACCATTCCAGCTTCAAACCCTGCGAACCCATGGATCAATCTCCTCCGGATATCCGCACCTGTTATGAACACCTCAAAGCGGCCTTTCGCGATGCCGTGCGGCCGGAAATGAGGGAAGACAATCCCGATAATCCCGACTGGCGAAACCTGATGTTTTCATGCCTGATCGGTCAGGGAGGCGAAGCCCTTCCCGAAGAAACCATCCTCGGACTGAGTTCCGAATTCTTCATGCAGATCGAATGGCTCCCCGGCGGCCGCATCGAAGAGGGGGAATTGATGTTCGACAGCCTTTTCGATGAAGCGGATCGTTCACCCCCTGATTCCGAATTGAGGATCCTCTGCGACGAAAAGGCACGCGGGTTCATCTTTAATTTCCTTCGCGAATTCGGGGATATTGATTATGTCAATGTCGGCCGGGTCATCGGCTCGCTATCACGCCGACCCTCGAGCTCCGGCCGCCGCGATGTGTATGTGGCGGAGATCAAACAAAACAGTTCGCCGCACCCTGTTGTCCGTATTCTTCGCATGCAGAAATGGGGAATCCGGGAACACCTGAACGAGGGCAAGGATCTCCTCCCCGCCATCATGGAGGCGGAGGACTACACCGAATATATCCTGGATCGCAGACTGGGCTGCCGTCAGCTGGGCATGAACCTGCCCGCCCGCATCACAACCCGCAAAATCAGCGAGCACTACCACGGAACCCGGTATGACGGCCAGCAGATCTGGTCCACCTATTTCGAACGCGACTATCTCTCCGGCATGGCCACCGACAAGATCCCCCGTTCCCGTTTCCAGAGCCTCACGTATTCCCTCGCCTTTGCGAGGTTACTGGGCCGGGCCGCCGCGTCCAATATCATCACAGGCCGCCTGAACCTGAAAAACGCCGTGCTGTTCGACGATGGCGATGAGGTTTTGATAGAGGACGAGTTCGGCATGCCCAGGGAAATCATCGTCGCCGATCACACCGGCACCTTCACGGATTATCAGTCTGATCTGGCTTCCTTTGCGGAGGCCTATGCGGAGCCCATCCGACGCCGACTCCCCTTTTTTTCCTCTCCCGGAGAAGTGCTGGAGGCTTATCTTGCCTCATTTACGGAACGGTTTCTTCATGTGAAACAGGATTATACACGGCGAAAACGGTCCTTCGATACGCTTTTTAAACAACGCCCGCGTGATGAAAAGGGCAGTTTTGCCTATCGGTGGGAACGGGTGCTTGACCGGCTGAACCGGACCGATCCCATGGCCCTTACCGGTGCGATTCGGAAACATTTCATGGCTTCACAACTGTTGACCGGAAAGGAGGGCGTATGACACTGAAACAACTGTCTGTCTGTCTGGAAAACAAACCCGGCCGCCTCGGCCATCCTTGCAAGGTGCTGGCGGCGGCAGGCATCAATATCCCAACCCTCTGCCTCGCGGACACTGGAAAATTCGGCATTCTGAGGATCATGATCAGGGAGTGGGAAAAGGCCCGGGACGTACTGGAGAAGGCCGGCTGCGTGGTGACTATCAGCGATGTACTGGCCATTGAAATTCCGGATCATCCCGGGGGTATGGAAAGCATTCTGGCCATCCTGGAACCCAATGCCATCAACATCGAATACATGTACGCCTTTACCCTTAAGCGGGGCAGTAACGCAATCATGATTGTCCGGGTGGACAAGCCCGACCAGGCCTCCAAAGCCCTTCACAAAAACGGGCTTTCCATCCTGGATGCCGCCGCGTTTTTCACTCTGGCGTGACTATGGGCCGTCCAACTCACTGCGATGTCGTGATCATCGGGGGTGGTATTGCAGGATTAACTGCCGCCGCCCTGCTGTCGAAGGCCGGTCTCCGTGTCGAGCTCTTCGAAACAGAATCACAGGCGGGCGGCTGTCTGGCCTCGTTCCACCGCAAGGGATTCACGTTTGACGCCTCCCTTGAATGGCTGAACCAATGCCGCCCGGGCGGCTTTCTCGCCCGTATTCAGCACGCCATTGGCAACGACGGCCCGCGCTATGTCCCGCTCCAGCGGATTCATCGCTATAAAAACACCGGTCATAATTATCTGCTCACCTCGAACCCTCTGGAACTTCGCGATCAACTGATCCAGGACTTTCCCCATGAATCAAAGGGGATTCAGAAACTCTTCCGGGACGCCGAACGCCTCGGCCATCATATGCTGTTCCTCGACAACCGCATGCGGTCGGTGAAAACCATGTCCCCCCGCGAACTCCTGCATCACGGCCTGGCCATGACGGGCTGGGTCTGGCCCATCCGCCATATGGTATCAACCCCGGCCGCCAGGGGATTAACCCGCTATTTCAAGACCCGCGAACTCCTGAATCTCTTTCACTCCGATGGCACCATGATGTCGGTTCTCGTCCCGCTGGGGTTCGCTTTCACAGGTGATTTCCAAAAGCCGCCTGAGGGAGGCTGCGCCGTAATGGTGGACTGGCTGTGCCGGAAAATCACCGAAAACGGCGGCCGAATCACCCTGAACCAACGCGTCCGTGAAGTCCTCGTCAACGCCTCCAAAAAAGCGACCGGAGTCCGGCTCGCCACCGGCGACACCGTGCACGCCCGCTACGTCATCGCCGCCTGCGATGTGGAACAGCTCTTCACCACGATGCTTCCCCCTGCCAGCGTTCCCGCCAGAATACTCAAGCGCCTTCGTCATGCAGATCTGTATTACTCCAGCTTCTCAATTTATCTGGGACTGGATTGCCCCCCCGCCTCGCTTGGATTGGATGAGTCCCTGGTTCGCCTGACTGAGGACTCCATACCCCTGGAAGATCGGGTCAGTGGAGAAGCCCATTCCACCCTGATCAGCGTTCTGGCCCCTTCTCTCCGCGATCCCTCCCTGGCCCCTCCGGGGAAAGGCACTCTCCTCATCCAGTGCCCCTCCTACCTGTCCCATCACAATCAGTGGGAAACCGGACCCGGTCTGGAGCGCGGGGAAGCCTATCGCCGGTATAAGCAGGAATTCACCGACACGATTCTCGACCGGGTCGAGCGCCTGCTGATCCCCGGCCTTCGCCGCCACATCGAGGTCAGGGAGGTGGCCACTCCGGTTACGTTCCACCGCTACACGGGAAACCGGGACGGCTCGATCATGGGACACAAGCCGACCCAAAAAAACATCCACGCCCGCCTCGCCACTCTCACGACCCCCGTCAAACGGTTGTTGCTGGGCGGCCAATGGGCGGAGTACGGGGGCGGAGTGCCCATGGCCACCAAGGCCGCCGTCAACGCCAGCCTCATGATTCTCCAGGAGATGCGCCCAGACGCTTTCACCGCTTTGAAAACGGTGGTGGATGGCACAGGTTTCAGGCCGCTGACCATCGGCATCCCCCGCGCCCTGTATTATTTTTACTATCCCTCCCTTTTCGAAACCTTCTTCACCCAGCTCGGACACACCCCCGTAATGTCCGGCGCTTCAACCCGTCACACGGTCGAGCAGGCCGTCCTGATCTCGGAATCGGAACATTGCCTGCCACTCAAACTACTCGACGCCCACCTGGCCGAACTCGCCGGTAAAGTGGATCGGCTTTTTGTTCCACGTCTTTTGTCGGGCCTGAAGGGACACATTGCCTGCCCCAAACTTTCCGCTTTGCCCGATGTTGCCGAGGCCCAGTTCGGGAACCGCACCCGGATCCTGAGCCTTGATATCAATGAAACCATAACGCCCCTGCGCGACTCCCTGCTGGAACTGGGCCGCCGCCTTGGCGCGGAGGAAGCCCTGACGTGCACCGCCGCCGATGCCGCCCTCGCCGCCCTCGCCCAGGCGCGCCGTCCGCCCGTCCGCCCCCCGGGTCCGGCACGGAAAAGACTCCTGGTCATCAGCCATCCCTACAATCTCCACGACGACTATATTTCCGGCCCCATTCTCGCCACCTTGAAACGACTCGATGTGGATGTTGACCTGATGCCCTTTGACGGCGAGGAAATGCCGACGGGCAACATCAAGTGGGACACCTGCGGAAAAATGATCCACCATCTCAAGACCCTGGATGCGGCTGAATGCGCCGCCGTCATCCAACTCACCTCCTTCAATTGCGGATGCGACTCCATTGTGATGGAATTCAACCGCGACATACTCAAAACAAAAGGGATTCCCACCATGACTTTAGTGGTGGATGAACACGCCGCACAGGCCGGAACGGATACCCGGCTGGAGGCATTTGTGGATTCAACGAGATGGTAACATGACAGCCCTGGCCATACCCCCCTGGGGAAACTATTCGATTGCGCTGGCCGCCTCCGTGGAGTGCCTGCGAGTCACCCCGTGGAGCACCCGCTGCACCACGCCTGAAATCATGAAACTCGGGACGGACGCCTCGCCCGAGTTCAGCTGTCTGGCCTTTAAGGCTACGACCGGCTATTTCATCAAGGCGGCCATGGAAGGCGTGGAATACGGGGTCATGGTCAACAGCGTGGGCACCTGCCGGCTCCGGTACTACCGGGAACTGCAGCAGAAAATCCTCAGGGATCGCGGATTCAATCTGTTCATCTTTGGACTGGGTTATGACGGGATCAAGCCGCCCCTGATCCGCCATTTCGACCCCACGATGGGCGATTTCCTCCGCTGCTGCGGCCGCGCTTTTTTCAAGGTTCATGCCGTGGACGCCATTGAAAAGCTGGCCTGGGAAACCCGGGCACGGGAGCTCCACACCGGCGACACCACCCGCCTCATGAATACGTGCCTCAAGGATTTGGACGAGGCCCGAACCGTGCCTGCCATCCGGGCCCTGTCCCGGACGATTCCCGCACGCTTCCACACCGTCCCCACCGACGCAGCGGCCAGGCCCCTGAAAATCGGACTGCTGGGCGAAGCCTCAATCCTGCGGGACAGTTATCTGAACCACAACCTGGAAGAAACCCTGGGCAGCCTGGGCGTCGAGGTTCAGAATTTTTTCCTGCTCGGAAACGAACTGGCTAAAATCTTCCACATCGGATTCCGGAGCCCGGATTCCCGTGACTCCCTGAACCGGCTTGCGCGTCCCTATCTCAAGTCGCGGGTGGGCGGCCACGCCTTGGAATCCGTGGCCTACACCCTGCGCTGCGCCCAGGAGCACTATGACGGGGTCATTCATATCGCCCCCACCGGCTGTATGCCGGAAATCACCATCCGCCCGATCCTGCGCAAGATCAGCCAGGACCACTCGATCCCCATTCTCGAACTGTCATTTGACGAACACAGCAGCCATGTCGGGATCGTCACCCGGTTGGAAGCCTTTACAGACATTCTGCGGGAACGAAGAAAGCAGGCCTCATCATGACAACCCAAGCCTATCTCGGGATTGATGTCGGCTCGATCAGCACCAATCTGGTATTGATTGATTCCGGCTCGACGGTCCTCTTCACCGCCTACCGGCGGGTTGATGGCAATCCGATCCACTCCGTTCAGAAAGCACTTCTGGAGATGCGCCAGACGGTTCCCGGCACCCTGGAAATCGCCGGAGTCGGCACCACGGGGAGTGCCCGCACCCTGATCGGAGCCGTCGTCGGGGCGGACATCGTGAAGAATGAGATCAGCGCCCATGCCCGGGCTGCGCTGCATCTGCACCCGGAGGCGAACACCATTTTTGAAATCGGGGGGCAGGACAGCAAGGTCACGATCCTGCGCAACGGCGTGGTGGTGGACTTTGCCATGAACCTGATCTGCGCCGCGGGTACGGGAAGTTTTCTGGATTCACAAGCCAAGCGACTCAGCCTCTCCATTGAGGAACTGGGCGAACGGGCGCTCCTCTCGAGCGATCCCACCACCATTGCGGGGCGTTGCACCGTCTTTGCCGAATCCGACATGATCCATAAGCAGCAAGCCGGCCACCAGCAGCACGATATCGTCATGGGCCTGTGCCAGGCCATGGTGCGCAACTTCCTCAGCAATGTCTGCGCCGGAAAGGAAATCCGCCCCCCCATCGTCCTGCAGGGCGGGGTCAGCGCCAACCGGGGAATCCGCCGGGCCTTCAATGAGGCTCTCCAGACCGAGGTCATCATCCCGCAACACAACATGGTCATGGGTGCTTATGGCGCGGCCCTGCTCGCAGCCCGCGCCAATCCGATCCGAACCCGTTTTCGTGGTTACAGCCTCTGTGACCGTGAGATCGCCACACGCGGCTTCCGGTGCAACGACTGCCCGAACCAGTGCGAGGTGATAGAGATCCTGGATCATGACGAATCCCTGGGCCGCAGCGGGGGACGCTGCCGGAAATGGGAACAAGGGGTTCAGGCGGGAGGCTCCCGATGAAATCCCCGGCGATTCCAGCACAGCTGTCGGGCTTGATCCTGCTGGCAGGAGTCCTGTCATCCTGCCGCTCCATTCCCGCCCCCTCCGCGCATGATGCGGGCATTCCGCCGCCGGTGATCCGCTTCATCCTCTCCTTTGATGACGGTCCCAGCATCACAAAGCCCTACAACCCGACCCTCGCCATCCTGCATCAACTTGCCACCAATGATGTGCAACCGGGCGCCAAGGCCCTCTTTTTTGTCCAAACGGGGCATCCGCGCGGAGGGGGCACCCCGGAAGGCCACGCCGTCATGCGGGCCCTCGCCGCAGAGGAGCACCTGCTCGGCATTCATAGTGTATCACCCCGGGGCCATGTGGATCACCGGAAAGTCCCGCCCGCTGAATTGGAGGCAGGACTCAAGGCGGCCCAGGCATTGCTTCGGGACATCACGGGCTCGGATCCGATATTCGTGCGCCCGCCGTTCGGGGCAAAAAATCAAACGACACAGGCCCTCTATGAGGCGCTGGGACTTCACATGCTCATGGCGGATATCCGGGCGAGGGACGGCCTGATCTACGGCTACAAGGGCAGCCTGTTCCGGCGGATCCATATCCGGAACGCCCTCATTGAGATCTTTCAAAACGCCAGGCACAGCGGCAGTCCGGCGGCCTCGCTCACCGTCATCCTGAACTTTCATGATGTCAATCCCTACACGGCGCGACATATGACAGACTATCTTCACATTCTGGTGGATGAGGCCCGACGGGTGGGATTCACGGTTCCGGACAAGCCCTTCTTCGATGGCCCGCAGGCACTGAAAGAGGCGGGACTCTGCCGCTGCATCGCCTGCCCGACATCGTCCACCACCTCCGTCGCGGCCGCTCATTCCCCTCTTGACCCTCTCCGCCACGCCCCCTAAAGTATGCCCCCATATGCGTTTCATGATCCCGATATTATTGTTCCTGATGTTGCTCTGGGCGAGCCCTTGTCGGGCCAGTTACGACAACATGCCCACTCCGCCCCCCGGCGCCCCGTCAACCCAGAATCAATCCAGAGGTGAAAAAGCACAGGTCAAGCGGGGTCTTCGCTGGTACCGCAGTCCCTCCTGTGCCACGGCCGCAGAGCAGATGAAGCTGGCCGCACAGTACCATCAGGATAAACGCTACCGGAAGACGGCCAACGCCTATCAGGCGCTGGTCTACGCGTGGCCGGACTCGCCCGAAGCCCCGAAGGCTCAATTCGAGCTTGCCCGGGTTCAGGAAGAACGCGAACTCTACGAGAAGGCCTTTGACGAGTATCAATACCTGTTTGATTACTATCCCGGACAGTTCGACTACCGGGACGTTCTGGGCCGTCAGTTCAAAATTGCCAATTACCTCATGACCACGCGGAAGGGCGCCTTTCTGTTATTTCCCGGATTTGAAGCCCCCGAGCGGGCCATCCCCCTCTTTGAAAAGATTATTCTGAATGCGCCCACCTGGGAGTATGCCGCCACCTGCCAGCTCAACATCGGCATCATTCATGAATTGAATGAGGAGGAGGAAGAGGCGGTTGCCGCCTTTGAGATCGTCCAGAACCGTTACAACGACGAGACGATCCTGGCGCAGGCCTCCTTCCGCGAAGCCCAGTGCCTGACCAAATTGTACCGGAACCGCCCCAACGATGAAAACTCCTGCAATGCCGCCCGGGCGGCGCTGGTTCAATTCATCCGTGCCTATCCCGGCCACGAAAAAATCACGGAGTCCAGAACCCTTCTGGCACAACTCAACGATGAGCAGGCCCGGCGGGCGTTTGAATTGGCCCGATATTACGATCAAATCGCTCATCGCCCGAAAGCCGCCCTGATCGCCTACGAGGGATTTTTGAAAAAATACGCCTCACATGAATGTGCAGGACAAGCACGCCAACGGATCGAGAACTTGAGAAAGGACATCAACAGCCATGAAAAAAAGTAATTTTTGGGGACTTCTTGGACTCGCCAGCCTGGTTCTGGCCACCTCCGGATGCGTGGGCTACAAACTGGGTAGCAATCTCCCCCCGGGGATCACCTCCATTAACATCCCGGTATTCACCATTGAGGCCAAGGAACCCGGGTTGGAGACCATCCTGACCGGTGCCGCCATTCAGGAATTCCAGAAGGACGGATCCCTGAAGGTTCTCCCGAAAGAGCAGGCCAACAGCATCCTGGAGGTCACCGTCAGGAAATATGAACTGGAGCCCCTCCGGTATCGCCGGGATCAGGCCACGACCGCCAAGGAATATCGCCTGATCCTGACCGCTGATGTCATTCTTAAAAAGCTTCCCTCGAATGAAATCGTGGTGAACACCAAGGGGGTCATTGGCTTCACCACCTTCACGGCGCTCGCGGATCTTCCCAGCGCACGCCGCCTGGCTCTTCCAAAGGCCGCCTCAGATCTGGGGCAGCGGGTCGTCAAATGCGTGGTGGAATACTGGTAACGGCCACTCACAACAACACAAAAAGCCGTGTCCGGTTGCCCGGCACGGCTTTTTTCATAGTAACATCAAAAAACTTACACCATCTTCGCGAGCATGGCGGCAGCGCGCGATTTGCGACGATCCGCCGTACTCTTCTTGATGATGCCCCGCTTGGAGGACTTGTCGAGAATTGAGCAGAATGCGCTGAATTCCGCGAGCGCCTTGACTTTATCCTTCGACTCGATCGCCGCGACATACACGCGACGCCCCGTGGCAATTTCACTCTTGGTGCTGCGATTGCGAACCCGTCGGACCAACGCCTGTTTCGCCCGCTTGCCCGCTTGCTTGATATTCGGCATAAAACTATCCTTTACCCTAACTTCTGTTGTTGCTTGCTGACCGCAAAAAACGCCGTCATAATATCGGCCCATCAGTCCAAGTCAACCTGTAATTTGTATAAAATAAACAAGGGTGCTCGTTCGTTATGAGTAGTGAGACCGGAAATAGTGACGGGAGTTCGCCCGGAAAGACCTGTGATGAGGATCTCATTGCGGCCTATAACCGGGGAGTTCCCGGGGCGCTCGATGAATTGGTGGAGCGCTACAGGCGACCGCTTTTCAGCTTTCTGGTTCGGACGACCAAGTGTGAGGCAGAGGCAGAGGAGATTTTCCAGAACACGTGGATGCGGGTCATCACCAAGGCCCACGGGTTCAGGGGGGATCATTTTAAGAGCTGGCTGTTCACGATCGGGTATAATCTGGTCGTCGACTGGAGCAGACGGGAAAAGAAAAAAGTCAGTATGGATGCCCCCCTGGGGACGGGTGAAAACGAAACCACCTGGCGTGACCGGATGAAAACCCCGGAACCGGGTCCGGACAGGCGGGCACACAGCCGGGATCTGGGGAGGGCGATTGAGCTGGCGCTGGCGCAGTTGCCGGCTGAACAGCGCGAGGTGTTCACGCTCCGCATGGAGGCGGATATGGCGTTTAAGGATATAGCAAAAATGCAACGGGTCTCACTGAACACGGCTCTTTCGAGAATGCATTATGCACTCGATAAAATGAGACTGCTTCTGAAGGATCACGAGCCGGATCGGAAAGACTAAAATGAACTGTACTCAAATTGAAAACTTGATCCTCTTGCAGGACTCGGGGGAATTGACCGGCCGGCAGCGGCAGGATCTGGACCGCCACCTCGTGGAATGCCCCGCCTGCCGCCAGAGCCAGGCTGACCTCAGCCTTCTGCGAAAAGTCCTGAAGGAAACCCCGGCCTCCCGCACCTCGCCCTCCCCGGCAATTCTGGAATCCCTACGGGCCGCTGCGGAACGACACGCCCTGAGAACCCCGCGGCAGCTCTCCATTCCCTGGCGGGGAATCCTGGCCGCCGCCGCCAGTCTTGCGATTTGCCTCACCAGCCTCAAATTAATGACCATACACCGTGCTGCCCCCGCACTGGCCAAAAACTCGCCAGCCACGGAAATTGTTTCCCTGGTCGCGCTGGTTATGGGAAATGAGGGCTCCCAGGCGAGTTACTCTGACGAATCCGACATGACGATTCTCGCGGATCAGTTGCTGATCCTTCAGGGAATGAAGATGGATTCGCAAATCGACCTGATGGATGACTTCACGTCACTTGAGGACAATCAGCCCACAACTCTTCAATGGAATAGTATTTCCGGACCTCGTCCTGAAAAACGTGGATAACTACATCAAACAGGTCGAGCACCATCCACCCGTCGTCCGGGGTTCCTGAAATGCGGGGACGGATTGAGTCTGTCGCCTTGATATCCTTGATCACGGCATTCATCATGGCCTTCAGCTGGGCCGGCGTGGCTCCGGACGTGATCATATAATAATCCGTCACGGGCGACGTTTTCCGCACATCAAAAACAACAAGGTTGGAAGCCTTCTTTGAAAGCAGGGCTTCCCGGGCAAGGCGCATCAATTTCAGTGAATCCATCATTCCGTTCATCTCCTGTATAGCGAATGCTCAGCAATATACATATCAACCCCCGGCGGCACAAGATAACGAATCGTCATGCCTTCCGCCGCCCGATACCGGATGTCGGTTGAGGACACCTCCACCAGGTGCCCGACCCGGATGTCCGCATGAATCTGCTCGGGCCAGGGATCCCTTAAGTTGATGGCGTTGGCCTGAAGGGCCTCCGGTTTCACGCCCGGCCGCGCCATGGTCACAATCCGGCACAACGCCAGCAGTGCCTCAATCTCGCGCCAGAGATGCAGTTCACCCAGTGAATCCGCCCCGATGATGAAAAACAACTCCACGCCCGGATGTTCCGCCGTCAGGGCGCGCAGGGTATCAATGGTGTAGGAGATTCCGCCACGCTGGAGTTCCATGTCGGACAACTCAAACCGCAAATCCCCCTCAATCGCGGCCTCCAGCATGGCGAACCGGTGGTGCGCGGGAGCCAGGGCGGTGGCCGGTTTGTGGGGCGGCCGGGCGCAGGGCATAAATAGTACCCGGGATAAATCAAAGGCCTCCATCGCATCCTGGGCCATGATCATATGCCCCAAATGAACCGGATTGAAGGTTCCGCCCAGAATGCCCAGACGGGGAGGATGATTCAGCTCATTCATTTCAGGCCTTCAAGCCAAGCACGGCCCGCTTGATTGCCGTAATATGCGCGGGCGTCGTCCCGCAACAGCCGCCAATGATATTGGCCCCCGCCGCAATCAGGGCGGGAACGCGGGCCGCCATGTCAGCCGGGGTTTCCGGAAAAACATCGACGCCATCGACTGACTTGGGTAGCCCCGCATTGGCATGGACCAGGATCGGTGTGACCGGAGCGGCGGCCCTCATCTCCCGCACAATCTCCACCATACGTTCCATGCCGTTGCCACAATTTGTACCGATGACATGGGCACCCGCCTCAATCGCCGCACGCGCCGCCTCGGTCGGGGATACACCCATCATCGTCCGGTACTCGCCCTGGAGGGTTCGCTCAAAGGTAAAGGTGCAGATCACCTCGCATTGAGTGTGATCCCGGCAGGCCCGCACCGCCGCCGCCGCCTCATCCACCGCACTCATCGTTTCAATACAGAGGGCATCGGCGCCCCCCTCGGCCAACGCCATGGCCTGCTCCTTGAAATCACGGTACAGGTCATCCTCGGTCACATCTCCCAGAACGGTCATCAGTCCGGTCGGCCCAACGGAAGCAATCACCCACCGGTCAGTCCCGGCCGCCTCACGCGAAACTGCCGCCGCCGCCCGATTCAGTTCGGCAGTCCGATCCTCAAGCCCGAAATGCTGCAACTTGCAGCGGGTACCCCCAAAGCTGTCGGACTCAATCATGTCGGCACCCGCCTCGATATAACTGCGGGCAATGTCGAGAACATCCGCCCGATGCGTCACGCACCACAATTCCGGGCATTCGCCCGGCTTCATCCCTTTTTTCTGAAGGAATGTCCCCCACGCGCCATCCGAAACTAACACGCGGCCCGACTGGACGGCCGCCACAATGGTTTTCTTCGCCATAAATTGGTCTCCTGCTGTTCGGGGTGACATTACACCGTCTCCGCCCAGGACATCCAGCCGATACTGCATTTTCATTTAGGATTGATGCACTATGATTCCCTGCTAAAGTTCCCCTCTTGATGAATCCGGAAAAAGACCAGCGACACACGATGCCTCAGCCTCAGGCTGCACCGCCGCCTTCCTGGCACGCCATGCGCCCGGACTCTATTCTGGAGACCCTCGGCTCGCGACAGAATGGACTGACTCCGGACGAAGTCGTCAAACAGCGAAATACCTACGGCGCCAACGTCTTACTCAAAACAGCCGGTGACAGCCCGTGGCTGATGTTCTGGCGACAGATCAACAACCCGATCGGATGGCTGCTGATCGGGGCCGGAAGCCTGGCCCTGATTCTTCACAAAACAACCGACGCCATCGTTGTCTTCGGTGCCCTTGTGGTCAATGCCATCATCGGATTTTTCCAGGAATACCGCGCCGGAAAGGCCATTGAAGCACTTTCCGCCATGGTTCCCGAGATGGCCAACGCCCGTCGCGGGGGCGTTCCCGTGACCCTGCACGCCGCCGAACTTGTCCCGGGCGATATTGTCACCCTGCAAAGCGGCGACAAAATTCCTGCCGACTTGCGACTGATCCAGGTCAAGAACCTGCTGATTGAGGAAGCCGCCCTGACTGGCGAATCCCTGCCTGTCGGAAAACAGTCCGATGCGGCCGCACCCGACGCAGCCCTCGGCGACCGGTTTGGCATGGCCTACAGCGGCACACTGGTGCTTCAGGGGACTGCCACCGGGGTCGTGGTGGCGACGGGCAACCAGACCGAACTCGGACACATCAATACCCTGCTGAACCAAACGCGCGAAATCGAGACCCCGCTGACCCGGCAGCTTGCCAAAGTCAGCCTCTTGATTACCGCCGCCGTCGTGATTCTCGCCGGCATACTTCTGATTTTCGGCCTCTGGATCAAACAGGCCCCCCTGAACGATGCGCTCATGGTGGCCATCACCCTGGCCGTCGCCGCCATTCCCGAAGGATTGCCCGCCATGATCACCATTTCCCTTGCCCTTGGCGTCAGGGCCATGGCGGCGCGCCATGCCGTGGTGCGACATCTTCCCGCCGTGGAAACGCTGGGCTCAACCTCGGTGATCTGCACCGATAAAACCGGCACACTGACCCGTAATGAGATGACCATTCAGGTCGCCTGGACCGGCGCCCGGGAATACCGCTTTTCAGGGGTGGGCTATTCCCCCGAGGGAGTCATCGAGCATAATGGAGTCGCCCTCACCCATGAACTTCCTCCTGAACTCAGAGAGCTCCTGATCATTTCAGTGTTGTGTAATGATTCATCCCTTCAGCAGGAGAACGACGGCTGGAGCATTACAGGCGACCCGACGGAGGCGGCCCTCGTTGTTGCCGGACAAAAAGCAGGCCTCTTTGCGCACTCCCTGCGCCGGGAACACCCTCGCCTGGATGTCATTCCGTTTGAATCGGAAACCAAGTTTATGGCCACGCTCAACTCCCTTGACGGAGCCCATCACATCAGCCTCAAAGGTGCGCCGGAAACGGTTCTGCAACGCTGCTCCCTGACAGATCCGGAACGAGCCCGGGTTCATGAGGCCATTGAAACATACGCCCGGCAAGGCATGCGGGTCATCGCCTTCGCCAAAAAAACAGGCTCTGAAACTGAATCCTTTCAGCCGGAGACCGTCTCGGGCGGCCTGACGTTCGTAGGCCTGATGGGAATGATTGACCCGCCCCGGACCGAGGCGATGGAGGCTATCCGCGTCTGCCATGGAGCCGGCATCACGGTCAAGATGATCACGGGCGATCACCCCACCACGGCCCAGGCCATCGGACGGCAACTCGGTCTCCTGAAACCCTCTCAATATGCCTGCATCGGCCGTGACTTGGACGGGTTGACCGGGGAACAGCTTCAGGATCGTGTCACGGAAACCAATGTGTTCGCGCGAGTGGCACCCGAGCATAAGATCAGGATTGTGGAAGCCCTCCAGGCCAGGGGGCATGTTGTCGCCATGACCGGCGATGGCGTCAACGACGGCCCCGCCCTCAAAAAAGCCGATATCGGCATTGCCATGGGCATCACCGGCACCGCCGTCGCCAAGGAAGCCTCCAAGGTGATCCTGGCGGATGATAATTTCGCGTCCATCGCCGCCGCAGTGGAGGAAGGCCGCCGCGTTTATGACAACCTTATCAAGTCCCTCGCCTTTCTCCTGCCCACCAACCTGGGACTGGCCTTTATCCTGGCGGCAGCCGTATTCTTCTTCCCGGTTGCCATGATTGAGGGCACCCCCGCCCTCCTTCTGGCCATGTCTCCGACCCAGACCCTCTGGATCAATCTTGTGGCCAGCCTGGCCTTGTCGGTTCCCCTCGCCTTTGAGGTGCTGGAACGTAACGCCATGCACCGGAAACCACGGGGCCCGGACGAGCCGGTGTTTTCGGGATTTATTGTGTTCCGCCTCTTCATGGTGGCGGGACTCATGACAGCGGGATCCTGCGCCCTCTTCCTCTGGGAATATGATCGGATGGCCGGTCCCGCACCCCTCTCCCTGGCACGCCATACCCTGGCCCTTTCGGGGGCTCAAAGCACCTGTGTCACCACGATCGTGTTTTTCCAGATCTTCTATTTGTTCAATTGCCGCTCCTTGAAAAATTCAGTCCTGTCCATGGGGCTCTTCTCCAATCCCCCCGTCTTTGTTGGAATCGGAAGCCTCCTTCTCCTTCAGGCCTGCTTTCTCTATATCCCGTTTTTTCAAACCCTGTTCAAGACAAGCCCGTTGGGCTGGTCCGAGTGGTCCCATGCCATTCTCGTCGGAGCCACGGTTCTTCCCGTGATATCCATCGAAAAATGGATTCGCACCCGCCCGTCACACACCCCTTTTGAGATCAAGAAATCAACATCAACAGTAAGGCGGAACCCATGAAATATGCTTTCGTTTCAGACCTCCATTCCAATATCCAGGCATGGAAAACGGTTTACCATGATATTCAGGCGAACAATGTGGACCGGATCATTTCCCTCGGGGACGTGGTCGGCTACGGCCCGAATCCGCGCGAAATACTCCGGGAAGTCCGCACCAAGGTCGATGCCTTTGTCCTCGGAAACCATGATGCCGTGATGTGCGGGAAACTGGACGAGTCCCTGTTTAATGACGATGCCCGGAAGATTATTGAGTGGACAAACAAGCAGCTGAGCGACGAGGATCGGAATTTCCTGGGAACCTTTCCGCTCACCCTGGTCGGCGACGGATTCCGTTGCGTTCACGGCGAATTTACCGCACCCGCCAATTTTGATTATGTCCTGGACGCGGAGGGCGCCCTCCCCTCCTGGAAGGCCGTGGATGACGCCCTGCTGTTCGTCGGCCACACGCATGAACCGGCCCTCTATATCCTGGGAACCAGCGGAACCCCCCGCAGCGTCGAACCCCAGGATTTTGTCGTGGATCCGGGCAAGCGCTATCTGGTGAACATCGGATCGGTCGGACAGCCCCGGGGCTCGGATGTCCGGTCGTGTTACTGCATTTATGATTCGGAAACCAAGTCGCTCTACTGGCGGCGCGTGTCGTTTGATCTGGAGGCCTACCGGAAATCACTCAAGGCCACGGGCCTGCAACTGGATCCCAGCTACTATATGCAACCCGCCCCGAAAAACGCCCAGATCGAAAAACAAAAGGTCTTTATTCCCCCGAAATCCAGCGACAAGGCCGCTCATGATGTCGTCGCCGTGCAGGATATCAAGGTACTCCCGCGCCGCCCCCAGAAAATGCCGCTGAACATGAAAGTCATCCTGGCGATCGTCGTCCTGATGATCGGAACGGCCATCTGGCGAGCCCTGCCCCACCCCGTCGTCATCGCCGGAACCGGAAACCAGCCGGTTCAGTCCACCCGCATCAACATGCTCTCCTTTCCGGCTCGCGTCATTGAGCCCGGAACCCCCATCACCGGCTGGACGATTCATCTGGAGGATAAATACAGGCAGGCCGCCGGCTTGAACCTGAACGCCTTTAAACAATCGTTCCTCTATCTCCGTTCAAAACGGGAAAAACATGCCATCCAGATGGTGTCCTCCCGGATCAGCGCGGAACCCGGCCAAACCTGGATTCTGGACGCTGCCGCCCAGAAATATCATGACTTTTCGGGGCGTTTTACCGTGTCCCTGATTTTTTCCGCCGCCGACGGCTCCGCCCGGAAAATCCTCTTTAAACAGGATGTGGGCGACATGCTGATTTCCGGATTGTCAAAGATTCAGGGCCAGATCACCACGCCCGCCTCACGCGGCACACTTCAGGCGTGCCTGGAGGGACGCTTCTCGGGCACCATCCTGTTCCCCCAGGTGTCCCTGAAGCCCACCGATGACGGAACCCCACTCCAGGAACCGGCCTCCGAACCGGCTCCGACCGCCCCTGCCCCTGAATCGACTCCGGCGGACCCGGCTGCCGCCACCCCGCCTTCGAACCCGGGCGACAAAGCTGACGACTCCTGGGCCATGCCGCCGAAAAATAAATAAATTAGATTTGTTTTAGTTGACGGCTAATCGCAACTAGGTTATCGACTAGTCATGCGATATGCCTTCATTTCGGACCTTCATGCCAACCTCCAGGCGTGGCACGCCGTACATCGGGACATCCGGGGGCAGCGCGCGGATTATATCATCTGCCTGGGCGATGTCGTCGGCTACGGCCCTTCCCCCGCCCGACTTCTGAATGAAGTTCACTCCCATGTCGATGCCTTTGTATTGGGCAATCACGATGCCGTGGTGGGCGGGAAAATGGATGATTCCTCATTCAATCCGGAGGCGCGGGAAATCATCCGGTGGACGGCCGGGCAGCTCAACCGGAAAGCGGCGGCGTTTCTGGGGTCGTTCCCCCTGACGCTGGTGGGAAACGGATTCCGGTGCGCCCATGGGGACTTTTCCAAACCGGCGAATTTCGAATATATCCTCAACCCCGAGGATGCCCTGCCGTCATGGCAGGCTGTTGACTCCCAACTGCTCCTGGCCGGCCACACCCATGACCCCGCCTTCTTCCTCATCGGCTCAAGCGGCGTTCCCCGTGAAATCGAGCCGCAGGATTTTGAACTGGAACCCGGAAAACGCTATTTCGTCAATGTCGGCTCGGTGGGCGCCCCCCGTGACGGCGACCCGCGCGCCAGCTATTGTCTGTATGATACGGAAGCCCGGGCCGTTTTCTGGCGACGGGTCGCCTTCGATCTCGACAGTTACCGCTCCGCCATCATCCAGTCGGGCCTGGATGTGAGTCGTTGCCATTTCCTGAAGAATGACCCCCTGAAGAAAACCATTCCGGTTCGGGAACAATTGGACTTTACCCCGCCTACCACAGCGGTGAAAGCCGCGCACACACTGCTCGCCACCCAGGATGTCACGCTTCTGAAGAGGAGCCTCAGGCGCTGGAAACAGCTATTCCTTGCGATGGTGATCACCGGGCTACTTTCCAGTGCAGGCGCCGCATGGCTCTGGAACGGCCATAAAAGTCACAAAAGGACAACCCGCCCCCGGTCGTCACAGATTGCTGCTCCCGCAAACCCTGATCGACCCGTCACCACTAAACCAAAATCCAGAAAAAGAAAAAGCGCCGCCCCTGCTCCGGATCAATCCGGATTGCGCAAGGCGTCATCATCGGGGTTGTAAAATTGGGGACCCGCCTTGGCATCCAGGTATCCCTGCAAAATGACCTGCGCGGCCAGCTTGTCGCGAACTTCCTTCCGCCGCCCCCGCGAAACATCGGCGTCCACCAGCATCCGCTCCACGAGACTGGTGCTGAGCCGTTCATCCGTGGTGTCAACGGGAAGCCCGCTTGCCCCCCGGAGCCGTTCGATGAATTGCATGGCTTCCAGGGCCATCGGGCCATTGGTTCCATTCATGTTGACGGGAATACCCACCACAATTTTCTCAACACCCCGCTCCCGGGCAATGCGACAGGCCACGGTGACCGCCTCGTCCATGGAGTGAACCGATTCAACCGACACCGGAGTGGACAGCATGGCCGTGGCATCGCTGATGGCGATTCCCATGCGCTTGGTCCCGTAATCAATTCCCAGAATTCTACCCATGGCATTTATTGAAGAATGTTGATTTCCCTGAGCAACACCAGCCCCTCCAGCGTCAGTTCCGGTATAATATCAACCGGGGTGTCGAGCCCCTTCAGAGCCAACCCGGCATACCCACCTGTGGCGCAGAACCGGACACGGCGTTCTTTCATTCCGGATTTGATATGACGCAGGATTTCGCGAACCATGCCGCAATAGCCCACCATGGCCCCGATCCGCATCGCCTCATCCGTACTGCGCCCGATCGCCTTGAAGCGCCCGCCCAGCTTGATCTGCGGCAGCAGGGCTGTTCGTTCAGAAAGATAATCGGTCATCAGGGGCAACCCGGGCGCAATCACTCCCCCGACATAACGGCCATCCCCGGTAATCACGTCAAACGTCAGTGCCGTTCCGAAGTCGGCCACAATCACCGCGCCCTTGTAGCGGGCCCAGGCGGCCGCCGCATCCGCAAGACGATCCGCCCCGATGGTTTCAGGATGAGGATAATCCACCGTGATGTTGAGGCAAATCCGGTGATCCACCACCAGCGGAAGGGATCCGCACAGTTTCATCAGGATCTCTGTCCAGAGGGGGTTGAGTCCGGGGACCACGGAACATAGAACGGAGCCCGTCACCTTGCGGGCACCCGCGATGCGGCGGAGAAGCGCCGTGATGTTGCGCTCATCCCGCCCCTCCCGCGTTGACATGCGGCCCTGTCGCAGAATCCGGCGTCCCCGAACCAACCCCACATGGGTACTCGTGTTGCCGACATCGATAACAAAGAAGGCTTCCATTTAGTCGAGCTCCAGTGATAAATCGGCGGCTGGCGACGAATGGGTCAACCCGCCAATGGAAATGGCATCCACTCCGGTTGCGGCAATGGCCTCGACCGAGGCCAGCGTGACCCCGCCCGAAGCCTCCAGCTTGGCCTGCCCGGCACAAATCGCCACGCACTCGCGCATCCGGGTCGGATCCATGTTGTCGAGCATGATCCAGTCCGGAGTCGCCCGTAAGGCATCCCGAAGCTCAGCCTCGGATTCCACTTCGACCTCCACCGGAATGCCGGGGAATTTTTCCCGTGCGGCGGCCACGGCACCCTGCAGGTTGCTGATCCCTGCCGCCTGCCACAGGCGGCGGTGATTGTCCTTGATCAGAACCATGTCATAGAGCCCCATACGATGATTCCTTCCACCCCCGCAGGTGACCGCATATTTCTCCAGGATCCGCAGCGTGGGAGTCGTTTTGCGTGTGTCCAGGATCCGCGTCCCATAGGGCTTCACTGTGTCCGCAAATTCACGGGTTCTCGACGCGATCCCGGTCATTCGCTGCATGAAATTCAACGCAGTCCGCTCCCCCGTCAGAATTCCACGAATACCCCCTTCGATGGCCATCAAGGGCTGATCCGGCTTCACAACGTCGCCATCAGCAACCAGAAACCGGCACTGGAGTGAGGCATCCACGGCTCCGAACACAGCGGCGGCGACATCCAGACCGGACACCACATAGTGACCCCGTGAAAGAATCACGGCCCGACCCCGGCTGGATTCAGGCACAACGGAGAGAGTGGTTACATCACCGGAGCCAACATCCTCTTCCAGCGCACGGCGGATCAGGTCTTTCACCATCGGATTATCAGAAATTGCCTTCATGCGATTTGACTATAAAAGGAGGACCGTCGACCTGTCGATTGTTTTCACAGCGGTTCAGCGGGAGTTTTGATAGGCAAGACGCGATACGCCACGGAAACCTTGAAAATCGAATCTCCGGGAAACTCCTCGCCATCCACCTGAGCCGGCTCGGGATCCTCAAGAAGGATTTCGATTTCCCGCCCCTGGATCTGCATGGAACGCCGATGCAATTCAGCGGAGAGGTCCCTGATTTTGTCCGGGTTATGACGGATCGCCAGAAGATAGCGGGTCAGATAGTCCACATGCGCATTGAACAGAACCACATCCAGAAGACCGTCATCAGGATAGGCATCCCTGCTGAAATCAAAATCACCGGCATAAATCCGGGTATTATTAACCACCACATTGATCAACCGCCCCGTATACCAGGACTTCCCGTCCACCCTGATTTCCCCCACCATGGGGGCGTGCTGTAAGAACCGGGAGCCCCATGACATCGTGTAGAGGAATCGTCCCTTCGCCAGGTATTTCAGCAACGGAATGGTTTCAAGGGCACGTTTATGAGTATTCCGCTCCATGAGAATGCGGGAATCAAGCCCGATGGTCAGGGCATCGGCAAAATAGGTTCCCTTGATCACGCCCAGGTCGAGACAGTAATCAGCCCCATGCAGGATAGTTGAGACCGCGCGCCGGAGATCGCGAGGGGAATAGTCATCGTGAATCCGGATTCCCAGGGATTTAGCGATGTCATTGCCTGTGCCCAGGGGGATGAAGGCATACCGGGGCTTCAGGACTCCCCCGCAGGCCGCCCGGACCTGCATCAAGGCGTTGATCACGGCGGCATGGGTGCCATCTCCGCCGATCCCCGCCACCACGTCGTAGGCCGCCGCTCCGGCCGCCATCAGTTGGGTGTAAACCTGGTCCTTGATCGGGGATCCGCCTTCACAGGACAACAACTCATAGTCAACGCCCTGCTGTTGAAGCAAGTCGGCGACCACGGGCCAGAGCTTCAAGGCATCGCCGCCTGCCGCCCCGGGATTGAGTACGCAAAGCACTTTCATGGATCACACTCTGCTATAGAGTACGCCACAGAATCCGGGGAATGAAACAAAAAAACGCCAGACTGACCGGAGCGGTCAGGCTGGCGGATCGATTTCGAAGAAAACGGCCTCTATTACTTTTTCAACTTGGCCGGCCGCTTCAACATCGTGCGAACCTCGGTCGGATTCATCTTCTTCACCGTTGCTTCAGGAACACCCAACCCGATCAAACGGAGAGCTTGAACCTTTTCGCGACGCTTCTTGTCGGACGCACCCTTAACAGGCCGTCCCATACGGGTATCTACACCTTTTCCAGACATGGCAACACCTTCCCTCTCAATACATTGCTTCAATACACAGATGCACCGGAATGCACGGGCGCACACCATGCCCAGAAACACCCCCCAAGTCAATATCATATAAATTGATTTCCTTGACTCTGACGCCACCCATGGTTTGATTGGGGGTTTATGAAGCAACCGGTTAAATCAGTCTATGTGTCTTACCTTCTGCCCGCCGCCCTCCTGCTGGCGGTTGCGGCTCTGATTTTTCCGCTTGATTCCGCTATCTACCAGACCCTGCGAACCTTTTCCCACCGGGTTGGAAAAATCCATATTGTCCAGGAACTCCTGAATCTCGTCCGCCCTTTCGGGAAAGGCGACGTCATTCTCCTCATCATTGCTGCATTGGGAGTGGCCGGGGCACGTCGGAAAGCGATGCACATCCTGCTGGCTCTCGGCGTGGTCGCCATTCTGGTCACACCTCTCAAAATCGTTGTAGGACGCGAACGCCCGGCCTTTACAAATGATGAGTCATTTCCCAGCGGAGATGTCGCCACGGCCGCCGCTTTCTGCGCCCCCCTACTGACTGCTTCGCCGTGGACCGCACCCCTCGCCGCCGTGATCACGGGCGGCGTGATCACCGGCCGGATCTATGACGGCCGGCATTTCCCCAGTGATGCCCTCACGGGCGCCGCGCTCGGCCTGATCGCCTCCGCCGTCGCCCTGGCCATTCTTCGAAGGTGGCACTGGCGGCCGCCCCGCCGCTGGTTTTTCATCGCCGGAATTCTGATTATCGCCTTTGCTGTCATCAACCTCGCCTGGGCCCGCGCCACGCCCTTTGTTCTGGATTTCCTTCGAATCTGGGGCCCACTGGGCGGCTTCCTGTTGATCGCCCGTCTTTTTCCTGCATGGCAGAAAAAACCCATGCGAAGTTCCATTTTGCTTTTCGCACTCATTTTCACTCTCTACCTCTCGCTCTGCGCCGCCTCGTCGCTGTGGGATCGCGATGAGCCCCGGTTTTCGCGTGCGACCGTCGAGATGGTGGAATCCGGAAACTATCTCGTCCCCACCTTCAATGGCCAGTTGCGGGCCGATAAACCCATCCTGATCTACTGGCTCATGTCACTGCCGGTCCGCCTCCTCGGCCCCTCCGAACTGGCCTGCCGCCTGGTAGCGCCCATCGCCACGCTGATCACAGCCCTGCTCACAGTCTGGATTGCCCGCCGCCTGACCGGCCCCAAGCCGGCCCTCATAGCAGGCCTGATCCTGATGCTCTCCCCCCTCATGGCCGTCAGCGGAACCGCCGCCACAACCGACGCCCTGCTCCTCGCCTGCATCACCGGGGCCATCTCAACCTTCCTATTGTCATGGTTCCGGGGATTCAAGGTCTGGCACCTTCCCCTGATGATCCTCGCGCTGGCGGGGGCCATCCTGACAAAAGGCCCGGTTGGGCTAGCCGTCCCGCTCCTGGTCATAGCCGCCATCATGATCTTTGCCAAAGGAGGAGTTCTCCGTCCGCTCCCTTATCTGGGATGGCTTATCTTCGCCGTGGCATCGGCCACGGTGTTGTTTTTGGCGTGGGGCCTTCCGGCCAATGCCGCAACCAACGGCGAGTTTCTGCGTCTGGGTATTGGGAAACATGTCGTCGCCCGCTCCCTGAATGCCATGGAAAGCCACGGCGGACAGTCCTTTGTGTTTTATTTCTATTATCTGCCGGTCATTCTCCTAGCTTTTTTCCCATGGACACTCTATCTGCCGCGACTCTTTTCCGGACGCAGCATCCTCACCCCAACCCGCTCCCCTGAAGGGAGCGGGAGAAAACTTCTTCTCTGCTGGGGAGTGCCGGTCATTCTCCTGATGAGTCTGGTGGCGACCAAACTGCCCCACTACATCCTGCCCGCCTGGCCGGCGCTGGCCATTGCCACGGCGCTGGGACTTCAGCGGGCCATGAGTGAGGGGCTGGCCGGAAACCGAACCCTTGCCGCCCGGATCGGGCTCGGTCTATTTCTTCTGGTCGGCCTCAGTCTCGGCCTCGCCCTGATCAGCGTACCCTGGTTCCTCCCAGTTTTCGGAGTACGAGTTCCCGCCACGGGAGTCGGAGTCATTTTTCTCACCATGGTCTTTCTGGTGTGGCGACATTACCAGCGCGCCCGACACGGGACGGTGGCCGGAATCCTGATCGCGGGCATGATGACGGCTTTTCTTTCCACCGCATTGTTCCTGCTCCCCGCAGTGGAATCCTATAAAGTGGCACCGCTCATCGCGTCTTTTATCCAGGAACAAGCCAGCCCGGACACCCCGGTAACCACCTGCGGGTACGGCGAACCGAGCCTGAATTTTTATCTGGGCAGGAAAGCGCCCCTCATTTCCCTCGAGGGGCCCGACCTCCCGGCCTGGGCGGCGGCACCCGGGAAAGGAATCCTGGTCGTCACGGAAACCCGACTGAACCCCTTCCGGGAGGCCTTGAACACCCCTGGAATTCAAACGCTGGATATCATCCCGGGCTTCAACTATTCTCAGGGGAAGTGGGTCGCAATCCACATCCTGGCGAGGGACAAATAACCATGAGCGAAGAATTTGATGAACGAAACACGGATCCTTCAACATTTGAGGGAGCCACACCCAATTCTCCGCCGGGGTCATCAACGACGCCACCCACGCCCACTCCTTCGGATGAGCCGGATCCGGTCCCCATTGAACTGGAACTCGAGGTTGCGGAGTCAGCCGGAAAATCGGAACAGAAACTTCTACTCATGGCGCTGGTGGTGGTGGTCTGCATCGCCATCGTGCATTTCACACCCCTGCAGAAACTCACCAACGATCAGGCCTGGAAGCACACCATCCAGCACTTCGGGATCTGGGCGTCCACATTATTCTTTCTGGTCAGCACCGGCCTGATTGCCATCGGCATTCCCCGTATGTTCCTGTGCGGCCTGGCGGCCGTCCTGTTCGGGTTTCAAACCGGTTTCATCGTCGGTCAGCTCTCCGCCCTTTTCGGCTCCTACACCACCTTTATCTTTGCCCGCTGGGGTGGACGGGACTGGGTGATGAAGCGTATCGAAAAGAACCGTCGACTGCGCGATCTGCTCAAGAAGCCCTCGACGTTCACCATCTTCCTGGTGCGCCAGCTTCCCATTGCTGGAGTGGTTCCCAATCTCATTCTGGGGCTGACTCCGGTTAAGCACCGGTATTTCCTGCTGGGTTCTTTTTTGGGATATCTGCCCAGTTCCGCCCTGGTGGCAGCAATCGGGAGCGGCTTGGGGAAGGGGTTCAGCAAGGAAACCCTGGCTCATTCCATCGCACAGATCACCCTCGCGATGCTCGCTCTGGGCGGCATTTCCCTTCTGGTGTGGACGCTCAAAAAGAAGCTGTCGACTATCGCAACCGCCAGGTCAGCCAGCCGCCAATCCCCAGAAATGTAAGATTCGGGAGCCAGCCGGCAAGCCAGGGGGAAATGAGCTCCCGCTTGCCAAGAATCATCCCCATCTGGATCAGCACATAGAAGGCAAACAAAGCGACCACCCCGAAGGCCACACTTCGCATTGCCGACTGTCGTCCCCCTCCGAGGGCGGCAGGCAGCCCCAACAAAATCAGAACCAGGCAGGACCAGGGCATTGCCACCCGGGAATTGATGTCAGTCAACCGCTTTGCCAGCCATCGCCCGGAGACATCCGGCCGCTTTTGAATGGAGCGGACCATATCGGCTGTGGAGAGAAAGTCCACATCCTTGAGTTCGTTGATGAAATCATCAGGCTGCTCGTCATAGTCCGTCATTTCAATAGGCTTATCCAACACCTCGGTCTGGGCTCCGACTGGATCGCTCTTTTCGTTGTAATCCCGCTGGCGCACCCCGTAAAACCACCAGGACCCATCCATCCATTCGGCACGATCCGCCGTGATTTCCCTAACCAGCGAACGATCCGGCCGTTCATGCGTAACCTTGACACCCTTCAGAACGGTGGGTGTTCGCTGATCAAGTTCCTTAATCAACCATTGCCGGTTCGCAGTTCCTGAATGATACAGGTAATCCCTCACAACAAAGGACGAATCGCTCGAACGCTTCAGCACCTGTTTAGTGTAGTTTGCAATCCAGCGTGTTGCCACCGGCCCTATGGTTTCCTGAACCACGGCACCGAACAAACTGGCGAGCAACCCGACAACCATCAGGGGTACCATCAGGCGGCGCAGGCTGACTCCGCTGGCGCACATGGCCGTAAGCTCATTATGCCGGGCGAACAGCGTCAGGGTGTACAGCGTGGCGAGCAGCATCGCAATGGGAAGCACCATGACCAGAAACGGAACGAACCCGTTCACCTTGAACAGGAAATAGCCGTAGTATAGCAGGATATCCAGGGCATCCGCCTTGACGGCCACAAAATCAGAAAACCGGTCAAATAAATCCAAAATGATGTAAAGCAGGCTGAACGTGCCCAGAATGTACCCGAAGGGAACGAGGTACTGCTTCAAAATATATCGGTCAATAATCTTCATAATGGCGAACTCAAAACCGGGTCACTTTAGCCGAGCCCACCCTCTCCCGTCAACGGCGGCATCAAATATTCCAAGGCAGACGCCTCTAAATACCTGCCGATCCAGAAGAATGGAACAGAAGATTTGTCGTCTTTCACCAGATTGTGATCGTTGGCATACGAAAAGTGATTGATCAGGATATCAATAATAATACTATGTGCCAATGACTCCGGTTGAAGACACAATTTCATAGCCACGATGACCACTCCTTTCAGTCTCCAAAACTCACTCCCCCACTTGTCGCAACGGATCCAGTCTGGCTCCGGCCATGTTCATTTTGCGGGCATTTGCGGCATCGGCATGGCCGGCCTCGCCATTTTGCTCAAGGCACGGGGCTTCACCGTTTCAGGCTGCGACCTGATGATCAACAAACTCGCAGGCTGGCTCCGGGAACGGGGCATCACGGTCGTTGAGCGCCATGCCCCCGCCCATCTGACCCCTGATGTCCAGTGGGTTGTCCGCAGTGCCGCCGTCCCTGAAACCTCCGACGAAATCCAGGCGGCGATAACTCGCGGAATCCCCGTCTTCAAGCGGGGCCAGGTGCTTGCCGCCCTGCTGGCCGACACCCCTTTCGTGGCGGTGGCCGGAACCCATGGCAAAACCACCACCTCATCCTTCATTGCCCAGATCCTGACCCAAGCGGGCCGCGCGCCTTCCTTCTGCATCGGCGGTGAGGCAGAGCCCCTGGGCGGGGTTGCAGGAATCGGCACGGGGGGCCTCACCGTCGTGGAGGCCGATGAAAGCGACGGTACCCTCGCCCTGTATGCCCCGGACATCGCCGTGGTCACGAATGTCGAGTTCGACCATATGGAACATTTCGACGGCGTGGACGCCTTTGAGGAGTGCTTCCGGACTTTTATCCTGCAAACACGCCGCCGAATTCTGTTTTGCGCCGATGATCCCCGTGCCGCCAAGATCTGCGGAGCCCACCCGCTTGCCACCTCATTCGGATTTTCAAAGGATGCCGCCTTGAGCGCCGAAGTCCTCCGGGAAACCCCCGTCTCGACAGAGTTCCGCCTCTCGCAGAGGGGGACTCCACTGGGGCTCTTCACAGTTCCCGCACCGGGCCGTCACAATGTCCTGAATGCCATCTCAAGCCTTGCTGTAGGGCTTGAGCTCGAAATCCCCCTGCCGGTACTCCGGGAGGCTCTCGCCAAAGTGGCACTGCCCCGCCGCCGGTTTGAACGGATCATTGACCGAGCCGACCTCGTTGTCATCTCCGATTATGCCCACCATCCCTCCGAAATCGCCGCTCTGGTCAACGCAACAAGCCGCCTGAACCGACCCCGAATTCTGGCGGTGTTTCAGCCGCACCGCTACACCCGGACACGGGCTTTGGGCCCCGACTTCCCGCCCGCCTTCAAAGGATTGGACGAAGTCGTATTGTGCCCGGTCTATGCCGCCTCGGAAGCCCCGCTCGCGGGTGGATCTATTTGGGATCTGTACGCCCTTTGCCGGAAACATCCGGACCTGAATATCACAGTGGCCCCATCCCTTCGCAACGCCTGGGACTATTGTCGCGGCCAATTGCAGATCGGCGATGCGTTCCTGGTTATTGGCGCGGGCGATGTGGAACGTATTGCCAGCTGGGCCCGCGACGATCTGGGCCGCAAACGCATCGAGGACCTCATTAGCCCCGTGAGCCGGGCTATCCGTGAAATTGACCTGCAGTCCACCCTGATCAAAGGCCGCGAACCACTGGCCAACCGCACCACACTGGGCGTCGGTGGCCATGCCGATCTCTGGATGGAAGTGGCCACTGAGGACGACCTCCTTAACATTATAAAATGGACCCGCTCCGCCATGATCCCCTTCCAGATCCTGGGGGGCGGAAGCAATGTCCTCATTAGTGATCTGGGTGTCCGGGGTGTTGTGGCGCGCCTGACCGGGGAACCCTTCCGTCGCGTCTCGGCGCACGAAGGCCTCGTGGTGGCAGGGGCGGGAACATCCCTGCCAAAACTTCTCAACGAGTGCGCGAATCAGGGCCTGACTGGATTGGAATTCCTCGAGTCCATTCCCGGAACCGTCGGCGGCGCCGTTCGGGGTAATGCAGGCGCCTGGGGAAAATCCATCGCCGATACCCTGGCCTGGGTACGTTTCATTGACCGTGATGACCGGATAGTCGTCATCAATCGCAATGACCTGGACTTCGGCTATCGCTCCTGTCCAGCCTTACGCGACCAAATTATCATCGAGGCCGCCTTTCAACTGACGCCCGGAGATCCCGACGCGATATCCCGGGAACGGGCGGAACTGGTGCAACGCCGAGCCTGGATGAAAGGACTGAGGTCCGCGGGTTCGATTTTTAAAAATCCACCCGGCGGCTTTGCAGGACAGTTGATCGAACAGGCCGGACTGAAGGGTTTCACTGTGGGCGGCGCCTCGATTTCCCTGAACCATGCCAACGTCATCGTCACGACCCCTCTTGCCCGGGCTTCCGATGTAATGGCCGTGCTCGAAATCACCCGGGCGGAAGTCAAGAGCCGGTCAGGAATCCGGCTGGAAACCGAAATCCAGATCCTGGAGTAACCCGGCGATTCCGATGATGCAGTTCAGTGAAAATCATGCTACCTTGAGCACTGAATCGAAAAGAAAGGACCTCCATGACCTTGAAAGAACTGTCCCGTAATGAGCAACTCGCCCTTGTGGCCTTGACGGAAGTCGCCGTCATCAGTGACCGTACCATTACCGATATGGAGGTGGCCCAGATAGAGGATATTGTCGATGAACTGGGCGACGATACTTTTCATGAACTGGCGGATGAGGCAGAAAGTCTTTTTCCCGACCGGAGCGCGCTCAAGGCTTTCCTGAAAACCATCACCAATCCCGACGCGCGCGAACTCATTCTGGGAACCGTTCTCTCCGAAACGCTTGCTGACACCCTTCCTCATGAACAGGCAGAATTCATGGACTGGCTGGCCAGGGAATGGAACATCCAGATCAAGGTGATTCCTTCCTGACATGCGAATACGCGACACCATGGATGCGCTGACGAGCGGCTTGGCCGTAACCGCCGATGCCCTGGCCATTTTCTGCGGGTTTGTCGCGGCCATCTGGCTCCGTTTCTACAGCGGACTTATCGGGGTGGACAGCTGGCCGCCCAACCTGTGCTTTCTCTATGGCTGGGGCTCCGCCATTGCCACCCTCATATTCCTTTTTATTTTCCGATCCCTCGGCCTTTATGTCCGCCCCCAGCTCGGCAGCTTTTCCGGAAAAATCCCGAGGCTCATCCGATCCATCGGAATCGGGATCCTCCTGACCACGGCATTGGCTTTCGCCTTCCGCACCGAACCGCCTATCTCGCGTCTCACGATCGGGCTCTCTTTTCTGACCATTATGGTCTTTGTTATGGTTGAGCGTTATCTTCTGTTCCGGTTCGAAATCCGACTGGCGCGCCGGGGCCATCAGTCCAAACGCATTCTGATCGTGGGAACGGACTATGTTGCCGCTCATCTGAAACGCGGATTGGAGGCGGATCCCCGCCTCCGTTCAAAAGTAGTTGGATTCATCCGATCCGGAACGGCCCAAATCGACCCTGCTTTACCAAATTACCTGATCCGTGGCGAACTTCAGGAGCTTGACACAATTCTCGATTCCCATCCCGCAGACCAGATCATCCTGAGCGACAGCAATATCGGCCACCAACGGGTTTTGGAAATCATCCTCGCCTGCGAGCGAAATATGATCACCTTCAACATGGTGCCTGACATGTTCCGCATCATGACCGGAAGCATGGACATGCAGACCATCGACGACATTCCCCTCCTCGGGGTCAGCCGGTGGCCGCTGGACTATTTCTGGAACCGGATCCTCAAACGCATAGAGGATATCTGCGGTGCCTTTGCAGGCCTTTTGGTCATCGCCCCCTTCCTCGCGCTGGTTGCCCTGCTGGTGAAACGCTCCTCGCCAGGTCCTGTTTTCTACAAACAGAAACGATGCGGTGAAAACGGCAAGGAATTCAGTATCTACAAGCTCCGAACCATGCGAACCGACGCCGAAAAGGAGACGGGCCCCGTCTGGACCATTGAAAATGATCCTCGCCGGACCCGGATCGGATCCTTCCTCCGCACCACAAACATTGACGAACTGCCCCAACTCTGGAATGTGCTGCGGGGCGACATGAGCCTGATCGGGCCGAGGCCGGAGCGGCCGCACTTTGTGGAAAAGTTCAAGGATGACATTGACCGTTACATGTGGCGGCATGTCTCCAAACCGGGCATGACCGGCTGGGCCCAGGTCAATGGGCTGAGGGGCAATACCAGTATCGAGGAACGGATCAAGTACGACCTCTATTACCTGGAAAATTGGTCCCTGTCCTTCGACTTCAAAATCCTGCTCCGCACCCTTACGGCTCGCACCAACGCCTATTGAACCGGCACCGCAAAAACAGTCCTAAAGTGAAAACACTGAACAACCCGATCACGCAACCGTCATGGATCCGCCTGATTCTTTTCGCCGGTCTCGTCCTGCTCATGAGAATCGCCTATCTGGTCTGGCTGTGTCCCTTCGAGCTGGTCGCCGACGAGGCGCAATACTGGGACTGGTCGCGCCGCCTCGATTGGTCGTACTACAGCAAAGGCCCGGCCATCGCCTGGCTGATCGCTCCGGCGGTTCATGTCTTTGGCATCACCGAATGGGCTGTGCGCCTGCCTGCAGCCCTCGCCGCGTTTTCTTCCATGCTGATCCTGGCCGCCTTCGCGACCCATGCGTCAGGCGGGAACCGGCGTGCCGGCTGGCTGGCGATGCTTCTCTTCTGCCTGCTCCCCGTGTTCCATGGCACAAGCCAGTTCATGACCACTGATGGCCCCTATTATGCCTGCTGGCTGGCCGTCGCCTTCACCGGCTGGATCATGGCCTGTAACCACCGGACCACCCCGGGATGGTTCTTTCTTCTCGGCGCCTTCATCGGTCTGGGAATGCTGTGTAAATATACCGTCTTACTCATTCTCCCCGGGCTCCTCGTGTTCCTGTTCCGACACGGGCAGATCTCACGCGCCCACCGGATCGCCGGATCACTGGCCATGCTCGCGGGGGTAATTCTCTTTGCCATGCCCATTGCCATTTGGAATCAGCAACACGGGTGGCCCACTATCAGCCACCTCATCGGCGCCATGCGCCTGCCGGGCGGCGATGTCGCCCCGGCGGCCGACTGGCGCTACAATCCTCTCTGGACAGTCAGTTACCCTTTCTATGCTTTTGCTCTGCTGGCCCCCCCCGCCGCCCTGCTCCTGATCCGGACCGTTCGAGCCGCATACTACCCTCCAGAAACTGACAGGGACCAGACGTCCCCGCTCCGTAAAATTGTGTCCTTCGCCATCCACATTGGAGCCCCTGCATTTTTCTTCTACCAGTTGGTGTCCTTCCGAACCGATATAAAACTGAACTGGCCCACCGCCGCGTTTATCGGCCTTCTCGTTCCAATCGCCTGCTTCCTGGCTGAACGACTGGAGTCCGACCGCACTTCCCGGATTCTGTGGCGATGGACGGTGGGGCTGGGACTGGCCTTGATCATCCTGATTTCCTTCGCTCCCTACCCCCTCCGGGCAATTGGAAAAATCAAGATCAGCGGGAAACCCATTAACACGGAACGGGCACTCATGCGGGTCAGCGGGTTTCCCCGTTTTGCCCGCAGCGTGGAGGAAGCGTCGGGTGAAATGGCGCGCGAAACAGGGAAAACCCCTTTTTATGTGGCTTCGACCTACGGGCGGGCCGCCCTCCTGGCCTTCTACATGAAAGGCCACCCCGTCGTGTATTGTGCCGACAGTTATCGCGGGGGCCGGGAATCCTCCTATGATTATTTTACCGACACGAATCTGGCTGATCCCGCCTTGATCGGCCGGCCGGCCATTTTATTCGACCATGAACAGTGGACGTGGGAGCGGGCGCTCTATTTCCAAGTCATCGAACGAACCCGCTTCTACGGCCGAGTCTACCAGGCTTACGAATACCGCGGCCCCTGCCACGAACCGCACATGAAGTGACGCTTCTCTCCTTGCCATTCCCCCCCCTGCCCAGTATAAGAACGGGACTTGTTTTTCGGGAGAACGGTAGTGCGCATTGTTTCACGATATGTCAGGGACAGTTATCTGGTTACCTTCGGGATGACCCTGTTTGTGCTGACCTTTGTCATGTGCGTGATGGTGCTTTTCCGGATCACCGACGCCATTGCCGCAGGCGGATCCCTGGCGTTGATCACCAAAATATTCCTGGCCGGGCTGCCCTCCGCCTTCGGCTTCTCCATCCCCGTCAGCATCATCACGGCGGCGCTCCTGACCTTTGGAAAACTTTCCGCCAACGGTGAAATCACCGCCATGAAGGGAAGCGGCATTCGCATGCTTCAAATCATGGCTGCTCCCATCCTCTTTGCACTCCTGATGGCCTCCGTCTGCCTCTATTTGAACGCCGAGCTGATTCCCATCAGCTACCACGCCCGGCGGGACGCCCTGCGCCAGCTCGGGATTGAATCCCCCCTGCAATTGATTGAGGAGGGCCGCCCCATCCGTGATTTTCCAGGCATCACCTTTTACGTCGGCTCCAAGCGCGGCCAGAACGTCGAGGATGTGATCATCTATCAGAACCAGAGAGGGTCCGCGCCACGAACCATCCGGGCCCAGCGCGGAACCATCTCCCCGACCGCTGATAAAACAGGCCTGCTGGTTGACCTTTATGAGGTTCGCATCGACCCCTTTTACGAGGATCGCCCCGGACCGGGAACCGCAAGCCATTTCCCCTACGTGATTGACCTGAGCCGTCTCACCGGTGCCGAGCCCGCCGGCGGGGTGAAGAAAAAAAGTGATATGACTCTGCTTGAAATCATGGACGCCCGGAACGGGATCAAAAAGATTTATCCGGAACTTGATGCAGCGGCTCTCGAACGGCAGGATATGTCGCTGCGGGTCGAATTTCACAAGCGCATCGTGCTGGCGGTAGCCTGCTTTGCGTTCGTTCTGCTCGGCGCCCCACTGGCCACAAAAACCCACCGGCAGGAAACCACCGTGGGAATCGGAATCAGTCTCGGCCTGATCTTCCTCTTCTACCTTTTCATCATTGTGGCGGAAACCCTCATTAAACATCCCTGGACCCAGCCCCATTTGATCGTCTGGATTCCGGCGGTCGTGTCAATCGGGCTCGGGCTTATCCTGATCAAACGTTGTGACTAACTCATCCGATCCAATCCTCCGATCACCCTGGCTTGCGGACCTGCTCTGGATTGGTCTCCTGGCTGGAGTCGCCACGGTTCCATTCCTCACTCCGGCACTGGACATTAAACTCCTATCGCTATTTTATCACCCGGGCGCAGAACGACCCTGGCCTCACGAATTCGATGCCTTCTGGCGGTTTCTCTATACGTTCGGCCCCTGGCCCGCCCTCCTGACGGCGTTGACATCACTGGGGATCCTGGTGGCGGCGCTCACTAAGCCGTCGCTCGCCCGATGGCGCAAGCATGCCGCCCTGGCATTTCTCACCATGGCCCTGGGGCCCGGCCTCTTCGTGAACACGATCTTCAAGGATCATTGGGGGCGCCCCCGTCCGAGACAGGTCACGGAGCTTGGCGGCACCATGACCTATCAGTGTTTTTATGAAAAAGGAACCGGAGGACGCGGAAAATCATTCCCCTGCGGCCACAGTTCCATGGGCTATTACTTCATCGCCTTCTACTTTCTTGCCCGACGGAACCATAAGCGTCTTGCGGTGGCCGCCTTTGCAGGAACCGCCCTGTATGGAACCCTCATCGGGGTGGCCCGGATGGCGGCTGGCGCCCATTTTGCCTCCGATGTGGTGTGGTCGGCGGTCTTTCCCTGCGTGATCGCCTGGGGACTGTATTATTTTGTTCTTCGGATTCCTCAAACGGAAGACACCCCGGAGCAAGGCAGGGGACATGCCATCCTGAAATCCCGCTGGCTGGTCTGGATCGCTCCCCCTCTCGCGATTGCCATGCTTGCGGCCATCCTGTTCGGAACCCCCGCCTTTGTGGAAATCAAGTATGACATGCAGAGCCCCAACGGTGCGCCGTCGCTCCGGCTTGATGTCAAAAAATGCCGAATCGCCCTGAAGGCCAACCCCGACCTCAGCGACCGGATACTCATCACCGGTGAAGCCCAGGGATTCGGCTGGCCCTGGAGCCGCATCCGGCATTCCGCCTTATGGGTCAAGACGAACGAAGTCTGGGTGCTGAATTTCAATTGCAAGCCAAAGGGACATTTCTCTGAACTGGATGGCGAGGCAACCATTCAGATCCCGCCGGGAACCCGGGTGGAACAGGCGGCGGAAACGAACTAAACCGTTTCCCCGTACCGCACGCACGCCAGCACCTTCACTCCGCCAAGACGCTCTATCGTACGGACGTTATCCTCTTCAATCCGCCCCCATCGACCGGGCGTCGCCTGATTCAAAATCACGCCCATCACCGTGAGCCCGGCTCCATGAAGCGCATGCAGGGAAAGCAGGGTGTGATTAAGGGTTCCCACCCCAGGCCGGGCCACCAGAAGTACGGGAAGTCGCAACCGGATCATCAGATCCAGCATGGTTTGCCGGTCATTCACCGGCACGAGAACACCTCCGGCTCCCTCCACGACCACCACTTCATGAGCCCGGCTCAATCGACGGAACGCACGCTCGATGACCGGTAGGGAGATGCGTACACCTGCCTCCTTTGCCGCCAGGTGGGGCGAACAAGCCGGAGCGAAACAATAGGGAGCCATGTCGGCCCTATCGCGCCTGCCCGGGTTAAGTCGGACGGCTTTCAAGCAGAAGGCAAGATCAGGCGCCACCGGTCGCCCCTGAACCAGCCTGCATCCCGTCTGCACCGGTTTCATGGGAACCGCATCCACCCCACCCGCCCTGAAACGCGACAACAGACTGGCCACGACCACCGTCTTCCCAACGCCCGTATCGGTACCCGTGACAAATATGCCGAATTTTCCATTCCGGGATGATTTCATGGATTTTTCAGTAGCGTCGGCCCCTACAGCCTGTCAAGGATCTGCTTGCGCTTCTGCTTGTACTCGCTCTCGGAAATCAGACGCTGTTTCTTCATGGCGTCCAATTGACGAAGCTGCTCCACGGAATCACCGGCGACAGCGGCCGGGGCGGATACAGGAGCCGGTGTTGGCGTCACCACAGGAGCTGAAACCGGGGCGACAACCGGAGCCACCGCCTGAACCGGCGCGACCGGCGCCATCGGCGCCGGGGCGACCGTGGCATCCAAGTTACCTGCCCGCAGGCGTGCCTGAATGGCCGCCAGCATGTTCTCATTCAACTTTCGGGCCAGCCGCTGCCAGTCGAGACTGGACCCACACCCGTCATCCTTGGACAGCAGCATGTTTTCGTTTGGCCCGAACAATTCATAATGAATGTCCAGCGAGCAGGCACCCGCGCCGAACCCGACAATGATGCGGGCGGCCTTACTGCCCGAGTTGTACCGGACGATCCGCACGGAGAGCAGGTATTCGCCCACCCCGGGCTTGAATTCATCGCGGGAACGAAGAATCCGGGAATCATAATTCCCCCGTTTATCGAGCACATTCTTCAAATCCCGTTCCATTCGTGAAGCAATCTGGCGATTTTCCCGGTCATTGCTCCCGGAATCCAGCAAGATGGCAATCCGCTCATTCCCCCCGGCCCACGCCGAAAAACCGCCCGCCAAACAAAGTGCCCCGACAACGCCCACCAAAACCATCCGGCTCCAGATATTGATCCCGCGCATAAAATCCTCCCATTTCGATTGTTGACTTAAGGCAGTGTATAATTCCCACGGCTTCAATCAAGTTTCTTTGCGTCTCGACACTCGATACTCGACACCCGCCTTTCACCACTCCATAATTCCCCGCATGCAACCACAACGACATCAGGTCAGACCGGAGCAGGCGGGAATGCCTCTTCAGGATTTTCTGGCACGCCAACTCAACCTTTCCCGGAATAAGGCCAAGGACATCCTCGACCAGAGAATGGCCTTCGTGAATGGACGCCGGATCTGGATGACCAAGCATACGCTGGCAAGGGGAGATGTCGTGGAAGTCATCGTGCCGGGAGTCCCCTCCAAACGGAAAACTCCCCCTACCCCGATCATCTTGTTTCAGGACAACGACTACCTGGTGGTCAACAAGGCCCCCGGGCGGCTCTCCAACGGGCCCGACAGTCTTGAAGCGGATCTTCGCGCGATGTTGAATCAGCCCAATCTCCAGGCCGTCCACCGGTTGGATCGCGACACTTCCGGTTGCATTCTGATTGCCCGGTCAAAGGATGCCTTTGACAAGGCGGTGGAGTTGTTCAAGGGACAGAAGATTTCAAAGGTATACCATGCCCTGGCGGCCGGCCAGATCAAGGAACGTGAACGCCAGATTGAATACGCACTGGAAGGCGAGCCCGCGATAACCCATCTTCATTGTGTCGCCAGCAACCCCGGCGTCAGCCACCTTAAGGTAAAAATCGAAACCGGCCGCACCCATCAGATCCGGAAACATCTCGCCTACATCGGGCATCCCGTCCTGGGCGACCGAACCTACGCCAGCAGGGGCGCCATTCCCGAGGAATTCAGGACTATTGAGCGGCAGATGCTCCACGCCGCCAGCTTGACCTTCACGTCACCCATCAGCGGCCAGAAAATCCGGACTGAAGCTCCGCTTCCGCGGGATTTTATCAGCTGGTTAAAACGCCTTGGCCTACGGTAATTCCACCCCATCGTTACGGCCAGGATCAGGCCAGATGGCTCCAGAGAATCTTGATCCCGATTGCAATCAGGATCAATCCGCCAACCACCTCGATCTTGCGCTCGAAGAAATGGCTTCCTTTTGCCCCCAGGTATACCCCGGCATAAGACAGTCCGAATGTCACCACGCCGATAATCAAGATGGGCAGAAGCACCGTCACATTCAGCAACGCAAAACTGAGCCCGACAGCAAACGCATCGATGCTGGTGGCGACCGCCAACATGAAGAGCATCTTTACGGCCAAAGGATCCTTCGGCTTTTCCTGTTCTTCAATCCGGAACGATTCATAGATCATCTTCCCGCCAACCAGCGTTAGAAGTCCGAAGGCGATCCAATGGTCCACTTCGCTGATATACACCGCCAGCGTCCGGCCGCCGAACCAGCCTGCCAGCGGCATGATCGCCTGAAACCCGCCAAACCAGGCGCCATAGGTCAAGGCATGCCGGACGCGAACCTTGGGAATGGAAAAGCCCGCCGCCACGGATACGGCAAACGCATCCAGAGCCAGCGCAAACGCAATCAGGATGATTTGAAGCAACGACATAATCTGTGAATTAATAGGTGATCCAAACCCCGTAATCGAGTAAAAACGCCCTTGTCGATATGAAACTCCCATTCAACATCATCTGGCACGATCGTCTGTCGTCCACAAACACCACGCTTCAGGAACTAGCGGAAAGGACGCCCGATTTGCCATCGGGCACCGTCATTGCCGCCCGCGAACAAACCGGGGGGCGGGGACGGCTTGACCGCATCTGGATTTCAGGAAAGAACGAAGACCTGACCTTCTCGCTGTTCCTCAGGGCCGGGCCTGACCTCCACCGTCTCCCCTCCGTCTCCATGGCCGCCGCCGTGGCAGTAGCCGACTTTCTGGAGAACGGGGGAATTCACGCCTCCCTTAAATGGCCCAATGATGTTTTGGTGAATGGAAAGAAAATCTGCGGCATCCTTTCCGAAGCGGTTTCAGGCGGCGTCATCATCGGCATCGGCCTCAATGTGAACATGGACACAACGGGGCACATTGACCAGCCGGCGACATCCATGCGACTCGAATCAGGGAAGCATTATGATCGCGAGCCACTCCTTCAGGGTCTCCTGGAAAAGCTTGTTCCGCACCTCGCCGCCTGGGAAAACCATGGCTTTCCCGGAATCCGGAAAAGCTGGGAAGCCCGGGTCACGAACCTGGGCAAACCCATTCGCCTCCGCGATGGCAACCATGAACGCAACGGGGTGCTGGCGGGATTCGGAGAGGACGGTGAACTGTTGCTCCAAACCGACGAGTCAACCTGCATTCCCATCTGGAGCGGAGAGTTGACTTCCCCCCCTCGCACACGGCACCATCCCTGACCGAATGAAGATCAATGCCATACTTTTGTTTTGCCTGGTACTGGGTGAAGCCGCCTTGCTGTCCGGCTGCTCCCCGAAACCTGCCACACCACCACGGGATCCGCAGCGGGCCACCACGATGGAGGAAGCCCTGGAAGCACCTGACAAAACCCGTGAATTGGATTTGTTTTACCGTCGTCTCCCCTCGTTTCCCCGGGATATCCTGAAACTGAGGAATCTGGAAAGTCTCACCCTGCGCACGTGTCGAATCGGCGCCTTCCCGGAAGAAATCGGGGTGCTGTCAAAACTGTCCCGCCTGGACGCCGGAGAATCCAGCCTGACCAACCTCACTCCGGCGGTAGGCCGTCTTTCCAACCTGTCCCGGCTCTGGCTCAACGACAACCGCCTCACCTCACTTCCACCTGAACTGGGCCAACTCTCGAAACTGGCCTACCTTAATCTGGATCGCAACCTGCTCACGGCATTGCCCGATTCCCTGGGCCAGTTATCCAACCTGACCTGGCTGCGCCTCAACCAGAACCGCCTGACAGCCCTTCCGGCGGATCTCAACGGACTGGCACAAAACCTCAAAACCCTTTATCTTATGGGCAATCCGATTCCGGATGCGGAAAAGCAACGCATTCGAAAGGCACTTCCGAAATGCAGGGTGATATTCCAATGACTATGAAACCGTATCGACTTCGACTGGGCGTGAACATTGATCATGTGGCGACGCTCCGGCAGGTGCGTGGCACCGTTTATCCCGACATGGTGCAGGCGGCCCGCGTGTGTGAAGCCGCTGGCGCCGGGGGAATTACCGTGCACCTCCGTGAGGATCGCCGCCATATTCAGGATCGTGATGTCTATGCCTTGCGAAAGGCCATCAAGACCAGGCTCAACCTTGAAATGGCCAATAACGCGGACGTCCTTGCCGTGGCGCTGAAGGTCAAGCCGGACGAGGTCTGCCTTGTTCCTGAGCGACGACAGGAGTTGACCACCGAAGGCGGTTTGGATGCGGCGGGACAGGAACGCCGCCTGCGCCCCACAATCAAAAAACTGAAGGATGCCGGAATCGAAGTCAGCCTGTTCATCGAAGCCCATCCCCGGCAAATTGAAGCGGCTGCACGTCTCGGGGCGCCTGTCATTGAACTTCACACCGGAACCTTCTGCGATCTCAAGGGCACGGCCGCCCGGAAGGAACTCGCCCGCCTGTGTGCCGGTGCGCGGCTCGCCCATTCCATGGGGCTCACGGTCAACGCCGGCCATGGTATCAACCTTGAAAACGCGGCGGACATTCTTGAAATCCCGCACTTGCATACCCTCAATATCGGCCACAGTATCATCTGCAATGCCGTCTTCACGGGCCTGAACCGGGCCGTGCGAGAAATGTTGAACGCCATGCGCGCCTATCGGGGAGGAAAACCATAATGGGTGATGGCGTTATTGGAACCGGCGTGGATCTCGTTGAAAACGAACGGATTCGTGTGTTGCTTGAGAAGTGGGGTGATCGTTTCAAAGCCCGTGTCTTTCTCCCCTCCGAGCAGGCGTACTGTGACGGAAAGGCCGCTCCCTGGCTCTATTACGCCGGACGGTTTGCCGTCAAGGAAGCGGTCGCCAAGGCTTTTGGCACCGGTATCGGGCCCGACCTTGGCTGGCTCGACATGGAAGTCGTGAAAGATCCGGATTCCGGCGCTCCCTCCATCTCCCTCAGCGAGCACGGCCGGCTTCTGGCGGGCAGGCAGGGAGTCACCCGTATTCTCATCAGTCTCTCCCATACACACAATTTCGCAGTAGCCCATGCACTGCTGACAAAGGAAACACCATGAAGGCAATCACCTCGGCCCAGATGCGGGAACTCGACAAAATTGCCTCGGCGGAATTTGAGATTCCGGGGTTTGACCTGATGCGGCGGGCGGGACAGGGTGTGGCTTCCACGGTGGAGTATCTGGCTGACAAAGCTCGCGGCGGCGATGTGTTTATCCAGATTATTGCGGGACGCGGCAATAACGGGGGCGATGCCTTCGCCACCGCCCTGTTTCTGCATGAGGACGACTTTGAAGTCGAGGTGCTTCTCGCCGGCTCCGCATCGGATATCCGCGGCGATGCCCTCCGGCATCTGGGCAAAATGAGGGCCGCCGGGATTCCCCTGATCGAACTCCCCACCAAGGAATCATGGGATGACGCCCTTCGAGATACCGGAAGCGGAGAGATTATCGTCGATGGGGTTCTTGGAATCGGGGTCAACGGCCCCCCGCGCGGCCCCATCGCCGGAGCCATCCATTACATCAACACGGTTGGGGAGGACAATCTGGTTGTCTCGATCGATGTGCCGTCCGGGCTTGATGCCGATACCGGGGAAACGCCTGGGGAGGCGGTTCGGGCCGACATCACCGTCACCGTTGGAATGCCAAAGGTCGGGTTACTGACGCAAAAGGCGATCCCCTTTGTGGGAAGCCTGGATGTGATCGGGATCGGTATTCCCGTTGAGTTGACGGCCCACTACGCCTCACCGCGTCATCTCATCAGCGGCTGGGATGTCCGGCGTCATCTTCCGAAACGTGCCCGCACGGCACACAAGGGTGAATTCGGTCATGTCCTGATCGTGGGAGGTGCCACCGGTTATGCGGGTGCCCCGGCGATGGCGGCCCTGGCGGCCCTGCATGCCGGAACCGGGCTGGTCAGCGCGCTGGTTCCCCGTACCACTTATCCGGTCGTGGCCAACGCGGCGCTTGAAGTCATGACCTATCCCGGCGACGAAACAGAAACCGGCTCCCTGAAGGCGGGTGTCTGGGATACCTGGAAACACCGGATCAATGACTTCAGCGCCATCGTGGTCGGCCCGGGAATGACGCGTCATCCCGATACTGCGACCTGGGTGCGAAACCTTCTGGCCGACTGTCGTCGCCCGCTCCTGCTGGATGCCGACGCCCTCAATGTCCTGGAAGGCCATCCCGAGAGCCTTGCCGGGGCATCCTGCCCGGTAATCATCACCCCCCACCCCGGCGAACTGGCACGACTGCTGGGCTGCTCGATCGAAGCCATTCAACAGGATCGGGAAGCCGCCGCCTTAAAAGCCGCCATCCTGACCCGTTCCATTGTCGTTCTGAAGGGAGCTGGAACGATTGTGGCGCAGGACGGCAAGCCGATCCACGTCAATATGACCGGCAATCCCGGCATGGCGTCCGGCGGCATGGGTGATGTACTAGCCGGAATCATGGGGGGGTTCCTGGCCCAGGGCCTGAATCCTTTTGAAGCCGCCTGTTCCGCCGTCTTCATTCATGGACGATCCGGCGACAACGTCATGTGGCGGCGCTCCCAGGCCACGCTGACCGCAACCGATCTCATCCAAGAAATGCACGGCGCCTTCCGCGAAGTATCCGTACGGTAAACAAAGCGCGAAATGGCACCCCCAAGGAGAGTCGAACTCCTCTTAACAGGTTGAGAACCTGCTGTCCTAACCGATAGACGATGGGGGCACAATGGCCCGTAAAGAAGGCGCGTAATCTATACAGCGCGTTTTCTTCCGTCAAATTATTTTTCAATCCTACCCTCTCGCCACGGTGACGACGCACACTCTGGATGCGCCAGCGTCCTTCAAGGTCCGGCTGATCTCGTTCACAGTCGCCCCGGTGGTCATGACATCATCGACGAGAAGAAAATTCCGGCCCTTAATCCAGTCCGGGCAGCGCGCCTCAAAGGCGCCGGCCATGTTTCTTGCCCGGTCCCGCATGCTGAGGTGAGTCTGAGTCCCCGTTTCCCGTGCCCGCGCCAGACAGCCCCGCGCCAGGGGGATGTCCATCATTCCAGCCAACCGCCCGGCGAGGAGCCGCGCTTGGTTATAGGTACGTGCCCGCTCCTTTGCCGGATGCAACGGAACAAATGTGATGGCGTCAAATCGTTCATGACTGTAATGAGTCCGCACACAGGCGTGCAACAGGGTGGCAAGATCCTTGTCCAGGAAAGTGGCATGGGAATATTTAAACCGGTGAAGCACATCCTTGACAGAAGCGCGGAACCGGACGGCAGAACGAGCCTGGTCAAACGCCGGGGGCCGGTCAACGCAGAATGAACAGATGTAATCCCGTGTGATTTCGCCCTCAACCGGATCTCCACACCGGGAGCAGAACGGAGCTTCAATCACCGGCAAGGCGGCCAGGCAGTCCCAGCACAGATACTTCGCGGCAGCCCCGGCAGGCTTCCCGCAGGCTTCACAGGTGCGGGGCCAGAGTAGATCCAGTAGAGAACCCGGATCCAGATGCCGGAGTCTGTCGAGCCCCCATCTCACCGATATTTCACCAGCATCGGGGACAAGGCTTCCAGCGTCGCCGGCGGCACGCATTTCATGTCCGTCATGATGGCGAACTTCAACGCATGCTGGCAGGAGCAATCCCGAGTCACGGGTAACGCGGGAACCAGGCGGCGGATGATTTCCTTGACCAAATTGGCATTGGCGGTAAGGGTCGCGATAACCATTTCAACGGAGACTTCCTCCTCGCTGACACGCCAGCAGTCGTAATCCGTTGCCATGGCGATGGACTGGTAGCACAACTCTGCCTCCCGGCAAAGTTTCGCCTCAGGAAGGCTTGTCATTCCGATGATATCGAAACCCATCCCGCGGTAGACATTCGATTCCGCGCGGGTGGAGAAGGCGGGCCCCTCCATGTTCACATACGTACCATCCTTGTGAAGCCGGACGACTCCGTCCAGTTTCAAATCCCGCACCGTCTCCGCAACAATCCCGGCCATGGTGTTGCGCAAATCCTTGCACGTTGGATCGCCGAATGACACATGCCCGACAATTCCGTTTCCGAAAAAAGTGTGGTTTAATGAACCTTTTGTCCGATCAAAATACTGATCAGGGAGGACAATGTCCCGGGGGCGTATTCCCTCACGAAGACTCCCCACAGCACTCACGGAGATGACCCGGTCCACTCCCAGCTTCTTAAATCCCCAGATATTCGCCTTGTGGTTGATCTCCGAGGGAAGAACGCGATGCCCGCGCCCATGCCGGGGAAGAAAATAAACATCCACTCCGCTGAGCGTTCCCTGAATGTAGGCATCCGATGGATTTCCGAAGGGTGTCTGGAGGGTAACCTCGCTGACATTTTCAAGGCCTTCCAGTTGGTACAATCCGCTGCCGCCAATGATGCCTAGTTTCATGGTACTGTCCTTTCCGTATGGTCGAAGCCCTTCCGAAGCTCAAACCCCGACCAACGGAAGGGGTACAGAGCGAAGGATGGTAGGCCGTGTGGGACTCGAACCCACGACCCCAACATTAAAAGTGTCGTGCTCTACCAACTGAGCTAACGGCCTGTGAAAAAAGTCGGCACACCATAGAGCAAGCCATCAGGGATGTCAACTCCGGGGAGGGGAACGCAACGAAAGGGTTCAGGGCTCAGGAACTTGAAGAGGCTCATTGGGGTCGCCCCCCAGCAAGGCGGGGACTTCAGAAGCGGGGAGGTCCTGAACATCCTTGAGGCGGCGCTGGATCTGACGGGACTTGCGGGTGGCATCCTCGATGGAATCCGAGGCCTGGTGCAATTTCTTCTGCACGGCATCGAGATGGTCTGTAAACCGTGTGAATTCAAGCTTCACGGCTCCCAGCAATTTCCAGACTTCGCTTGACCGTTTTTGAATTGCCAGCGTGCGGAAACCCATCTGGAGTGCATTCAACAAGGCCGCCAGCGTTGTGGGCCCGGCCACGACAACCCGGCAGGTTTGTTGCAGTGACTCCATGAGACCCGTGCGCCGGATCACCTCGGCATAGAGACCCTCAATGGGAAGGTAGAGAATGGCAAAATCGGTCGTGTGGGGCGGGCTGATATACTTGTCGCGAATATCCCGGCCGCATTTCCGGATCTGTTCCTCCAACCGCTTGGCCGCCTCTTCCGCCAGAATAGGATCCGCTTTCTCCTGGGCAATCAGCAGACGCTCGTAGTCCTCCTTCGGAAACTTGGCATCCAGGGGAATCCAGACGGAGGAGCCTTCCAGCTCATCGCGCCCGGGCAGCCGAATCGCAAACTCAACCCGCTCGGAAGAGCCCGGCTTGGGAGCGACATTGGTCGCATATTGCTCCTGGGTCAAAATCTGCTCCAGCAGGGCTCCCAACTGGATTTCGCCCCAGGTGCCCCGCGTTTTCACATTGGTCAGAACCCGCTTGAGATCCCCCACCCCGTTGGCCAATTCCTGCATCTCACCCAACCCTTTTTGAACCAGTTCCAACCGCTCGCTGACCAATCGAAAGGACTCCCCAAGCCTTCTCTCTAATGTGCCTTGGAGTTTCTCGTCCACCGTCTGGCGCATCTGGTCCAGCTTGCGGGCGTTGTCCTCCTGGATTTGCTGGAGTCCGCCGGAAACACTTTGACGCAACTGCTCGATTTTCTGTTCATTGGACTGGGTCAGGAGGCCGATCTGGCGGGTCATTTCGGAACGGTTCCGCTCCATTTCCTCCCGAACGAGACGTTCGTTGCGATCCAAGGCCTTCTCCATGGAATCAAACCGGGCCTGAAGTGGCCCGCCTTCCACGGACTCTTTCCGGCGCCCGAGAAACCACCCCACTGAAATAGCCGAAAGGACCACTGATAAAATGATGAAAACTGTATCCATGACGCAGACCGTACCCGAAGCACTCCCCCAGATCAATCCGTTAAAGCCCTGCTTTTCAAAACATGAAGTCAGACGCCGAACACTCGGGGTGATGATAGCGGCCCCGGCCTTCAGTGATTTTACCAAACTCGATGGCTCCCTGCGGACACCACTGGAGGCACGCCAGACAGTGTTCACAGTGGTGCAGCCAACGGGGACGACCTTCGTGAAGAGCAACATTACGAACGGGACACACCTTGACACAAAGGCCGCACCCGTTACAGGGCTCCGTGGACCGGAACTTGATGTCGGTGGTCTGAATCTGCTTCATTCCCCCGTTGTAGATAAATTTGGATAGAAGCAGTCGACCCAGCCATGTCCCGCAGTCCACCTTTCCGGGCTTCCGGGCGGCAATGAGAGGGGCAATCCGCTGAACGGCACTCTTTGCCTTTGCAAACCGCCTTTTCTGCCACCACTTGGGTTCCGCACCGTACATCAAAATATAGTTGCCCGGCATCCGGATGATTTTACCCAAGGCTAAAACATGCCCGCTCCTCTCCAGCAGTTCCCTCAATTGAAGCATCGTTCCCGCCGCATTCCCGTCGCAGGTTGCTACAGAAAAAATATAGGTTGAAGGCGGAATATCAAGTTGTTCCACAAACCGCCTCACGATGGCGGGCAAACCCCAGATGTAAACAGGAAAGACGATCCCGATCGCGGACGCTGTCACTGGGACTGGGGTCTTGAGCGCGCGAGGAATCGCACTGAGTTCTACCTCGCCGCCAATGGCCTGCGCGATATCGCGCGCAACGCAAAGTGAATTTCCCGTGCTCGAAAAGTAGAATATCTGAGTCTTCATGATGCGTCCTCATCAAGACGATAAATTGCCACAACGGCGCGCTCTCCTCTTTTTCCGGTACCATAACAGAAGAGATGAGTCGTTTCCAGTTCCACACGCCAGATTCGCGAGACTCTAACCCCGGGATCCCCTTCAAGAATCGACGCGGTATCAGGAATCGCCCTTTTCCATTGCGCCGCGCGGCAGGGACCCTGCCTGACGCTAAAGCCCAGGCGATACCACCGATAATGGAGACGGTTTATAAGATCGGATTGTGCCCCATCCTGTTGGGCGGCAAGATACTCCGCCAAGACCTTGAAACGATCCTCGAGATTCGGGCATAACCCGAATCCTGTCCGAACCTCCACCCATGACACGAAATTTTCAAGCCAATTACTGGAGGTTCCTACTGCGGCCACCATCAGGTCACGTAACGACTCGACATTATAGAACCAGTCCAGAATTTTTGATAGATGATCGGCTTGCTTCAAATCCGCCTTCGTCATTTGCGGCGTACTCAAAATGGCATAGGGCGGCGTTGACATGGCCACCAAGCCCCAGCGTTCCGGGGACTCGGCAAGCGGAGTGCCAGGCAGGAGCTTCAATCGCTCCAACTGGATCTCTTCAGGCTCCAGGCCGATGAGGGCATTCAGGTCATTCAGAAGGTCTTTTACGGTTCCTCCGGGAAGACCGGCAATCAGATCCACATGAACTTCAACCGGTTTCAAGGCGCAGAGTTTTGCCAAACCGCCCACAGTCCGGGTCACCGTTGCCTGCCGCTCAATGGCTGAATACACCACCGGGCTCAAGCTTTGGATTCCCGCCTCGATATGGAACTGGCCCGGCGCCGCCTTTGCCAACTCGTTCGAAAGAGCCCCACTAACCCGTGCGGGATCAATCTCGAGATGAAATCGAAGGCCGGGAAATTCATCCCGGAAGATTTCAACAAGCGCCACCGCCCGCGCCGCATCTTCATTAAAAGTCCGATCCACCACCCGGATCTCCGGAATCCCGGCCCTTTCAATGTCCCGCAAATCGCCTCGAACGCGGGCGAGGGAATGGACTCTTGTGCCGGACTTTCGACTGGTGCAAAAAAGACAGCCATTCCCGCATCCCCGTGACGTTTCCAACTGGACAAAGGGCCGGGTGAATCCAGCCAGTTCCCGGTGATAGAAAGGCGGGATACTGTCGAGATCCTCTAACACGTTCGCCACACCATTATCGCGATACACACCATCCCGGGTGGTGCAAATTCCGGGGATCGTCCACCAGGCTGACCCCTCCTTCACGGCATCCAGAAAGGCGGGGAAAGCCTGTTCTCCCTCCCCGCGAACCGCGACATCGGCCACGCCATCGGGTTGAACCAAGAACTGGTTATTCCCCAGACACTCCGGCCCACCGACGATATACCGGGGACGTTCGCGCCCGTGCAGTGCCTTGACCTTCTCGAGAACGCCTGAGACAAATTGACGATTGAACAAATAGAGCGTAGCCGCCAAAATATCTGGCTGGGCCGCCACAATCCGCCCGGCCACGATATCCGGATCGTCCTTGATCGTGACCTCAAGGGTCTGCCACTCCCCTTCTCCAGGATTCACAGCCGCACGGAGACACCAGGCCGCAAGGCTGGCATGGGAGTAGGAACAGTTGGCGGCAAGGAACACGATCTTCGTCATGCCGTGACTTTATGTGAAATTTCAGGATTCGTCAAAAGTGGACTGAATTACGCTTCGACAACCCCGAACTCCTGTGTTATGTTGGCACCTTGATGAAGCCAAAAATCCTAGTCATGGACGATGATGTCTCGATCTGCAAGATCTGTACGCTCTTGTTGAACCGGCTTGGCTATGATGTCGATACCACATCGTGCGGAGACGAGGCCCTTACGTGCTTCGAAAAAGCCCTCAAGGAGAATACCCCCTATTTGGCTGTCATTCTTGACCTGACCGTTCAGAGTGGAATGGGCGGGCTGGAAACCCTCAAGAAATTGCGCATTCTGGATCCTAATGTCTACGCCATCATGGCCAGCGGTTCGTCTCTGGATAATATGCTTTTGTCTTATCAATCACATGGCTTCAAGGATGTGCTTCCCAAGCCTTTCCGGGTTCAGGATCTCACCGACTGCATCGTGAAGATCAAGCCGGCTCAAACATGATCCTCTCCGACCTTGTTCACCCATGAAAAAGATTCCCAACGAAAAATTATTGCGCCTCAGCACCCTCTGGCCTGAAGTCGAGATTCTGGAAGAGGACGCGGACATCCTGGCTGTCAACAAGCCTGCGGGGCTCCTGGTGGCGCCTGATCTCCGGGACAAGTCACCCGAGAACCTGATGGGCTTGATTCACTCGGGAATCAAGCTTCAGCGGACCTGGGCACGGCAACATGACCTTCACTACGTAACGAATGTCCATCGCCTTGATGCGGGAACCAGCGGCATCGTGCTGATGGCCCGGAGCAAGCCGGTTCTCATCAATCTGGCCCGGCAGTTTCATGACCGGCATCCGAAGATGACTTACCTGGCCCTGGTGTGTGGATCCCTTCCACAACCTGAAGTAGAAGTTAATCTTCCCCTGGCCCCCAATCTGGCCCGTCCTGAGCTTATGACTGTAGACCGTGGCCGCGGGAAATCAGCCATCACACGATTCACCCGGGTGGAATCGTTTAAAAAGTATTCCCTGATCAAAGTTGAGCCGTTGACGGGACGATTTCATCAGATCCGGGCGCATCTGAAGGAAATCGGGTGCCCGCTGGTTGCGGATACGGACTATGGCAACGGGTTTCCGCTTTTGCTGTCACAGCTCAAGCGTGATTACCGGATGAAGCCGGAAGGTGAGCGCCCCTTGATGGCGCGTCCCGCCCTGCATGCGGAACGACTTGAAATCGTCCACCCGACAACCGGACTTCCGATTCTCCTGGAAGCTCCCTGGCCGAAGGATTTTACAGTGTCTGTAAAATATCTCCGGAAATTCGCGGGCTAAGTCGTTGTCAGCCGATCGCGACCGGCCCGGTTTCCCCGGTTCTGATTCTCATGCAGTCCTGCATGTCGAATACAAAAATCTTACCATCCCCTGTTTGTCCGGTACGGGCACCCTCGACAATCGCGTCCATGGCCTGCTGAAGGAACTCATCGTTGACGGCAATTTCAAGCTTCACCTTTTTGAGCAGCGTGCCCGCTTCGCGGTGACTCCGGTACACCTCGGCAATTCCCTTCTGCCTGCCGCGGCCGACCACATTACTGACCGTAACGAGATGAATTTCCTTCTTGGTCAGCAGATTCAACACTTCATCAAGCCGGTCGGGCTGAATAATGGCAACAAGATACTTCATGATGGTTTCTCCTAATCCAACAGGGTATATCCGGCCTCGCGGTGCTGGGTCAAATCCAGTCCGATGGCCTCCTCATGTTCATTCACGCGAAGTCCTAACACGAAATCCACAACCTTGAACAGTACCAACGACACAATAAAGGAGTAGAGCATGGTGATCACGACTGCCTTGGTTTGAATCAAGAGCTGAATCGGATTGCCATGGATCAGTCCGTCCACCCCCGCCAGATTCACCGCCTTGGTTCCCCAGATCCCCACCGCCAGGGTCCCCCAGATGCCGCCCACGCCGTGAACCCCGAAGGCATCCAGCGAGTCATCATACTGGTATTTTGCCTTGAGTGCCGTCACCGCAAGCCAGCAAATGATTCCCGAAAACAGGCCGATCCAGACTGCGCCCGACAGATCGACATACCCGGCTCCAGGCGTAACCGCTGCAAGCCCGGCGACCGCGCCGGTGATCATTCCCAGAGTCGTCGGTTTTCCGAACTTCAGCCAATCCAGAATTGACCAGACCAGCCCGGCCGCAGCACCGGCAATATGGGTATTCATGAAGGCATTGACAGCGACATGATTTGCCGCCAGGGCACTGCCCGCGTTGAACCCGAACCAGCCGAACCAGAGAAGTCCGGCACCCAACACCGCGACCGGAAGATTGTGCGGCGGCGAGATGGCGTCCGGGAAGCCCTTGCGTTTACCCAGCACGATGACCGCGGCCAACGCGGCCATGCCGGCATTGATGTGCACCACAATACCCCCCGCGAAATCCACCACTCCCATGGCTCCCAAAAATCCGCCCTTCCCCCAGACCCAGTGAGTCACCGGATCATAGACCAGGGTTGTCCATAACAGACTGAAAATTACAAATGCTGAAAACCGCATGCGTTCCGCAAAGGCACCTACAATCAGGGCCGGCGTAATCACCGCAAACATCATCTGAAAAATAACAAAAGCCGTATGCGGCACGGTGGGGGCATAGCCCGAAGGCCCCATTCCCACGTTTTTCAGCAAGGACCAGTCCAGACTTCCGATCACACTCGACAAATCCGGCCCAAAGGACAGGCTGTATCCGCAAAAAACCCACTGGAGACTGATGATGCAAAGCATCATGAAGCACTGCATCAAAATCGACAGGATATTCTTCCGACGGACCAGACCGCCATAGAAGAAGGCCAAACCTGGGGTCATAAGCATGACCAGGGCGGCACTCAGCAAGACCCACACGGTATCCGCCGCGCTGATGCCTGATGAAGTAGCAACAACCGGACTCATCCCCATCGAGGTCGCCTCTCCAGCAACCCCTGTAAATGGCAGGCATCCCAGAACAATCCAACACCCTGCACTCATCCAGTTTCCGCGCCCTTTACTCATATTATAAAATGGCTCCCTTCATTTTGGTCACACTCAAATCAAAAAAAACATCAGCGATTGGGTAATAGCAGGGGCTGTACCAAGTTGGGTTTCAGCAATCCCCTCTTTTACACGCCAGCGGCTTCAGAAAAACGGTAATGCCCTGGAAAAGAATGGGTTATGAAGGGAAAAGAAATATCGCAAAATTACAAGCGAGCGGATCAAACAGCACGCCAGAGAAGACAAGTTTGTCTCACCAAGTCCCATCCCAACATTTCTGTATGGCGCTGCCCCTTACTGGCGATAATCCTGGGGATTAATCCCCAGGTGCTTGATCCGGTAATTGATGATCCGCTGGGTGGTTTGAAGGTGGCGTGCAACGGAGGCGGCAATGCCGCGATGTCGCTTGAGGGCATCGACGATAATTTCCCGTTCAAAGGATTCCACCATGGTGGACAGACTGGCACCGGATTCGGGCAACAGGGCGGTATTGGTGGCATCGCTCGTCTGCAGGGAGGGAGGCAATGCATAGCCGTGGAGCACCTCATCGGTTGAAGTCAGGACGGCACGCTCCACACAATTCTCAAGTTCCCGGACATTGCCCGGCCAGTGGTAGGCCATCATCATGTTGATCGCCGGAGTCGAGATCCGCTTGATTTTCTTATTGTAGGCCTCGTTATATTTCTGCAGGAAGTAATCCGCCAGCAGGAGAATATCCGACCGCCGTTCGCGGAGTGGGGGCAGGTGGATCGGAAACACATTCAGCCGGTAATACAAATCCTCACGGAAACGGCCGGCCCGGATAGCCTCCTCCAGATTCCGACTGGTAGCCGTAATGACCCGTACATTAACGGTAATCAGCTTGTCGCCACCCACCCGCTCAAAGGAGCGCTCCTGTAAAACCCGCAGGAGACGAACCTGAACGGCCGGTGTGATATCGCCAATTTCGTCCAGGAACAAGGTGCCGCCATTCGCCAGTTCAAACCGGCCCTTCCGTTGCTGCGCGGCACCGGTGAAGGATCCTTTTTCATGGCCGAACAACTCGCTTTCAATCAAATTCTCAGGGAGGGCCGCGCAGTTGACGCTGATAAACGGATTGTTTTTCCGGGAACTTCCGAAATGAATGGCCCTTGCCACCAATTCCTTCCCGGTTCCGGTCTCGCCCCGGATCAGAACCGTGGCCGCGCTGTCGGCCACCTGCGCCACCTGATCGTACACGCTCCGCATTTCCTTGGAATTGCCGACCAGATTATGGGGCTGATACTTATCGCCCAGCTGGCGCCGCAACCGCTCGTTTTCCGCCTTCAATCCCTCCTGCTCAACAATTTGCTCGCGGATACTGGCAACCGCCTCGGCCAGCAGATTCGCCACAAGCCGGAGAAACTCCAAATCTTTTTCGAGCTTTTCCTTTTCCACCGCAGGCCGGTCAATACTGATGGTTCCGATCACCTGGCGGTGATGGACGATGGGCGCGCAAATAAACGCGACGGGATTGCCCTTCCTGGTCTTTGTCCGGTTGAGAAAGCGGGGATCCTTGCTGATATCCGGAACAACCTCCGGCTTGCCGGTCTTGGCCACACTTCCCGTGATCCCCTCTCCCAGTTTGTATTGTCCCCGCTTATGTTCCTCGGGGGTCATACCGCGTGCCGCCTCAATCACGAAGACATCGGTATCCGGACGGCGGAGGGTAAGCGTCCCAAAGGACATATTCATGTCTTTTTCAAGAACATCAAAGACCTCCTGAATAAGGGCGGGAATATCCCTCCGATGCGCCACAGCCTGGGAAATCCGGTACAAAACACTTAACTCAATGGTCTCCCGTGGTTCCATAATGCCCTCAATCCTTTTCAATCCACCATTTAAAATTCGTACAAGCTTGTAGCACACCCACCGTCATCATTCAAGAATGGCGTATTTTGGCATGTGCTGCACACACAGGAAACGTAGCCCCACGACCGGCATGCTCCAATATAACCCGTGGGGATGCCCCAGCAATACCCCAGCAGCACCAATAATTGGCTGTACAACTTTTTCCCCGCCACTAAAATCGATTCCATTAAGGGATGGTCCGGACTACCGCCGCTCATCAGGGGTAATTCCAGACCTCCTGACGGGATCGGCATAATAAGAAGTTGGCACCAATACGAAAGGAGGTTTGCATAGAGTGAAACGTGTTTGAGCGTCAGTTCGGTCTGTCAATGTAAGAAAGTGCAGCAGTCAATCAACCCAAAACCAGAAGAGGAGTTAGTCATGTCAAACGACAAATACACATCAATCGTAAACCTTGATTTCCAGTACGCGCACAGGTTTATGAAATGGCCGCGGGAAGCAAAACACCTTCACGGGCACTCAGGTCTTCTCTGCATCGAACTTGAAGACACGGTGGATCCGGTAACGGGGTTTGCACACGCATGCAAGGATGGATTCAAGAAAGCATGGGAAGTGTGCGATCATTTCCACCATGCGACATTGTTCCAGGAAGGCGACCCGCTTCTGGACGCAGTGATTGCCGTATACAAAAAGGAAGGCATCAACAACGACCCAAAGAATTGTGTTCCTCTAAAGAAGATAGACCACCCACTGGCTTGGTCATACCCGGAATACAGAATAGTTGTGACCAAGAAAGTGTCTACTTGCGAGAATCTTTGCGAGCTTTTCTATGAGCTTCTCAAAGACAAAATGCCAATCAAGAGAATCACATTCCGATCTTCTTCCATGAACGCGGCAACGAAGACATTCAAGTAAGAGCGGAAACAGAGTGCCAACAAGAGAGTGCAGGCGACGGGCTGCCCGCTCGCGCCTGACCCGCGGCATTAACCCCGCCCCACCTGTCCTTCGGAGCATTTACTGGCCAATCGGCTACCGTTTTTCCTAACCAGTGGCGGGGCGCTTCTTCAGAGAAAGCCCTTGAAGTCAAAAGCGGTTTTTCTCAGGCGTTTGACAAGGCGGAGAAGTCGCTTGGCCTCAGCGGGAT
>CAJBSZ010000100.1 GCA_903958395.1 uncultured bacterium | reverse complement strand
AGCATCATACCACACCTGCAATTGCCTTTGTGGGGGAGCAACACGAGGGTTTTCGTCAACGCATGGGCAAGGGACTCCTGTCCCGCCTTGACCTCCGCCTCCCGCCGACGGAGCGTAGCTTCCTGACTTTTCATAAGACTCCGATCCTGAAATGCCTTTTGGCTCAACCGGAAACAGGATAACAAAAACGGCTAACAAGTCGGCCATAATTTGGCAGGGACCTTGATCGTTACGCCGGTCGCGGGATTACGGCCCATGCGAGCCTTGCGGTTCACCAGATGCTTTTAAGAGCGCTTTATAGACGAAACCCGACGCAAGTCGTTCTGCACCAATAATCCATCGTGGCGAAGCCACGCACCCCCCACGCACCCCCCATCTGGAATTCTCGCACACATTCATTTTCGATCTCCAAGCGATAGCGATAAGAAATCACTGTTCGGGGGCGGCACGGTCACTCGCGCCGGGACAGGCCTCAAGGCGCCCTTCTTTCCGTCTGTTTTGAAAAACACCGAAGACCGGCGACCCGGAGCGTACAAAAACCGGGAAGCGCTCCAGCGGGGCATCGACCGTTACGCACTGCCCTCCCGCAACCTCCATACCCGTCCAGATATCGCTCCAGCCGTTACCCGCCGGCAGACAGACCGGACGCGATACAGCCCCCTTCTTCACAACCGGGGCCACCAGAATATCCGGGCCGAACATGAACTGGTCCTCGATCAAGGCCGCCGCCGGATCGTGGGGATAATCGAAAAACAGCGGACGCATGACCGGCGTTCCCTTGGCGGCTGCACGTTTCATCTGCTCCATGACATAGGGTCTCAGCCGCTCGCGCAAAAAGAGCAGCTCCCTGATGATCCCATAGGCCCGCTCGCCAAAGCTCCACACCTCGTTGGGGCCTCCGCTGGTCGGGTCGCTCATGCCCTCGGTCGAATAATGGGAGTCGCGCCAGCCGTGCAGGCGGAAAATGGGACAGAACACCCCGAACTGGAACCAGCGCACGATCAGCTCGCGAAACTCCTCGGACCGGGTCTGCCCGCCGAAGAACCCGCCGATATCGGTGGTCCACCAGGGAATCCCGCTCATCGCCATATTGAGACCGGCACGGATCTGCCCCTCGAGCACCTCGAAGGTTGAATAAATATCGCCCGACCAGATGGCGGCCCCGTAGCGCTGGCTGCCGGCAAACGCGCAACGACACAGATTCAGCACTTCCGTTTGACCGGCTGCGCTCATCCCCTCGTAAAACGCCTTCTCCTGCATCATGGGATAGATATTGCCGACCTCCGCCCCGTTGCCGATATGATAACGCACATTGTCGTGATCATGACTGGTCAGTTCGGGTTCGATGGCATCGAGCCAGAAGGTTTTGATCCCGTGGTCAAAATAATTCTTGCGGACTTGCTCCCAGATAAACGCCCTCGCCTCGGGATGCGTCACATCCAACAGATAAGGATGAACATCCATGCCAATCCGGTCGCTGTCCGTGAAGGACATGCAAGGCGCCAGCCCCCGATCCGAGCGCACCAGCAGGCCCCGTCGTTTCAATTCGGCAAAGTTTTCGCTGTCGGGACTGACGGTCGGCCAGATCGAAACCATCAGCTTGATGCCCATCTCTTCGAGTTCCGCGACCATCGCCTTCGGATCCGGCCAGCAGGCCGGATCGAACCGCCAATCCCCCATTTTCGACCAGTTGAAATAGTCGATCACAATCACCGAGATCGGCAAGCCGCGGCGCTTGTGCTCCCGGGCCACCGACAGCAGCTCCTCCTGTGTTTTATAGCGCAGCTTGCACTGCCAGAACCCGGAGGCCCATTCCGGCATCACGGGCGGATGCCCGGTCAAACCGGCATAACGCTCCATGATATCCGCATGGGAATCGCCGGTGGTCACCACATAGTCCACCAGCCGCGTGGCTTTCGCCACCCAGCGCGTTTTAGTGCGGCCCAGTTCCACCCTGCCTATGCCGGGATTGTTCCAGAGCAGACCGTAGCCCCGGCTGGAAACCAGCCAGGGGATATTGATTTCGGCATTGCGCTGGCAGAGCTCGAGCACGCATCCCTTCTGATCCAGCAGCCCGTGGCGATGCTGCCCAAGCCCGTAGATTCGCTCTCCTTCATACGCGCAGAACGAAACCTCGCAGCCCCACAGATCCCCGCCCTCCGCCTTGAACTCGTGCGGAGCAGGGAAATTGGCGACAACAGGAATCTCCTCAACCAGCACCTCCCCGGTGGCCAACTTCAAAAACCGCACCCGGCCGTCGTTGTCCACGGTCGCCGTCAGTTTGCCGTTGGTCAGCACCGCCACCCGATCATCCATCTTTACAATGGCGTGATCCGGGTCAGGCGGCAACAACGCCCACGGCAAATCCGGTATCTCCGCATTCATGGTCGCGCGCACCCGGACCGCATCCGGCCCCCAGGGCTCCACCCACAGGGTTTGATGATTCATCTGCCAGACGATCCGGCGGTCTTCAATCCTATTGTTTGTTTGCATACTGCTATTTTATCCTCATTTATTTATTGTGATCACTCCGTCGGATCGGTGGACGATTACGGGCGACGATTACAGAGGACGGTGCGTTCTCTCCTCGTTGTCCGCAATCGTCGCCCGTAATCGTGAATCGAGCAGTTTCGATTTCACTCTCGCCCTCATTGCGCTCATCGGACTTAAGCACGAGCTGGCATCCGACCCCGATAAGCAGAAGCAACGGCGCCAACAACGGAATGCCAAAAAGGTCATTTTAGATCGGAGAGTTTTCTGAAGGGATAAGTTCCCAGTGGCCGCCTTTGGCGGAGCCAACTCGACGCAAGGCTCCGCACTCCTGAAGCATTTTCAAATAACGCTCTATCGTACGAGTCGTTACCCCGATTTTTTCCGCCATTTCAGCAATCGTTACTTGACGGTTATCTCGGATAGCTAGCAGAATTTTCTCCGACATTTTCTCCGACATTTTCTCCGACATTTTCTCCGACTCTGTCCCGATTCCCGATCGCTTCTTGATCGGGGGATGCATTGCCGGATACTCGCCAAATTCTGGCACTTTGATGACGATTCTGAACACGTCTCCCTCAATCAATTCCGGTTCGGCACCCCCGTAGGCCCGGCTGTACTTCATCATTTTTCGCATCCCTGAACCAAGTTCGTCGGCGCGGCCGATCTGCCGGAAAAACTTGGCAATCACGGGGTTTTTGGGAAACGGCGTGAAGGTTTCGGGATCGAGCCGTCCAAAACCGTGCGGACGGCTGCTGTTCTCGGTCCGGACTTGTCCATGTTCGATAATCAGCTTGGCAGGGAAGGCATTGGTGTATTCCCGGTGAATGAGGAGATTGGATGCCACCTCTCGAAAGATCGCGTCGCGGATGCTGATACTGGTTGTGCCTTCCAGATAGAACGGATCCGGCAAGTGTTTATGAATGAACGCCATGATTCGTTCGTAACTCTCCACCAAATTGACATCGACGAAATCCCGGTCGTCGTAGCGATCCAAATTCACCTTGCGCAGAATCAGATCGGTGCGGTGATGGGGGAGCGTATTCAAGAGCGGCAATGGTTTTCCCAATAGCAGGATTCCCGCCAGGGTAATGCCACTTACGCCATTGTCCGGACTCGTCTGGTAAAGCTGGGCACTCTTGAGCAACTCCAGATCATTCAGGTCTTTCCATGGATGATCTTCCCAGCGAATGGCAGCGATTTTACGGCATTTGGCGATCAGGTCGCGGTCCAGATCATCAAGTCCCAGGTGTGGGAAGATTCTGTTTTCGCTATAGGTGGCGTGTTTGCGCTGATAAAGCTGAGCCACCTGCACAGTGTGGTCGGTAATGTCCAGATCTCCGTCCTCATTACGGTCATAGATGCGTCCGTTGCACCGATGTACCTGCGAACTTTCGGGCACATAAATGCGGATCAGGTTTTTGCCGTCCACCTCCGCATCATCAATTGAAAGGTAAGTCGGAGGAGTCAGCTTCTGTGGATTGTTGATGGCGGTGACGAAATCCTTCCGCACCTGCGTGACCGATGCCGGGTCGACACCTTGAACAGTGCCGTCATCCTGAACCCCCAGCAGGATGGTTCCACCATGCCGGTTCAGAAAGGCGCACACCGTCTCATACACCGACTTAGGCAGCTGATCGCGACAAGCCTTGAATTCAAGGTCCAGCCCCTCGCCTCTACGAATCATGTCCTGCAATTGTTTTTCCGACATAGCGTATCCTTATGACCGGTTATCCGGGAAATAAGACAAAAACCCATGACTTCCATGGGGAGCATCGACATCCAACCGATCGGACAGTTTTACGATCAGTGTTACGGGTTCCATAAGACGCACCATACGAAGCCATTTGCCAGATGTCAACCGGCGGGAGGTCGCGGAGGGAGGGACACCAAAAGTCCAGGCGCCCCCAATCCTTTGTAAATTTCCAAGCCAATTTGATTAATTCCGCGGAGTTTTCAGTTTTGCGTTCAGAAAGTTCATAAGGGACTTGTATTTAACATCTGCAGCACCGGGATAAACGAACTCGCATTCGACGCCGGTACTCCGGCATTTTTCCGTAAATTCCACCCCGAAATTGGATCCGTGCGGCCCGCTCTTCTGCTCCTGGCCCAAGACCGGGACATCGCCATATTGGAGGAAAACCGGAGGATCACCGGCGGAAATCAACGCATAGGGTGAATACTCGGCAATCCAGGGAAGGATTTTTTCTCGACCGGCCAGGTACTCCTCAAAATTGCGGAATCCGAAAGCGTGCCCGCCATAGAGGATATTGGGCATCCACGCTTTCATCTGCTGCGGATCGAGCGAAGTCTGCGCCCCGAGACCAGCGGCAGCACAAGGGCGCGACGACTCCCGCGCGACGGGATCCGCGCTGTCGGGATCGGCCAGATCATCGTGCAGCGCCAGCCAGAGGGCCGAGCAGCCGCCCGCCGAATTGCCCACTGCGGCGATGCGCGTCTTGTCGATATTCCACTCGGAGGCTTTGCTGCGGACGAATTGCAGCGCCCGCGCCGCATCCCGCAACGGCCCCTTCACGGGCGGGACCAGACCGTCCGCGGTCGCCTCGGGAATGAACCGGTAGCTGATCGAGACCACCGAAATCCCGGCATTCAGACACTGCTGAAGATTGGTGATGCGCGTCTTTTTGTCCCCGCTCAACCAACTGCCGCCGTGGATAAAAAACATGACCGGCGCCGACTGGGGCGTGTCGGCTTTGTAAAAATCGATTACCTGCTTCGGGAGCGTGCCGTAGGGCACATCCGCCAGGGTCGGCTCTACGCCTAGCCGGACTTTCGCTATTCGCGTCTAAAAACGACTATTTTCACCCTCTCGGCCACTGAAAACCCCAATGAATTTGTGGTTTTCGAGTTGAAAAAGGTGTTGGCTACAGACCTACCCCCTTTCGGCGCTTTTGAAAACCGGATATTGTGGTGTCATGTATTTGAAGTGCCACAAGCGGATCAAGGATGGAAAGGCGCACCGGTATTGGAGCGTTGCCGAGCATGTGACGGGAAGCGGCGGGAAGCGGTTTGAAAAACATGTGCTGTATCTGGGCGAGATCAGTGATGCGCAACAGAGTTCCTGGGCGCGGCGCATCGCGGTATTCGACGAGGGCAGCCATGCGGTGCGCCAGATGTCGCTGTTCCCCTCGGATCGTACGGCCGAAGCATCCCTGATCACGGAGGGGATTGGCATCAAGCTGGACGGATTTTCTTTGAAACACCCCCGGCAATGGGGCGGCTGTTGGGCGGTGTGCCAACTATGGGAGGCTCTGGGATTGGACCGTTTCTGGGGTCCCCGGATGCCGGACTCCCGCAAAGGAACCTGCTGGCTGGACGTGCTGAAAGTGCTTTGCGCCAATCGACTGCTTGAGCCGTCAAGCGAATGGCGTGTGCACCGTGAATGGTTTCGAAAGTGATCCACCGTTCCCGGAAGGCGATAAGCGGAGGCACGGTTACAGTCGCGATCATCGCCCCGATTGCGTGCAGGTGGTCGTTGCGCTGGTGGTTACCCCCGAGGGGTTTCCCGTCGCGTATGAAGTCATGCCCGGTAACACGGCGGACTGCACCACATTACGCGCCTTCCTCGATAAGATCGAAAAGCTCTACGGCAAAGCCAGGCGCATCTGGTTGATGGACCGGGGCATCCCGACGGAGGCCACACTCGAAGAACTGCGTTTGCGCGGCGGGATGTATGTTGTCGGCACGCCCAAGGGGCGGCTGACGAAGTTGGAGGCAGCCCTGTCCGAAAAGCCCTGGCAACAGGTGAGGCCAAGCGTGCGCGTAAAACTCCTGTCAGCAGAAAAGGAAGTCATGGTGTTCGTCGAAAGCGGCGACCGGGTCTGTAAAGAACGATCCATGCGCCGACGCCGAATGAAAAAAATGCTGAAACGCCTGGCCGCGCTGGCCGCCAAGCCCATCGCGTACGAGACCCTGCTCCAAAAAATCGGAGCCGCCCGGGAAGAGGCTGGCCGTGATGCACGCTTTATCGCGATCTCATTGCCCTCACTTCCCAAGAACGGCGGTTCCAAAACACTCGTCCCCTTCTCGTATCATATCGACCGGGACACCCTGCGCAAAGGGCGCCGCCGCGAAGGCCGCTACCTCCTGCGATCCAACCTCACCGAAAGAGATCCTGGAGATTTGTGGGAGTTCTATCTCAAACTCGTTGAGGTCGAGGCGGCGTTCAGGACACTGAACTGGTCTTCTCTCGTTATACAAAACCTGAACCCGATCAGCAGCTCATCATCAATGTCCTGAAATGGAAATTGCCGCCGCAATCCCCACCGAAAATCACATCAACCGGAACTGTCGAAATACCATAGTGGCTACAGACTTTCAGGAAGGTCGCGTTGATTTTCAAGGACTTACACCATTTTTCGCCGCGAATAGCGAAAGTCCGGCTATCACCGCAAGTAACCGTTTAACATGGGGGGTGACATGGGGGGTGACATGGGGGGTGACCGCCATGCCGGACAATCCCGCTGGTGGCTTCGACTGCGGATGGATCGGCAGGCGGCACATGAAATACGTGTGATCCTTATCGAAATCGAATTCCGGAGCCGGTGAGCCGTTCTGCTTCATGGCATGGAGAATTTTTGGGATTCCTGTTGCCCGGCCCTCCGTTATATCCAGTTCCTTGAGGAACTCGCCGATTCTGCGGTTACGGTACCGGCGTGGCAATGCCCGCCCGACGCGCAGTTGCGCCAGGCGTACGGAGCGATCCGGACCGGGATAACTGAGGACAACAAAATCATCCTTTGAGATGCGGACCTCAATGGGTTCGCGCTCCTCGTAACTGCGGTGATAGACGGCATTGGCCACGGCTTCTTCTATGGCGACATACGGAAAATTCTCAACCCGTGTACCCCTTCAACACCCGCGCCTTCATTTCCTTGCCCGGTTTGAACTTGACCACCCGGCGCTCGGGAATGACGACAGTGTCCTCCGGCTTGTGGGGATTGCGTCCGATGCGGGACTTCCGGGTGATGACCTCAAACACGCCAAAATCGCGGAACTCAATGTTCTCCCCACCAACCAGGCTTTCAGTGATGTAATCGAGAGTCTTCTGGATGATCGCCATGACCTGTTGCTGGGATAATCCGGTTTCTGCGGCAATGCGGACGACTAAATCTCGCTTTGTCATGACTTCTCCTGACAGCCCTTCTTTGGGGAAACGGCAGCCACTGGTACCAGAGGGCCTGATTTTCCGCAACGGGGGCAGAGATAGGTTTCCGTCTTCGGGTTCCTGTCCTGCTCCGTCAGCATCATACCACACCTGCAATTGCCTTTGTGGGGGAGCAACACGAGGGTTTTCGTCAACGCATGGGCAAGGGACTCCTGTCCCGCCTTGACCTCCGCCTCCCGACGACGAAGCGTAGCTTCCTGATTGTTCATGATACTCCGGTGCTTTGATGGATTTAAGTTCGATCAGAATGACAAGATATCAGAAACAGCTAAAAAGTCGGCCATAATTTGGCCGGGACCTTGATTGTTGCTCCGGTTGCGGGATTTCGACCCATACGCGCCTAGCGATTCACCAACACCAGTTTGCCCGATAGACCCAACTTTATTAGAGGCTTGAAGTCTACTCATCACGCCATGCGGTCGAGCATGTCTAGGCTCACAGCGTAACGGAGGGGCTCGCCTTCCTGCCAGCGGCGAAATTCCTCGATCATGGTGTCGGCCATGCGGACCACCTCGTCGCCGTGCGCACCGGCGAGATGACTGGAGAGCTGGACATTCGGCAGTTCATAGAAGGCGCTCCCCGCCGGGGTAGGCTCGGGATCGGTCACATCCAGCAAGGCCATCAAATCCGGACGCCGCCGCAGTACGGCAATCAGTTCGGACTCGTTGACCTGGGCACCCCGGCCCGTATTGATGAACGTCGCCCCGGGTCGCATGGAGTCGAATAGTTTTCCGTCCAACACCTTCTGGAGCGTGGGAAGATCCGGCAGATGACTGCTGACCACATACGCCTCGCGGAAGGCCTCCTCCAGCGTGACCTTCTGAACATGCAGGTCGTCCGCCTCGGTCTCGGAGAGATAAGGATCCACCACCAGGATCTTCAGCCGGAACGGCCGGAGCAGTTCAATCAGGCGGCGCCCGATCTGCCCCGCGCCAATGATCGCAATTTTCTCGCCATACACCCCCCGCCCATGAAACGCCACATCCTGTCGGTTTCGCTGAGGCGTCCGGCAATCAAGCGTGTTTTGAAAGTATCCCTTGCACGCCAGAAGCACCTGCCCCAGGCAAAACTCGGCGACGGATACCGCATTGGCGGTCCATGAACTGCACACCGTCACCCGCCTT
>CAJBSZ010000099.1 GCA_903958395.1 uncultured bacterium | reverse complement strand
GGTGTTCGTCCCGGCAAGCGTCAGCGTGCCACTGCCGGAAAGGGTCAGTGCGCCCCTCCCACAGAGCCTTGAGCAAACCCTTGCCCACTCGACAGTGCTCCCTTACAGAATGGATAACGAGCCGGTTCCCTTAAAAGACTAATCGCTAAAATAAGTGTTGACTAGCTAAATGCCAGTTAGTATTACGCGACCTGACTTTTAAAGGAAGAGGTTGTGATGCGGGCGCGAGGTGTGCTTCTAATAGTAGTGCTGTTGTCTTTTTCGCTGGTTAAGGCGGATGCTTCAGACATCCTGTTTTCGGCGATCCAGAAGGAAGGCGGCGATATCCGGCTGCAGGTTCAGTATCCCGGGGGCTTCACCAACCGGCTTGATCTATTTGCCTGCACCAATCTGGCCTCGGGGTATTGGATCCTGGTGTCACAAGACACGATCACCGCCGGCACCAACGCGTTGTCCTGGCTGGATTCCGGGGCCGGTCAATTCCAGGCGCGGTTCTATTGCGCGGGCGATGCCGGAGTTGATGCGGATTCCGATGGCCTTCCCGATGCGCGCGAAACCCTGGTTTACCGGACTAATCCCGCGCTGCCGGACACGGACTTCGATGGCATCCCGGATGGTGCTGAAATTGCGCGGGGTACCGATCCCTCCAGTGGCGGTAGCGGGGTGATGCGGCTCTATGCCGATTCCGATATCGGGAATGACGCGTATGACGGCTGGGCCGGGGCCGTTGGCGCGGGGCATGGTCCCAAGCGCAGTATCCGCGCGACCTACATCGCCTCGTATGGCGGGGATACCCTTCAACTCCAGGGTGGGGCGATTTTTGTGGAGCCGATGTTGAGCTTGGGCGGAAAGAGCGTGGTGTTGTGTCCCCAGGGTGAGGTCACCCTGCGACCCTGAATGAAAGGATGAATGATGATGGTGAAAAAAAATCTATGGGGTGCGTTGTGTGTGGCGATGGCGGCCTTCGGGGTGGGGGCCTGTCGTGCAGGGGAACTGACGGTGGACGGAAATCTGACGGTAAAGACCAATCTGACGGTACAGGGGCAACTGAGCAGTGCGTCGTTATCGCTCACGAATCTGGCCATATCCGGGCAGGCAACCATTCAAAAGGCAGAGATCCGGGAGCTTGCTCCGCAGGGCGACCTCTCCATGGGGCCCTATACGAACCGGGTTGCGCCATAACATGACGATGGAAAAGGCATGGCTCTATGTAGTACCGCTGGTTGCTGTGGCGTGGAATTCTGCCTATTCCGCGCCACAGGCGGCGCCATCAGCGGTGTCGATCAAGCGATTCAAGTCTGTTCCCGTGGAAATGGCATCAGGTGAACTGGTTCAGCGGGAAGGCCCGGATCTATCCCTGAAGTCGCGCGGAATGCTGCTTGAGGTGGGACGGAATTACAGAAGTCGGCGGGAAGCTAAAAGTATTTTCGGGTACGGCTGGTCCTGGAATCATGCCGACCATCTGGAATTTCCAGGGGATCTGGTCATCAACTACGTTTCCGGCGACACGACGATCCCCATTTTCCCCGACGTGTCCTACACCAGTGCGTATGCCCGGGTATGTCTCAGTGCGCCGGGGTGGAGTGGTGGGGAGATGGCGACGGGGGCGCCGGACGCCATCGGCGGTTACGGCAATGTGGCCCATTACTACGGGCCGATCGGATCGCTTCAGCCGCTGGTCGTTGGCGGGTGGAATTTTCAGTCCCCGGATGGCGCCTCGACCATCTTGCAGGTGGATCTGGCGTCCATTGGGGCGACCGCCTATGACTCCGATCATCCCCAGTACGGGGTCAGTCTGAAACTTTCGGCGGGCGGTGCTCGTTCCGTGGTATGGGGGCATCGTGCGTACGATTTTGACGCGGTCGATATTACCTCGGATCGAGCCTCCTGGACCTGGTCCGATCTCAACGCCATTCAAGCCCGGGTCGAGTTGGCGTCCTGTCTGCAAAATGTCGAGATGGACGCGATAGTGGATACCGTTCATGTGGGCGTCACCTACACCCGGAACGCCAGTGGCGAATACAAATACCTGCCCGGCACCACCTTTGAGGTCATCAAAACGGATGGGGAGTACCGGATTCTGAACAAGAACCGGACAGAACTCGCCTTCGGGTTGGACGGGAAGTTATTGCGCAAGACCGATGCCAATGGGAATGCCCTGTCGTTTCACTACGATCAGCAGGGGCGGCTGGCGCATATTGCCGATGCGGTGCATCAGTCCCTTGGGCTGACTTATGAGAACAGCCAGCCCGACGCCAAGGTGACGGCCGTGACCGATCATCTCGGGCGGCGGGTCAGCTACGCGTATGAGGGTGATGATCTGGTTGGTGTGACCAATGTTCTTGGCGATGTCGTTCGCTACACCTATTCCAAAGATCAGACGGCGCCGGAGCTGAGCCACAATATGACCACCCGTACCGACCCTGAGGGACATTCGGTCGCCATCGACTATCACACCACGAACAGTACGCCCGACCGGGTCTGGCGCTACCGCGACGGGGAGGTGTCCGGCGGGATCAGCAATGCGGTGTGTTATCTCTACCTTAAGGGGACGACCTATTCCTACATGCCCGGGACGAAGTGCATTCAGGGCGTTGTCTACAATGCCTCGAACGACATCAGCCAGGTATACCTGCGGGAAGGGGAATTAACCTATCAGGAGAGTGATGGGGTAAACCTGGTCGCCGGACATGCGGCGCAATCCGTTGGTTCGCCCCAGACATCGCGCTGGGAGAACATCGAGAGCGCGACGGGTTTGACCGACGGGCTGATGGCGCACAACGCGGCGCTTGGAACGAACGGTTATTTGGACGCATCCAACTGGAGTTTTAATGTGCCCGGCATGAGTAATGACATTGTTCAGGTGATCATATCCGTTCGGGGTATCAGCACAAACCCGGTCTGCCTGTCAGGACTGGGAATGACCACCACGAATTGGGTTGCGACCAATGTCCAATCGGTTGCGCTCAATATTACAGGAGACCGGAGCCGGTGGACTTGGGCGGATATCAGCAACCTCACGGCACGGATATCGCTCCCTGCGGGCTCAACCAATTCGGCGGAGGTGTGGATTGATGGGGTGACGTTACAAGTCCGGTACCGCCATTTTGATCCCGGCAGTGATCCCGGAGATACCTTCTATTTTTATGATTTATCCCACAATGTGATTTCCACAGACCGGGGCGGGGCTGTTCATCAATTCGCCTACGATGACCGGGGCAACCTGACTTCCTGGATAAATCCTGAAGGACATGTTCGGCGGTACGACTATGATCCCGTTCTCAACAAGTTGATCCGGAGTTGGGACGCCCTGGGGCAGGTTACAACCATGGCGTATGACGGGGTGGGGCGGCTTCTCAAAACCACCGATGCTCTGGGACATAGCGCCAGCCTCGAGTATGACCGGTTTGGCAATCCAATACGGGCAACAGATCCTGCGGGAAATGTTGAAACAACACGGTATGACACCAATGGGGTGCATGTTCTTTCCATTCGGAACAAGCTCGGATATGAGACGGGATATGACTACGACCGCTACGGGAATTGTGTGCGCATCACCGATCCCTGCAACTTCAGCCGGCATACGAGCTTCAACAAGGCGGGCTGGAAAGAAAGTGAATGCGATGAGAACGGAGTGGTGTCCCGATTCGAATATGACCGCAATGGCCGGCTGACGGCCTCTGTCAAATCCGCAGGCACACGGGAGGAAACGACCACGCGGTTCAAGAGTGATGGTCGGGGGTTGTCCGTGGAAATGCAAGATTCCCGCGGAAACCTGGAATTGATGGAATACGATGCAACGGGGCGGCCGGTTTGTCAGACCGACAAGCTGGGCGGAACAACCCTGACTGATTATGACTTGGATGATAATCCGATCCGGATAGGGGATCCGCTCGGACAGGTTACTGAGAATTTCTGCGATGGACGCGGAAATATCATTCTCCATTTTGACCGCCGGGGCGGTGCGACAACCGTGGCTTATGACGGTAACAATCAGCCGGTTCTCCGTGTCGATGCCGTGGGTAATCGTGTTGAGACGGTCTACGATGCAAACGGAAACCTGCTTTCCGAAACACGCCGTGCGGCAGGCTTTCCGGGTTGTGTTCCGAACGAGATTCCGGAGCCGCTAACGGCCATGTATACCTATGATGCGCTCAATCGCATGACCCGCAAGGTGATCGGGGCCGGGCGGCAGGATGCCCGGGTGTATGTCACTGACTATGATTCTGCAGGACGAGTGATTCAAGAAACCGATCCTCTCGGGAATTCCATTAAGACAGAGTTCGATGCTGAAGGGAATCGCACCCATATCAGTCTCTTTGATGTGGGTGGAGCGCTCGTCAGCAGGGAACACTCCTCCTTTGATGCCGCCAATCGTCCGGTTACCGTGATCAAGGGATTCGGTGCCGTTACGGTCACGAACTGGAGTGACTATGATGCCTGCGGAATGAAAGTGGCCGTCCGTGACGGGCGGGGGAACAAGACGCTGTTTTCGTACGACACTCACCGGCGCCTCATCTCAACCACGGATTCGCTGGGGAATGTCCATTGGGCGAATTATGACGGGCTGGGCAATAAGGTCAGGGAACGCGAGGCTTCCGGCGCCATCGCTGAATATGCATGGGATGCGGCCGGGCGACTGACGAACAAGGTGATCGGCGTAGGGTTGCCCGAGGCCCGGGTTACCTCCCTGGTTCGGGATCTGTTGGGCCGGGTGGTGCGGGAAACTGATCCGCTGGGGTATTCATTTTCCTGGACCTACGATGCCGAAGGGACTGTGCTCGCTGAAACCAATGCCCTGGGGTATGTCAAAACTTTCGTTCCTGATGCGATTGGGCGCATTACCCATACGGTTGATGAAGCCGGTGGACAGACTGGGCAGGCTTTGGATGGCAATGGAAAGCTGCGACGGTTGACTGATAAAACGGGGTTTGTTACCGCCTCCGAATATGACGTGTTCGGTAATCTTATCAGTCTTACGGATGCGCTTGGGGGGAAGACGAGATGGGCTTATGACGGTAACGACAATAAGATCCGGGACATTGATCCGCGGGGTTTAGTCTCATCCCTGTCCTATGATGCAGCCGGGCGGATGACCAATAAAACGGCCGGGGTCGGACTGGCTGATGCGGCGAGTTCCCGCGTGGTTTACGACGCTTTGGGTCGGGTTGTGACGTCCCGTACTCCTGTTGGCGGGTGCGAGACCCGGCGCTATGACGCCGCCGGAAACTGCATTACCAGAACGGATCCCCGTGGGGCGGTGACGCAGTACTCCTTTGATGCGTTGAACCGGGAGACGGCCACGGTGGATGCCCTGGGCGGGCAGACGGGGAGGATCTATGATGATCGGGGGAATACTCTATCCATGACGGATGCCCTGGGTGGCACATCACGCTCCACCTATGATGCCTACAACCTGAAGCGGAGTGTAACCGACGCACGCGGCAACACAACGCGATACCAGTATGACCGGTTGGGCCGATTGATTGCCACGACGGATCCCCTGGGCGGTGTTGAATCGCGGACTTATGATGCCGCCGGGAATTGTGTCGCGACGGTTGATAAGAATGGGTTTCCCTCCTTCTTTGCCTATGACCGCCTTGGGCGAGTCACCAACACGACAGATGCACTGGGTTATCATACCCGAAAAACCTATGACGCTCTTGGAAATCTGCTTGCGGCTTATGATAAGCGAGGGAATGGCATAACCTATCAGGTTGACAAGGTGGGACGGCCTGTTGCGGTGGCGGATCCCGCGTCCAACACCATTTACTTTGTCTATGACGCAGGCGGAAATAAAATCCGGGAGTCTTTGCCATCCGGCAGGGTGACCACATCAGGATATGACGGATTTGGACGATTGATTCTCAAAACAGCAGGGGCCGGGGAACGTGAGGCCCGTCAAACTCGGTATGAATATGATCCAATGGGGCGACTGATCCGGGAGATTGATCCGTATGGATATGTCATTGAGCGGCAGTATGACGCCAATGGAAATACGACCAACGTCACGGATCGGCGCGGCACTTCGACCCGGATGGATTATGATGACCTCAACCGGTTGATTCGGACGATTGATGCGATGGGGAATTCGACGTCAGTGATGTATGACCGCCTGGGAAGGATTACGGGAACAACCAATCGGCGCGGTGATTCAACCCGACATGATTATGATGTGACAGGCCGCCTGACGGCCATCCGGGATGCGGAAGGCACTATCACCAGCAACCGGTACGACGCGCTGGGGCGATTGTGCGAGGAAGTGGCCCCGAACGGGCGTCGAACCTTCATGGGTTACGATGCGGCGGGGCAGTTGACCAACAGGAGCGTGAACTGTTCCGGCAGCGAGAGTCGGAGCCAGAACACTGAATACGACGCCCTGGGCCGGCCGTTCCGGGTTACGGATGCGGCAGGCGGGGTGACTGTCCTGGACTATGATCCCAATGGAAATGTGATTCAGTCGACAGCCTTGAATTCTGCGGGGAAAGTCCTGAGGAGCCGGAGCACACACTATGATTCCCGGAATCTTCCCTTTCTGGCCACTGACTATCTGGGGAATGCCTGGCGGACAGAGTATGACTCCAGTGGGCGGAAAAGTGCGGATGTGGATCCGCTTGGGAATCGAACCGAAACCGGGTTTAACCGTTTTGATGAGATCGTGTCTGTGACTGATGCTCTGGCCCACCGCACGGAAACCCGGTACGACCGGTGCGGACGGAAAGTGGAGGTGGTGAACCCGCTTGGACAGCGTGTGCGTTACCAGTATGACCCCAATGGAAACCGGACGCGGGTCATCAATGACAATGGACATGCAATTCTTTATGCCTTTGATGCGTTGAACCGGGTAACTGAAGTCAATCGAACCCTTCCCTCTGTTCCGCTTGATGTTCTGACACGGGCTGATGTGAATGGCGATGGCCGGATCAATGGGGATGATGTGGTCGCCGTGGAGGAGGGAATGCCATGAGGATATCGATCTCCAGAATTCGAGTTCTTCTTGTGATGTGTGCCGCCGCCGTGTTTCTGGGTGCAGGTGATTCGGTTGCGACGCCCGCGTGGTGGGCGAGTCGAAATGTGCTGGGCACGAACACGATGCCTCAAGATTTTTCGCCTGTTCTCCAGGGACAGGTCTGGTGGATGGCAACCAATGCCTTTGCTGAATTCCAGGCGAAAATGCCCGGCGGCGCCGGGGAGGAGTTGCATCACTTGCTTGCAAGCCCGGCAGCCGGGAATCATTTCAGCCCGGTCGCGATCGGGCAGTTGAAAAATGTGGCAGCCATGTTTTACAGGCGCTTGATGGAGGAGGGGGTGGCAACCGGTTATCCGTGGGGGACGGATGATGCCTCTGATTTTGCGCCAGCGACCGTTGGGCAGGCAAAGACGGTATTCGGGTTTGATTTGGCGGGTGCGGTATTCAATCCCTCGATCTCCGGCCAGATTGCCTATCCGGGGCCCCAACGGGGTTTTATCCGGGTGGTGGCCGTGCCGGTGGACCGGTTTGGAATGGATGCTTTCGCGGACATCGCCGAAACAGGCGCGTATCATGTGGTGACGGGGCGCGGCGCAACGTTCTGGAGGATTGAGGCGTGGCGTGATTCCGATCAAAACGCAAGGCAGGATCCGTGGGAAGCCTGTGGAGCGTATCCGCTGAATCCCGGCATGGTCACCTCGGTTGTTTCAGGGATCGATCTGGTGTTGTCCAATCCGGATGAGGATGGTGACGGAATCCCCGGGTACCGTGAGCGCGAACTCGGTCTTGATCCCGATTATCCGTTTGATGCCCTGGTTGACGCGGATAGCGATGGGCTGTCGCTGGCTGATGAATTCCGATTCGGATCCGATCCGGGTAATGGGGATTCCGATGGGGATGGGATGGGGGATGGTGCGGAAATCCTGAATGGGCTCTCCCCGACCAACGGACACGATCATGCCCGGCTCCCGTTTGTTGAATCATTTGAACTCCCGTCCATGACCAACGGACTCCTCTCAGGACAGAAGCAATGGCTTTCGAGCGGAGCCCTTCTCGCGACGGTATCGACGAATCTGGTGATAACAGGAACTCAGACGTTATGGCTCCACGCCTCGACCAATGCGGGTTCAGCCATTATCCAGCCACTGGCTACCCATGGAGTCGACAGGCTCTGGATCGATTATCAGGCAATACCCGTCTGGCGTTCAGCCACGGATGCCTGTTTGCCCGCTGAAGGATCCGCTGTTTCATTCTATATCAACCAATCGGGCAAGATCGTTGTGTATGACAAGTCGTGGCTACCCGGCGAATGGATGACATTGACCAATACCCCGGCGCTGAGTCGCAGCAATGCGGTTCGATTGACGGTTCAGCTTGATTATGGACGCCGAGTCTGGGGGTTGTGGCTCAATGGGACTAATGTTCTGAAGTCGCTTCCGTTTACCGGCATTGCTCCGGAATTGGCCCGGCTCCGTTTCACAGGAGCCTGGTATTCGGATACAGCCCTTGATCAGATTGCGGTGACGACCAATGCGCCAGACGGGTTTGTCGCGGATTCAGATGGAGATGGCTTGCCGGATGACTGGGAACGGGCGAGGGGGTTCGATCCCTATGACACGTCCGATGCTTTGTCTGATCCCGACAAGGATGGGTTGAGAACATTTCAGGAGTACACGCTGGGCCTTGATCCCCGGGACTCTGATTCCGACGGTGATGGATGGAATGACGGTGCGGAAGTGGCACTTGGAAATCCGTCTGTTTATGAGGACCCGAAATGGATGGCGACGGTGCCGTTTGACGAACCGTTCGAATCCCCGGTTGTGACTAATGGTGATCTTGCGGGACAGCATGGCTGGCTGGCTTCGCATACAAATTGGGCGCTCTTGCAGGGAGACAAGTATGTCGGTGGAGTCCAGTCGGTAAAATTGATGCCGAAGTCCAGCGCAACGGCAAGTCTCTTTCATGTTGTAAAGGGGTCCTTCGAGGGAGTCACATGGACCGATTTCCGGGTTATTCCTGTGTGGCGTCAAATAGCGGAGTGTCCTGTGATTCAACCCTCCACAACGGCCTCCTTTTATTTTAACCATGACGGTTGCCCAGTTGTGCGGGACGGTGCGGATTGGAGGGCATTGACGAATGTTCCGGTGGCAGCGGGCACGAACTGGCACCGGCTTACCGTCATGCAGGACTTTTCAAATTCCGTTTGGAGTATATGCCTCGACGGGGTGCCCGTGGCCGTCAACCTGGGGTTTGCGAATCGCCTCACGCAATATACGGGAGTCAGGATTTTAGGTGGCTGCAACACGACGACATGGCTGGATGATCTCCATGTGACCACCGTGGCGCCGGGGGATATTGATAGTGATGGGGACGGTCTTTGGAATGACTGGGAAATCACCCACGGCTTTAATCCGGCTGATTCATCGGATGCCTTCGATGATCCTGACCGCGATGGCTTGACCACTGGGGAAGAGTATTATCTTGGGCTCAATCCGGTTAACCGTGACACCGATGGCGATGGGATGGGTGACGGGGTTGAACTCCTGCGCGGGTATTCCCCGACGAATGCGGAATCATTCCGGTGTATTCCTTTTGCTGAACCCTTTGAGCCGGCTTTGATTACAAACGGTACTCTTGCGGGGCAACACAGGTGGATCGTGGTCTCTTCAAATTCTGCAGCGGTTGTTCAGACTGGTGTGGTGTGGGAGGCGACCCAGGCCCTGCAGTTGGGCGGATGCACATCGCCCGTGTCCATTTTTACTCCCGTGGCAGCGGTTGGAATTCCGGTTGTCTGGACAGATTTGCGAGCCAAGCCTGTATTCCGGTCAGTGATGAGTATGCCGGTGCTGGATGCTGCCTCGACTGTGGGGTTATGTGTAAATAAGGAGGGGCAGGTTGTTGCGCGGGATGGCTCTGATTGGATAACCCTGACCAATCATCAGTCCCTGACTGAGGGTGCATGGAGTCGATTTACGACCTGTCAGGACTACACCAACGGGAACTGGACGCTTTATGTCAACGGGGAACGGTGGGCGACGAACCTCGCGCTTGCTTGTCCGTCAAAAGAATATTCCGGGTTTGGGATGAAAGGGCCTCTTTATCATGCCGGGTTTCTAGACGCCGTGGTGGTATCCACTAATCCTCCCCTTGATATCGATGCGGATGGAGATGGCCTGTCCGGTGATTGGGAGGTTCTGTATGGCCTCAACCCCGGTAATCCGTGCGATTCAAGGGACGATTCCGATCAGGATGGCCTCATTAATCTCGAAGAATACCGGCTTGGAACCAATCCCCGGCTTCGCGATACCGATGGCGACGGCATCGGAGATGGTGCGGAGTTGAGTGTGGGCGGGGTGCCATCACTCTCGAATGGGTTTTCCCGGTTACCCTTTGTGGAAGGGTATGAGGCGCCGACGGTTATTTTGGGAAGTTTAGCCGGCCAGAATGGGTGGCTGGCGGGCGGGGCGAATGCGATGATGATTCAGTCGAATCGTGTATTTGAGGGAAGTCAGGCACTGGCGTTGGGATCCACCGGGACGGCAACTCATGTTTTTGCCAGTGATGGGGCAGGGGTTGTTTGGGTTGATTTTCAAGCCCAGGGGGTCCGCCGACTCACTCAGGCGGACCCTGTCATCAGTTCCAACTCGGTGGCGGCATTTTACATGACTTCGTCCGGTCAGTTGGCCGTCGCCCGGGATGCTTCCAGCACACAACGATGGGAGATGCTTTCCTGTCATGCTCCGGTCGCGACGGGACAATGGGCCCGGTTGACGGTCTGTTTGGACTACCCTGCGCAGAGTTGGTCGCTCTGGTTGAACGCGGTACGGGTGGCGAAGGATCTGCACTTTGCCAACCCGGCCACCGAGTTTTACCAGGCTCAATTCCATGGACCCGCCTTGTCGGTTGCCACTCTGGATAATCTCGTCATCACAACGAACGAACCGGCAGGTCTCGACACCGATGGCGACCGGTTGCCGAATGCCTGGGAAATTGCCCATGTCTTCAATCCGTCTGATCCGTCCGATGCGTCCGATGATTCCGACCTCGACGGTCTCACCAATCTGGAGGAGTACCAGCTGGGGCTGGATCCACGTGACCCTGATACAGACCACGATGGACTCGTGGATGGCCATGATGGGGTTATGCCCATCGGACTTTTTTCGGACGGTGTTGACTTCGACGGCGACGGGTTTGCCGATGGGGAATCGGATTTCGGTGGCAATCCATTTCTGGATGACAGCGATCATGATGGCATGAAGGATGGTGCCGAAGTCAGAGTGGGGTTGGATCCGTGCCGTTCCACAATCGGGCAGGGATTAGCGGCCTGGTACAAACTTGATGAAACCACTGGGACCCTGATTGCGGATAGCGCGACTAACAATCGTGGCGGTGAATGGGTCGGGTCAGGGAGTGTCACCGGGACGGTGGGGCGGATGGGTGGGGCGCTGGAATTCGACGGCCATGCAAGCGGGGTCGCGATTTCGGCGGCCACTCTGCTTGATCTGAATACAAATTTCTCGCTTTCCGCCTGGGTCTGTCCGGATTCTGGCGGCACCAATCCGGTTCAAGTCATTGTGGCGCAGGGGAGCGCCTGGGGGCTTGTGCTGAATCAAGGCCGGCCTGAATTTAGATTCTCAGCGGCTTCGACAGGTGTCGTGGCGTGTGCCACGACCGTTCCGGCACGAGCCTGGACTCATTTGATTGCGGCACGGGAGGGTGATGTTATTTCCCTTTTTGTGGATGGCGATCGGATGAGTTCGAATCAGGTGCCGGGAAGTCTGCAGGGCGCCTCGGCAGTGTGGGGACTTGGCTATAATCCCGCTCTGGCTTCCCAGTATTTCAACGGGGTGCTGGATGATGTTCGACTCTATCAACGAGCCCTTTCTTCGGGAGAGATCCGGGAGCTTTATGTGCTGGGTGGTGATTTTGACGGGGACACGGCGGGAAATGCCCGGGAATTGATGTCCGGTGCCGATCCGTTTTCCTCCCCGTCTCCGACGGGAATGGCTGGAGATCTTGATGGAGATGGGCATGTGACCCGCAATGATCTCGATCGCCTGGTTGTGTTAGCGGGGGAAATGGCGAGGGATGTGACACGATTCAGTTATGATGCCGAAGGGAATGTGACGCTCAAGGTGGATGCGATGGGGAATGCTACGGAGATGACCTATAATCGGAATAACCGGCTTCTGGGAACAACAGATGCGAAGGGTCATGCCCAACTTAATGAAATGGATGGTATGGGTGCCGTGGTGGCGACAACGGACGCCTTGGGTGCCCGCACGCGGTTTGATTATGATGTGTTCTGGTCTGTGATTCAGGTGACCGATGCGGCCGGGAATGCGACCCGGATGGAGTATAATACGCTTGGGCAGGTTGTCCGGACTGTCAATTCGCGTGGAATTTCCCAGGTCACCCTCTATGACGACCTGGGACGGGTGGAGTGTGTGGCCGCGGCCGCCGGGACGTCACTGGAACAGCGCTCGTGGTCATACTACGATGCGGCCGACAATCTGGTTAGTAACCGGAATCACATCGGCGTCATGAACGAGTACCAGTATGACGTCTGCGGGAAAATGGTGAAACAGATTCTGGCGCGCGGAACCCCGGAGGCAAAGGTTGATGAAACCACCTATGATGCCCGCGGACTGGCGGTCAGTCGTAGGGATTCGCGCGGCTATTGGTCCCATGTGGGTTATGACGCCCTCTCGCGCCAGGTTTCCGCGACGGATGCACTGGGCCATATTTCCCGGGTGGTTTATGACAACCTCGGGAATGTCATTGCCAGTATCCAGCCCAATGGCCGGACAATTCAGACTGACTTTGACAAGTGGGGAAGGGCGGTCCGGGCACGGGATGGAAATGATGTTGCTGTGACGGACTATGATGTGCTTGACCGGGTTGTTTGCAAAACAGATTGGCGAGGAATCCGGGCAGCCTGTTTTTATGATGCCGTTGGCAATGTCACCAACGCAGTCGAGGCGGCCGGAACGCCGGAACAATCTGGAACGGTGACATTCTATGATGCCGGCAACCGCCCTGTTCGCAGGGTGAATGCCAATGGCGGTTCCGTGGTGACTGACTATGACGCCTTGGGAAATAAGACGTCGTTCACGGATGAGTTGGGGCATGGCACCCGTTGGAATTACGCCTATGGAAAGCGTCAGGAGGGATATTCACTGGCCGATGGCACGGTGGTCACCAATCACTATGATGCCCTGGATCGTCTGGTGGAAGTGAGGGCCAACGGCATAGCACAACAGGCGTATGCGTATGACGGCGTATCCCGCATGACGAATTCGGTCGATTTCAACCAGGCGGGCCCGGCGGATGATATCGTTGTAGCCTACGACTATGATGCCCTCAACCGGGTTGTTGAGGAGCGTCAAAACGGAAAGAAACTTCAGCGCCAGTTTGATGCCGGGGGGCATGCCGTGGCGGTGACTTATCCTTCCGGCTTTGTGTTGAAACGCGGCTTTGACGCCAATGGCCGGCTTGCGAGCTTGAAGAACGACGACGGAACGACGACGTATTCCGCTTATGCCTATACGCCGAATTCCCGGATCCAGACCATCACGTATGGCAACGGGGTGGTGGAAACCCATGGACTGGATTCACGGGAGCGACTGCAAACGCTTTTTCAGCAGGGGGTTCACTGTGATCTCAGGGCCACCTTAGCCCGCGATCCAGGGGGGAATGTGACGCTATGTTCCCAAAACGGGGGCGCGGGGGATGTGTTTATTTATGATTCCCTGAGCCGGGTTGTGGCTCGGAAAAACTTGAGCGATGTGTTCGAGGAATCGCTCCGGTATGATGCGCTTGGAAATTGGTTGTCCACTTCCAATCCGGTTGAAGGGTCTGTTTCCCGTTCGGTTAATGCCGGCAATCAGTATGACCAGATCGGGGCGCAATCGCTCCGGTATGATTTGAATGGTAGCCTGATTGATTGGAACAACCGTAATTTCACCTATGACTACCTGGCGCGGCTTGTGGAGGTCCGGTCCAACGGACTGGTGATTGCCCGGTACAGTTATGATGCCGTCAACCGCCGTGTCGGCAAGGATACCGTGGCCGGGCATCAGGCCTACTACTATGACGGGGATAACCTGATAGACGAGTCGGTTAATGAGGTTTGGACACGAAGTACCATTCACGGGGGCTCTTTAGATACGCCGGTCGCTATGGTGAGCGGGAGTGCGGTTTTCTATTATTTAAGGGATTGGCGGGCCAATATCGCTGTTCTTGCGGATTCAAGCGGAAATCCTGTTGAAAGCTACCAGTATTCCCTGTTTGGCCGGATGACGGTATTGAACGCCGGTGGGAATCCGGTTCAGCAAAGCGGGTTCGGCTCTATCTGGACATTTGCCGGGCGCCAGTGGGATGCGGAAACCGGTTTGATGCATAACCGGAACCGGACTTACTCGGCTGAACTGGGCCGGTTTCTCCAGCGCGATCCTGCGGGATATGTGGATGGCATGAATCTTTATGCCTATGCCGGAAATAATCCACTGCTGTTCTCCGACCCATATGGATTGTACCGGTGGAGTCATGGGGCGCTGGATAATCGGGTTGGCGACTGGATTTTTCAGCAATATGGACAAGCTCGTGAAATGGAGCGGCAGCGACGGGAGTATGAGGAGGCGTTGCGCCAGGCTGAGGAGGAACGTCAGCGGATTGAAGGGGAAAACGAGTATGCGGCCCGGGCTTTCAACCAGTACAAGAATACACATGCCGGTGAAATCAAGAATATGGTCGGGAAGTATCGACACTTGGGGGTGAATGAGAACGAGGCGGCGCAGCTATTGATGAGCGGGGTGACGTCTATTCCCCGGCTCGGTGCAACGGTGGGGCCCAATGACACCCGGCGTGGTTGGTGGCTGGATTATTATCTGCGCGGCGGCCAGGTCAATACCACCATGCGTGATGAGATGCGCAGCGCGGGCACTGGGAATGCGGATGAATTCTTCGCGAAGACCTCCCAAAAGGAAACGGCGTTACGGGATAAGCGAAAGGCTACGCAGCAGCAATATACCATGGCGGCCGTGGCGATTGTGGCTACGGTAGTGACTTGCGGGGCGGGCGGGGTGCTGGGTGCGGCGTTGCTCGGATCCGTGGGAGTCACGGCAACCACTGCGTCGTTCGGTGCCTTTGTTGTGGGGGCGGTGGCGATTCAGGGGGTGTCGGCCGCCGCCACGACGATGATTTCGCATGGTAACATCGGTGACTTCGCCCAGTCATGGGCGATTAACTCGGCGGCCAGTGTGGCGGGGTACGGCGCGGGCTATTCGGCAGCCAAGGCGGGAGCGGATCTCAATATCCAACTGGCCACCCAGTCGGCCGCGAGTACCTTTGTCTCATCAGGGTCCCGTGCCGCATTGGCGGGCGAGGGTTTTAAAAATGTGTTCCGGGATACGGCGATCAGCTTTGTGGCCGGAGGCATGATGGGGACATTTATGAAGGCGGAGGGTGCCGGCTCGGTGCCTGCCAGTTTCGGAGAGTATGTGAACAACGGGGCATCATCCACTTTCGGGTATTTACATTCCCCGATTTCAGGGGGAGTTCAGGGTTCGCTGCATGCGGCGGTGTATGGGGGGAATATGGTGGAAGCCTTTGGTGAGGGTTCGATTTCAAAGGAGGCTTTGGCTAGTTATATCATGGCCTCGGAAGTGTCGCAGGCCGCGAAATGGATGTCGGACCAGCTTGTCTCGGCACTTCCCCATGCGCCACGTCAGACGGAGTCACCCCGGGACTGGAAGACGCAGCAGGCGGCCGCCAGTTCCGATAACAAGGGCGTTAGGATAAAGGACTCATTGTCCTGGCAGTCCCGGATCAGAAATGCGGCGATCGGGAGTGTGGTGACCGTGGCCAGTCATTTGGAGGAAATAATCGTGGCTCCGGCCCGGGCGATTTCGGAAATCTATTCAACCGTGACGGCGGAGTCCTGGCGGGTTCGGGCGCATGTGATCAATCCGTTTTCAAGGAGTTTTGCCGGATATCAGATCCTGGATAAAGCCACGGATGCGGCACAGGTTGCCGCAGGCCTGCCGATCAGTTTCCTGTCCGGCGATTTCATGGATGTGCAGAAATCCGGGTCGATGACAATGAATGCGAGTCGAAAACTGGTGACCTTCAATGGGATGTTTAATAACAGTGCTGATGCCACCAAGATGAGGGATGCTTCCCGTCGGCAATTTTCGGTGAATGATTCGGTTCATGTTGCCAATCGATCCGCTTTCCGAGGGATTGGGGATGTGATTCAAATTATGGGAAATGAGCTGGGGCTCATTGATATCACCGCGATCAGGGGTGCTACGGCGCTGCGGGAAGCCTCCGCCACCCCGGGGTCGATTAATGTGGTGGCACATAGCCAGGGAAGCATGACTTTCCGGCGGGCGCTCGATCTGGTGGATAAGCCGTCTGTCCGGGGAAGGATTGCCTACCAGGGGTTTGGCCCCGAAATTAATATCAGTCAAAGTTATCTGGGGCTTCAGTCCGCGCAGAACTATTGGAATCAGGAAAAGGGAGGGGGGCACTTCGATGAGGTTCCCCGTGCTAATTATTTTCCTTTGCCCGCCAGACTCATGGGAGATCCCTTTATGATGACAGGCTCTACGGAATGGCAGGTTGTGGATTCCCCGGGAAATCGGCTTGTCCCGGGCGGGAACAGCCATGGATATCAGGATTATTATGGAGGATATGCATATTAACATGAAAAAGTGGATTCAGAGGGCAGGACGGGGTTTGAGTGTTTGTGTGGCTGCAATGGCAATGGTGTTTGCAGGAGGATGTGTATCGGGAAGCTATGACCTTTCCCGCACGCCGCCCTATCAGGAGCAGATGGGGGCAGACTATGAGTTGGCGGAAGACAGCTATATCGTCACCCTTCGGGAAATGGATGAACTGTTTCTGGTAAACCGATACAGCACCTTTAGCCAGCCACTCCCTGCTGACGCCAAGTATATGGGGAAGAGCACAGAGGAGATCAACATCAAGGGAGTGATTCCGAAGGGAACGGTATTAAAGGTGACTTCAATCAGGGGGTCCGAGTCTTTTTCTGCCGGGCATAGCGTTGAGTATTTCTTGGAGATGGGCCGCGCCGCGAAGGAGTTGCGGCTGCGGTTGAATGCCTGCTTCTTGGAGGAGCGCGAGGGTGCTGTATACCGCCTGGATGGAAGAGCCTTCATTCAGCGGGGTGTGGGCGACAAGTCGGATTGCGGAAAATAACAAAGAGGAAATCTAATGAAGCTGAATATCAAGTGGATCGCGTCGGTGATGATGATGGTGGTGTGCGGGCGATGCTTTGCCTGGACTGACCTCGATGGGGGCAATCATGGCGGAAGTAATTGGGTGATTGCAGGGGGATCGTCCATCGCCAGCAATCATTACGGCATCGGAATGATGACCATTAGTTCTGGCGCGACCGTTTCGGTAAAAAGTTGGGACGGTTCCAAGTACGGTGGAGTTTCAATCAGCGCCACCGATATAAGAATCGACGGGGTGTTGGATGCCTCTGGAGCCGGCTATGCAGGAGGCAATGGGGGAAATGGTGGATTCGGATCTGCTTCAATCGGCGCTTCCGGGGGATCAGGTGTCGCCGGGTCGCCTGGATCCGGACCGTTTGGCGGCAGTGGCGGGGTCTCGGGGAGTGGGGGTTATGATTCGGGAAATCCCGGCGTGACCAGGCCTGGTTGGCCCGGTGGGTACGGCGGGCTGGGCGGGTATGCCACCAACGGGATGCAAGGTGATGCTACCACCAATGATGCTGTTTTGATGGGCGGCGGTGGTGGAGGGGGTGCTGGGGGTGGGGCGGGCTGGAATCTATTGGGAACAACATCCGGGGGTGGCGGCGGGGCTGGCGGAAATCCCGGTGCCGGTTGGATTAAATTGTATGCAACCAATACGATCATTGTGAGAGGCACACTTCAGGCTAAAGGACTGGCAGGAGCCAGGCAGAATGGCGGAACCGGTCAGACCCAGATGCCTGCCGCCCAGGGCGGAAACCTGGGATGCTCCACAATCGCGGGACAAAGTCTGGGCGGCGCGGGCGGAGCCTCCATCCCGGCACAATGTTATCCGGCCGGGCTGGGCGGCAATGGCGGCGCGGGCGCGGGCGGCGGTATTCTGCTTCAGGCCGGTACCGTGGACACGCTCGGTGGTAATCTTGACAACCGGGGTGGCGGGAATTCCCTTGTCAATGGCGGAACCCTGAAGATCATCGCCATCACGCTTCAGGGCGGGAGCTATACCAATACCGGCCGGGCCTATCTTCAACAACTCCTGCCGCCGGAGCCGGGAACGGTATTTGAATTCTAAAATGTATTGGGTCACTCACAAGGGGAGGGACTTGCTCAAGGCTCTGTGGGAGGGGCGCTGTGCGCCGCGATCTTCTCCCGGGAGCCAGTCGAGTCCCTGTCGCGGCGCACAGCGCCCCTCCCACAAAGAACTCGGCTTAAGATTGAAGAGGGTTTTACCCATTGTCATTACTCTAAAATTGAATTGAACATACAGGCGGAAGAGGATATGTATCACTCTATGAATTCTACGTATTCTGTCACGAAAGCGCAGAGCGCGTTGCCAAGGTTGCTGAAAGATGCGGCGAAGTCGGGTACCATCGCGATCACGCGGCATGATGAGACCGTGGCTTACTTGGTGTCGCGGGAACGCATGGAGGCGATTGTGGAGACCCTTGATATTCTGGGCAATCCGGAAGCGTTTCGCGTGATTCATGAATACCGGCAGGGAACCATGAAGTTCCAGGCGTTTAAGGATCCGGATCATGGAGGTTGAAGTCTCAGGGCAGGTGAATCATTTCATCAGGTGCCAGCCGCCTGAATCGCGGCATCGGCTACGCCTTGCCCTGCGGGCCTTGTCGCAGGAACGGGGCGACATTAAAGCGTTGGAAGGCCCCCTGACCGGCCTTTACCGGTTGAGAATCGGCCGGTACCGCGTTTTGTTTGCCTACGCCACACCCAAACGGGGAGCCCCCGTAATTCGCTGTATCTTTGCCGAGTGCCGGGATGTCGTATATGAGGTTTTTGAGCAACTTATGACAGAACGGCTGCTTTTGGATCGATCCTCTGTAGATGAGTCATAGTTTCCTCACGGAGGGGCCAGGGACAGACTGACTGATATCGCCCCACAGAATTTCTATCGCTTGCGGCCCCCAAAACTGCGGCAGAATGGAGTCCATGGGTTCAAGTCAGCCTCATTTCAGCCACATGAGGACGGCTCGGCAGGGACGCCTCGCCCTACCGGATTAAAATCAAGCGTTGCTTGAACTTGCATTGGGGTAGGGCGAACCGTCCCGGTGAGCCGCTGTGGCGGCTGAGTGGCTGTTTTGTCCAATCCAGCCCAACGGTGTTCCGCAGATTAGGGAGGTCTGTACTGGCATACGGGATTTGAGTAGTATTGAAGTGGCAGGGGAATACGGAGGACTGGCGCATTATGGACATTCTGGCGCATGCACTTTATGGGGTCACGTTATGCAGCCGAACCGGATTGGCGGGGGGACGTCAGGGTGCTGTGATACGCGGTCCCTATATCAGTGACTGGACAGTCTGGGCGGCGGTTGGGTTCGGCGTACTGCCCGACATGAGTTCGATTGGCGCATACTTTATCCAAATGCTGATTCGAGGGGACTCCCTCTCCTTTCACAGTCTACCATCCTCCGTTTACGTTCTCTATCACTGCACCCATAGCCTGATGATCGCCAGTGTGTTTCTGTTGGTGCTGGGCCTGCTCAAGCGTTCCCTCGTCGTTCCTGCCCTTGCGTGGCCGCTTCATATCGTGATGGACAGCTTTTCCCATGGAGACGGCCGGTGGCAGACGCTGATGCTCTATCCCGTCTCGAATTGGCACCTTCACGGTATAAACTGGTGGCAACACCCGGGCTTGATGATGCTCTACTGGGGAATCCTGCCGATTTTGTGGATCGGCATCTATGTCTGGCGGCACGCTTCAGACAGCCAGCGGGGGAAGACTGTGAATTACAAATAGGGGCCAGGCGTGTCAAGCCCTGGAAAGTCTATTTGCTTGTCCCCAGTTCTCGCTTTGACTTTTCCCGTGGAATCGTATGTCGCGACATGAAGGGGGAAAAGGATATGGAGCGGGAGTCTTCCTTAAAATGGTGTGAACAGGGGTCAGTATATCCCCTATACGACAATCAGGGTTCCCCTGATTGTCTGTATTCAGGGGGATGTTATCTTCAGAATTAATAGGTGGATTGCCATGAATGTTCTACTAATGGATGATGACGTTTTAATGCTCTCTATGTTGAAAAGGACATTTGTGAGATGGGGATTCAAGGTTGATGCCTACTCCAATCCGAATGATTGTCCCGCCTTTTGTTCAGCGGAATGTCCTTGCGCTATTTGCATAAGCGGATGCCCTGATTTTATCATAACCGATGTAAATATGCCCGGGGTGAATGGGATAACGTTTGTCGAGGAATTGAAACGCAAAGGGTGCAAGTGTTCCAAAATCGGCATGATGTCTGGCGATTGGAGTGATTCGGATGTGTTTAAGGCCATTCATATGGGAGCTGCGGTTTTCGCCAAACCTTTTGACCTTTCGAGACTTCGTTCATGGCTGTCAGAAGGCAAAATATTGCATGACTCTTGAATCGCCTGCGTCCTAAATCAGGGGCGTTTTCTAACAATCCAGGCATCCTGGAAAATGTTGTTCCCTCCGGGCTGGTACTCGAGTAGTTCAGCGCCGGAGGCGATGACGATTTCTTTCATCAACGCCGGGCAATGTATCCCCGTGTACATCTGCGAGCCGTTGTGCCAGCTGTGAATGGCCACAAATTGGCCTTGGTTGAGTTTCTCCAGCTGTGCGGGGCTCAGTTCATTCCGGTGCTGCTGTCCGCTGTGGGTGCTGAACCAGAAGACTCCGCCCGGCTTCAAGATCCGAATGATCTCCCGGAACCACGCGCGGGATAGGGTGTCGGACAAGTGGGTGAACACAGAGACCGCGTACACGAAATCCACACTGGAATCGGGCTGTGACAAGGGAGGCTCCATGTTATTCAGATGAAAAGCAATCCGGCAGTCGGGAACCGATTGCGCCCACTGGATCGAGGGCGCAAACATGTCGCTTCCACTGAACTCCATTGTTTTGCCGGCGTCCAACGACTCCAAGGCAAAAAGAATGCGGCCGGGCCCGCAACCCCACTCGCACACGACCCGGGTATCAGGCGAGCCCCACTTTTGGATGACCGATTGGATCTGGTCCGCCATCTTTTTCCCGGTTGTGACGTAATATTCAGCGCTACTGCAGGCAATGACATCAAAGCGGAGTTGCGGCGGCGGCAGGGTCAGGCCCGGGTTCGCGGCGAGGAAAATCATGTCGTTGTTTGCAAAGCGACGCAGGTTCTTCCGGCAGACATAATGATAAATCAAGGGCTCCAGGCCGATGCGGCGGAGGACGCGTTCTGTCAATTGTTTCAAGGTTTTGAATAAGATCATGCCCGGAATTTTACAGGGCAAACCCTTTCGGGGGTATCGTCAAGAGTAACGATATTAGCATCAGTATTAACGTGATACCCGGGATTGGCTTGATTTTGGCGGGTAGCTCTTGCACAGTGTCCAAATGCCGGATGAAACGGGCACAGGAGGAGATGCGGTATGACGGATCAAGACGTGTTGAATGTGTTTCTGGAAACCAAGGCGCTGTTGCGCGGTCATTTCGAATTACGGTCGGGCTTGCATAGTGACCAGTTCTTTCAATGCGCCAAGGTGCTTCAGCAGCCCCGCATTGCCGCCCGTCTGTGTGAGGCGCTGGTGCAGAAGATGCGCAAGGAATTGCCCGGAGTTCATTTTGATGGCGTCATTGCCCCGGCGATGGGCGGACTGTTTGTCGGCCATGAGATAGCCAAGACGCTGGGTGTGGTCTCGATTTTCGCTGAAAAACAGGAGGGAATGCTCGTATTGCGACGCGGTTTTGAAATTCACAAGGGTGCCTCCTTCGTTGTGGCCGAGGATGTGATCACCCGTGGCGGACGCGTTCAGGAGACAATCGACATTGTTGAGGGGCGTGGCGGCAAGGTGGCGGCCGTGGCCGTGCTGGTTGACCGCAGCGGCGGGAAGGCGCGGTTTATTCAGCCCACGGTGAGCCTGCTCCAGATGGAGCCGGTGACCTTTGACCCGAAGGATTGTCCGCTGTGCGCCAAAAAAGTGACGCTGGAACATCCGGGTTCTTAAGAAAAAGAGAACGTCACGATTGAGGGCAACAAAAAAGGCAGGGCCTTGCGGCGCCTGCCTTTTTTATTGGTCTTGTCGAGTGGTTTAGTTCGACAACCGGCCGCCCACGCCCTTGGCGTTCTTGGCTGTGGCCTTGACGCCCTCTTTCGGACGCAGCGCGCGCACGGCGGCGCCTGCCTGCCACATTTCCGAATTGTGGACATCGGCCAGTTTCTTGCCGAGGTACTTCTGGTAATCCTTGCCGCCACAGTCGCGGATGACTTCGCGGGTTTCCTGGCCGCGCTTAACTGAAGCATAGAGCTTCTTGAAGACGGGGAGGTTGGCCTTCCAGAAGATCGGGCGCCACTTGAGCGCGCCATGCTGGGCGGTGACGGAACAGTTCTGGAACATCCAGTCCATGCCGTTTTCGTCCACCAGCCGGATCAGGCTCTGGGTGAGTTCCTCGACCGTCTCATTAAACGCTTCGCTCGGCGAGTGGCCGTTGGCGCGCAGGACGTCGTACTGGGCGTGCATCATGCCGGCCAGGGCGCCCATCAGCACGCCGCGTTCGCCGGTCAGATCGCTGTACACTTCCTTCTGGAAAGTGGTGGGGAACAGGTAGCCCGAGCCGATGCCGATGCCGAGCGCAATGCAGCGCTCCGTGGCCCGACCGGTCGCATCCTGGAACACCGCGAAACTGGAGTTGATGCCCGCGCCGGAAAGGAAGTTTCGGCGCACGGAGGTGCCGGAACCCTTCGGGGCGACCATGATCACGTCCACGTCTTTGGGAGGAACGATGCTGGTTTGATCCTTGTACACGATCGAGAAGCCGTGCGAGAAATAGAGGGCGTCGCCGGGCTTGAGGTTGGCCTTGATGACGGGCCAGACTTTGCGCTGGGCGGCGTCGGAGACCAGGAACTGGATGACCGTGGCCTTCTTGACCGCCGTGGCGATGTCGAACAAGGTCTTGCCGGGAACCCAGCCATCCTTGATGGCACGATCCCAGTCGCGCTTGAATTCCGGCGCCTGGCCGATGATGACCTTGAAGCCGTTGTCCTTGAGGTTCAGCGCCTGTGCCGGACCCTGAACGCCGTAGCCGATGATCGCAATGACCTCGTTCTTGAGGACCTTGCGCGCCTTTGCCGTCGAGAACTCCTTGCGGGTGACGACGGTTTCCTTCTCTCCACCAAAGTTAATCAATGCCATGTTGCTTTCTCCTGTTTGAAAGGCGTGCAGTGTAAGAAAATGGCGTCGTGCGTCAATCCTGAAAAACAGGTGTGAAACTTTTTACGTCGAAACGCTGACGGCTCGAAGTGTGAGTATTTCTGGTGTTTGTGAGTCTTTTTCTGTTGCGTTCGTGGGAGAGCGTTGCAATCATCTCGCCCCAATGGACGAATTGTGGGTGGCGCGGTTCATCCAAACTCCGGGAGGACGGTGCTTTGTGCATTATCTAAAGAATTTTGCGAAGAAAATTGCCGGTTCATTGTGGACGGCCAGGACGCCCACGGAACTGATCCTCTTTGTCACTGAGCGGTGCAATGCGAAGTGTCGACACTGTTTTATCCGGGAGCCAGCCAATCCGGCCCAATTAAGCCTTGAGAAAGTCGAAAAGATCGCGGCGACCCTCATTGAGCCGATCAATACTCTGGTGATCACGGGCGGAGAGCCCTTCATGCGCCCCGATCTCCTTGATCTGGTGGACCTCTTTGCGCGGAACAAACCGCCTCAAACCACCATCTTCTGTACCAATGGGAGCATGACCAAAAGGATTTGCGATACAATCGGATCGGTATTGTCGAAATATCCGGGCATGGATGTGAAAGTCCAGATATCCCTGGACGGCTTGGAGGAAGTGCATGATGAAATCAGGGGGCTTCCCGGGATTTTTCATAATGCGGTGGAGACGATTCAGGCGATCAAGGAGATGCAGCGTCAGCAACGGAATGTCGATGTCATTGTGATGACTGTCATTTCCACTCAGAACTTGGGCGAGCTTGCGGCGTTGAACCGTTTCGTGACACGGGAATTGCATGCCGTGCATGATTTCGAGCTCATTCGGGGAAGTTCTTTCTTCAACATTCCGGCGGAGCTCAGGGCGTATGCCGATCCTGCGGATGATTCCTGTCAGTGTCCAACCCTGGCAACCCTCCGGGAGTTTCTGCCGACGCTCCGGGAGTACTACCGGGCGAATGCGCGCGTTTGCTATTCGAGGCTTATGGGCGCGTATGCCTACGGCTACAAGGCCGCCAAGATCGGGTATACAGTCAAGGTGTTGGAGCGGAGAAAGCCGGTGCGTTGTGGGGCGGGGCGGGAATGGGGGGTCATCTATGCCAGCGCGGACATTTCCCTTTGCGAAATGATCAAGCCAATCGGAAATCTTGCCGATACGAGTTTTAATTTTTCGCAGCTGTGGTCTGGCGACAAGGCGCGGCGGGCCCGAAAGGCGTTGAAATGTTACTGTACGCACAGTTGTTTTATTGATGGGGATTTCTTTAAGCGTCCCGGTTCCTACGTGGCCATGGGCTTTCGATTCTGTGAATTTCTTTTACGGAAAGACTGAGGGGGATATGGTCGAGATTAGTGTCATTGTGCCAACCTACAACCGCAGCCGGTTGCTTGAGCGATGTCTTCGCTCCCTGCTCGATCAGGGTTATCCGCGCGAGTTGTACGAGATTATTGTGGTCGATGATGGCAGTCCCGACAACACGGAGGCCATGGTGAGGGAGAATTTTGAGGGCAAGGTCATTTATCTTCGGCAGGAGAACGGAGGGCCCGCAAAGGCGAGAAATACGGGCCTCGCTAAAGCCGGAGGCCGTATTTGTGCCTTTACAGACGATGACTGTGTGCTGGATCGGAACTGGTTGGCCTGTATCCGGGAGACTTTCGATAAGAATCCCCTGGCGCACTGCGTCAACGGGGATACCCAGTCGGTCTCCACGGATCCCCGGTCCTTGAGTTATATTCTGAGCCGTCACATCTATCTTTCCTCAAAATCGGAAACGAATAACATCGCTTACCGTCGGGAAGTGTTTGACCGGGTCGGTGGGTTTGATGAAACGATTCCAACGCCTGCGTATGAGGATGTGGAGATGAAGCGCAGGATTGAGAAGGCGGGTTTTGGTCGCATCTACGATCCGAGGGCGATAGCCCATCATCCTTACGAAAACGAAATGGCCGATTTCAAAAAGCAATCGAGAGCCAACGGGATAGGGCTTTCATATTACCTCAGGCGGCATTGGGTCATGGGGTTGGTGATGTTGGTCTACGAGGCGATGTATGCGCCGCTGATTCTGCTCTACTGTTTCCGTGACAGGCATTCAGTGGAGTACCCCATACCGTATCTTCAGGCGGTCAAGTCCCTGTGGAGCCTGAACGGGTTTTGGGTGGGTGTTTACAAATCCGGGG
>CAJBSZ010000098.1 GCA_903958395.1 uncultured bacterium | reverse complement strand
AGCAGTCTCCAATAAATCGGAAAACCGGTGAGTTGCAAAATTCCGGTCTGAAGCTCAGACCTTTGCCGTCCGGCGTGGTTGAACATACGTTGATTCCTAAGACCGTGTGCGGGGGAATTGTCGAGAGGCGAGACGGTACGCTCATGTTTGCCCATGCCAACCATGCCGGTCTTAAAGTCGGGGATGCTTCCGCCTCGGCATACCGGATCTCAAGCGATTCCGGAAAAACCTGGAGCGCATCGCAAGCGCTGAATTGCGGGATGGGGATATGGGGGATGATTCGCCTGAAATCGGGAAAATTGGCGGTCTATGGTGACAAGCAATACGGGGGTCATAATAAAACGACCTATTTTTCTTCGTCATCGAATGATGGCAAGAGCTGGTCCCCGCCGGTGGACATCGGTGCATATCAAGGCTTTTGTCTATATTTGCATTCGCTGAGCCAGTTGGCCAGCGGCCGGCTCCTTCTGGCAGGCTATTGGATGGGGTTGAACGCCGGTCGGCCTGATGATCTGCAAGGAGGTGCTGTTGACACCTATCCATACTCCCAGTACGCCTGGGGTTTATGGCGTGGGCGGGTTTTGTTCTGCGAGGGCCATCGCGGACCGGAGATGGGCATCAACGTCATTTACTACTCTGATGATGAAGGCCTGACCTGGAAACAATGTATCGGCGGAATATTCGGTTGGTTTGACGAACGTGGCATACCCAATGGGGAAGGCGGAATCATTGATGTAGCCGAGCCGAACGTAGCGGAGACCAAAGACGGGCGGTTGCTGATGATCATGCGCTCGAAAACCGGCCGTCTGCTACAGAGCTATAGTTTAGATCAAGGAGTAACTTGGCTCAGTGTTCTGCCCACGGAACTGTCGGCTTCTCAGACCACGCCGATGTTGATAAAGATTCCAAAGACCGGGGATTTACTGTGTGTGTGGAACCAAGTCTCATGTGAAGAAATTCGTCGCGGCTTTAATCGTGGTCGTCTTTCCGCCGCCATTTCGCGGAACAGCGGCCTGACTTGGGAAAATTTCAAAATACTTGAACTCCAGGAAGGGATGGCGGATGCTGCACGCATCACTCCGGAGTTTCCGATTGCCCGGCGGGTTGTCTGCCGAACCGGCTTGGGGCAACTGCCGGACGGATACTGCATGTTCTCCCAACCCAACTTGGACATTGTCGGCGATCAGGTCTTCATTCGTTACGGCCGGATGTGGCCGGTGGCGAAGGAGGGTGAACCCCGAGAGCTGAAGGCGGACGGCATATTATGGCCCAGACGGGAAGGAAAACAGGGGGATAGCGGCGCGGAATGGAAGGGCGAGGAAGTGGTGCTACGCGTGTATCCTCTGGAATGGTTTTATAAGTGACACCCTATAGATGACCAACTCTATGGCGTAATCACCATCTTGGGCTTTTCTATACGCACTTACTAATCGTCTCGAAATAGAATAGAGCCCCCAATGGGTTTATCCCGTTAGTGAAAGAGATTGGGAGGCTAGGATGAGCGGGCTAGACGGTGCT
>CAJBSZ010000097.1 GCA_903958395.1 uncultured bacterium | reverse complement strand
GCGAATGTCAGGGGTGTCATCGTGCTTGAGATGGTCGGTTGTTTCAGTGACGAGTGGGGCTCGCAGGCGTATCCCGCCCCGGTACTTCGCCTCCTGTATCCGAGCCGGGCAAACTTCATTGGTGTCGTTGGCCGGTGGGACCAGGGCGACTGGATCAAAACCGTGAAGGCGGGGATGAAGGGGGCGACGGACCTTTCTGTCTATTCCATCCGCGCCCCGACAATCATTCCCGGGGTTGATTTCTCGGACCATGCGAGCTACTGGCCGTGTGGCATCCAGGCCGTCATGGTCACCGACACGGCATTCTACAGGAACAATTTTTATCACAAATCAGGCGACACGCCTGACCGGCTTGATTACAGCCGCATGGCCGAAGTTGTGGTCTCCGTGTCTAAGGCGATAAGGTCTCTGTGATGGCTGCTGGCTCCGCTGAATAGAGGTAACATCCTTAATAATAGAGGTAATATTCCTATACATTACCCCTATTCGTGGTAGCATTACCTCCACTGTAAGGAGACCCATTTGATGAACTCTCTATCTCTCGAATTTTTCAATCGGCTGAAACTGACATCTGAACAGGGATCAACTCTTGCCAAAATCGGGGAATACAAGGGAAGGCAGGAACTGTTTACCCGGCAGACACCAGAGGCGTTAGAGACTTTGAGGCAGACCGCTATCATTGAGTCCAGTGAATGTTCAAATCGGTTGGAAGGGATTATCGCCCCCCACAAGCGAATTAAAGCCCTTGTCCTTCATAACACAACGCCGAGGGATCGGTCGGAACAGGAGATCGCCGGATACAGGGATGCCCTGACCCTGATTCATGAATCGGCTCAACACATGAAGGTTTCGGTTAACGTCTGCCTTCAACTTCACTCTATGCTTTATCGGTATCTGCCTCAGGAGGGTGGCAGGTGGAAGATGACAGATAACGAAATTGTTGAGAAGAATGCGCACGGCTCCGTTGCGCGAGTGCGATTCAAGGCGGTTAGTGCCGTGGCCACTCCTCGGGCCATGGAGGAAATGGTGACGAACTATGCGGCAGCAATTGAGAAACATCATAAGGAACCCTTGCTTGTTGCTCCGCTCGCCATACTGGATTTTCTCTGTATTCATCCCTTCGGTGATGGGAATGGCCGAGTGTCACGTTTGCTTACCCTCATGACACTGTATCATTTCGGTTACGATGTCGGGCGATACATCAGTCTTGAACGAATCTTCGAGGAATCAAAGAAGACCTACTATGAAATGCTGGAAGCCAGTTCACAGAGGTGGCATGAGGGAAAACAGGATGTCCATCCTTGGCTCAACTATTATTGGGGTGTGCTGATTCGCGCCTATAAGGAATTGGAAGAACGTGTCGGGACAATCAGAACCGGCAAAGGATCCAAGACGGAGCAGATTCGGTTGATCATTGGACGGAAAACGATGCCATTCTCGATATCAGACATAGAATCAGACTGTCCCGGAATAAGCCGTGACATGGTTCGCGTTGTTCTTCGCCAGATGCGAAGCGAAGGCATTCTCGCTTCGACAGGACGAGGCCCCGCCTCACGGTGGCTGAAGAAGTAGATGACCGGCCCGTTGAGGCGGGTCAGAATGATGCCGCAGAGTGGCTGAAGCGGTTCGTGTGAAATCTGCGGTGGCCTGTGTGCGACAAGGAAACGGCCTGAAGCATGGTCGCATTTGGAGCGGGCGACCGGGTTCGAACCGGCGACCATCTGCTTGGAAGGCAGAGACTCTACCAACTGAGTTACACCCGCTTGATGCAAGACGGGGAGAGACTATCAGACCCCGATGGCGGCGTCAATTCAAGGAAACTCGACTCTCGACACACGCCCAGCTCCTGCTATCATAAATGCCCTACAAATTGAACAAGGGGAACACGCGCATGAAGAAAAATGATTGTATTGTCAAGGACCTGAAACTGGCCGCGTTCGGACGCAAGGAAATCGAACTCGCCGAGAAGGAAATGCCCGGATTGATGGCCATGCGCGAGCAGTATGGCAAAGTGAAACCGCTGAAGGGGGCGAACATCACCGGGTCGCTTCATATGACCATCCAGACGGCCGTCCTGATTGAGACGCTCCAGCAGCTGGGCGCCAAAGTCCGCTGGGCGAGCTGCAATATCTTTTCCACCCAGGATCACGCCGCCGCCGCTATCGCCGCCACGGGAACCCCCGTCTTTGCCATCAAGGGCGAGACTCTTGTGGAGTATTGGGACTACACGGATCGAATTCTGGACTGGGGCAACGGCAAGGGCCCGAATATGATTCTGGATGACGGCGGCGACGCCACCCTGTTCGTTCACCTGGGCTATCGCGCCGAGGAGGATCCTTCCATTTTGAACCGCAAGCCGGAAAGTGGCGAGGAAGCCATCCTTCTTGCCCAGCTCAAGAAGTCCATCAAGCGCGATCCGAAGCGCTTCCATCGGATTATCAAAAGCATTCGCGGCGTCAGCGAGGAAACCACCACCGGCGTCCACCGTCTGGAGCAGATGCATGCCCGGGGCGAACTGATGATCCCCGCTTTCAATGTCAACGACTCCGTGACGAAGTCGAAGTTCGATAACCTGTACGGCTGCCGCCACTCGCTGGTGGACGGAATCATGCGCGCCACGGATGTCATGCTGGCCGGCAAGATCTGTGTGGTCGCCGGCTACGGCGATGTCGGCAAGGGCTGCTGCCAGTCCCTCAAGGGACAGGGCGCCCGGGTGATCGTTACCGAGATTGATCCCATCTGTGCCCTTCAGGCGGCGATGGAAGGTTATCAGGTGATGACCATGGACGAGGCCTGCTCGATCGGTGATGTGTTTGTGACCTCGACAGGCTGCTGCGATGTGATCACCAAGTCACACATGCTCAAGATGAAGGACATGGCGATTGTCTGCAACATCGGCCATTTCGACAGCGAAATCCAGGTGGAAGCGGTGAAGCCGTACAAGTGGCTGGAGATCAAGCCGCAGGTCCACAAGATCACGTTCCCGAGCAAGCGGAGCATCATCATGCTGGCCGAGGGCCGGTTGGTGAACCTGGGCTGTGCCACCGGGCACCCGAGCTTCGTGATGTCGAACAGCTTCACCAATCAGGTGATGGCCCAGATCGAACTCTTCGCGAACACCGCGAAGTATCCCGTGGGCGTGTATGTGTTGCCCAAGAAACTTGACGAGAAGGTGGCCATGCTGCACCTCGGCAAACTGGGTGTGAAGCTGGAAACGCTCACCCGCAAGCAGTCGAAATATCTGGGAATCCCCGCAAACGGCCCCTTCAAGCCGGGGCATTACCGGTATTAGCAGCTTGGATAAGCGCCGCTTAAGCAGGATAGCAACGGATTTCGAAGATAGCGGCAGGCGCTTTCCCGTGTGTCTCCAGGCATTCGATGACCAGACGCCCGGTGCTGACGGGGGCGGGGAACTTCACCGTGTTTCGCGTTTGATGGTTATCTCGGCATTCAGCCAGTACGGTGCCCTGCGCATCCCGGATACGGTAATGTTTAACGCAGAACGGCATGGCGCGTTCCGGGTGTCCCCATTGCACGCATTCCATCGCGTGATCAAAATCAGTGTCAAACGACAACTCGATCCGTGATAGCGTTCGCGGTTGTTTCCAGGCCAGTGTCAGCGAGGGCGCTTTGTCGCCCAGACCGGCCACCCATGCATTGGGTTGTGTTACCGGCCGGGTCACTCCGTTGATGACGTTCTCTGGTCCGAAAACGCAGATGGGCGGGTCAAACGACACGGCCATGTTATGGCCGTCCGGCCGCCGCTGGGGGATCCAGAATTCGAAGGTGTCCACCCCGATACCCGGTGATGGCGACTGGACCGCGTTTTTGGCCACTTTCTTGTTGGCTCCATGGACCAGCGAGAGCACCCCGGTGACGCGGGTATCGCTCAACTGAACGGACACCCCTCCGCTGGGCATCAGGCAGATAAAAACGTATTGCGGCTTGTCAAGCTTGACCCCGAAGTCAACCGTTGCCTCGCGGTTGGCGCCCGCGGTAAGTTTAATCGTGCGGCTGGCCAGCGTGACGTCCGGTGTGAAATTGCCTTCGCGTTGTGAGGCGCGCAATTGGATTTCCACCTCGGCATCCCTGTCTGCGTCAAAGCGGAATGTGACGCGCGGCATAGTGCCCGCTGCAACCGGTACCAGCATGGCGCGGGCGGCATCAAGAGCAATAGATTTGCCGCAAGGAGGAAGCGAGTCCAGGGCATAGCTGCTGGACGCCGTGAGTTCGGCCTCGCGGGCGAGGTCCACGGGATCCGCCAGAGCGCGGCCGGGGAGGTATTGGCCGATGGCCATCAAGCGCTGCTGAAGTGTTCGCATCCGGTCCGGTGCCGTCAGGTCACGTGGCGCCAGGCCGCTTTCTTTGCACAGCGCCGCCGCCACGCCCACGGCCTGGGCTGTGTGGGCGCAGGTTGCCATGACCCGCGTCGAACCGAAGGCAACATGGCTGGCGCTGATGACCCGCCCGGCCAGAAAGAGGTTCCGGATATTCCGGCTGTACAGGCAGCGATAAGGGATCGGGTAGACACCCTTGCTATGCCATTGGGTGCAGCCTGGCTTGTCGCTATACACGCCGTCAGCAGGATGCAGGTCGATTGCCCAGCCGCCAAATGACACGACATCGTCATGGTGCCGTTGTTCGATCACATCCCGCTGGGTGATCATGGTGTCCCCCTCGAATCGCCGGCTCTCCCGCTTGCCGGGGATGGAGCCGACCCATTCCAAGGTGAGATTCTCGGCTTCCGGGAACTTGCCGGAGTTCTTGATGTAGTCCCAGACGCCATACACCACTTTCCATAGTTCCCATTTGATACTTTCGGTGTCATGGATCGTGTCCAGCCTGCCGCCATACTCGAGCCACCAGAACTGGCAACCCATGTCATTAGCCGAAATGTGGGTATGGCGGGGGATGGCGCTGATGTCCTTCAGCGCGTAACTGGGAGGAATGAAGGTGACCGGTTTTCCGGTGTTTTTGCTGTAGAGAAAAATTGAATGCCCGAGCATCTGGCCATATTCAGCGGGGGGCGCAAAGCCTTCACCCAGTTCGGCGGCGGGTTCCGCCCCGATCCGGAAGGCGGCGCCGGCAAGAAACCCGACGATGCCGTCTCCGGAGGCGTCGCAGAAATACGGCGCCTGTACATCGTACAGGGTTTCGTTTTGGCTACAGAAGGCACGTACCGAGCGAACGGTGTCCTCCCCGTCCTTTGACACCTCGAAAACAACGGTATTGAGGAGAAGCGTGATGTTCGGCTCCGTGATCACTTTTTCCAGGAGCACGGCATCATAGAGGTGCGGGTTGCCTTCGGGGTTGCGGTAGGTGTTCTCGACAAAAATCTCGTCAATCACCCCGCCCTCGCGCGACCAGCGGTTGTTGTTGCCCATGTGCGAGGTTGCGCCCAATGCCCAGAGGCGAACTTCGGAGGAGGAATTACCTCCGAGCACAGGCCGGTCCTGGATGAGTACCACCTTCAGGCCCTCCCGCGCGGCGGTGATGGCGGCGCAGACGCCAGCCAGGCCACCGCCGACTATCGCGAAATCGGCAGCCACAGTACTATGCTTCAATTCCCGGCCAGCGGCCGATGTAAATGTCTTCATGTCATCAATTCCCGTAATCTGCTTTCTTTGCGAACTTTGCGTGCTTCTGTTCAAACTCTTCTCGGGATTAGCGCGAATCAGTGTTGTTCAGTTGAGGTTGTTTTCTTATGACGCCCCATGCCAGTACCGGAATGACTGCCAGATGCAGGCCGGCGGCAATGATATACCATTTGTTGTAGGCCCCGGTTTGCACCAGTTTCGTGATGGGATCGGGCTCCAGCAGGCGCGCCACCAGTTTGTTCATAACGATGGCGCCGACGCAACTCCCGGCCGACACGATTCCGAACACCTTCCCCAGGGAGGGGCCGGGCACGACATCCACGATGAGTGAGGTGATGTTGGTCAGCCACGCCAGGTGCGCGAAGCAGATCACGGCGGCGAAAGTGAGTGACCAGGCTAAAGTGGGAGAAAACGCCACCAGGGGTGAGAACGGCATGCAGAGAGCGCAGCCGAACATGACGGCCAGCCTGGCGCGCGGCGGCGTCCAGCCGCGCTTGATGAACACACTGGCCAGCCAGCCGCCCACCATGCTGCCTACTCCTGCGGCCAGGAAAACGACCCAGGTGATATTGACATCCACCTGGGTCAGTCCCCGCGCGCTGACCAGGTATTTCGGATACCAGATGAGGTAGAAGAACCAGACGGGGTCTGAAAGCATCCGGCCGAGACACAGGCACCAGACTTCGGGGCGCCGCAAGGCCTGTCCATAGGTCCATCCGGCTTCCTGCGGTTTGCCAGCGGCTTCCGGATGGGTATCGATGTTAATCCAGTCCCGCTCCTTTTGCGTCAGCCAGGGGTGGGTCTTTACCGTCCGATTCATGATCAGCCAGGGAACGATCCAGACAAACCCGAGCAGCCCCATGGCGACAAATGTTGCCCGCCAACCGGCCATCCCCATCAACCAGATAAGGACAATAGGTGCCAGGGTCATGCCGATGGGTGTGCCCGCGGTGTAGAGGCCGATGGCCAGTCCCCGCTGCCGGGCCGGGAACCATTCCGAAACCGCCTTGGGTGCGGCCGTCCAGTTGCCCGCCTCGCCGAGGCCCAGCAGGAACATGACAACCCCCAGCGAAGCGGTTGAAGCGGCCATGGAGGTGGAGAGGCTGGCCAGGGACCACCAGCCGACAAACAACGCGAGCGCCTTCCGCGATCCCAGCCGGTCCACAACCAGTCCAGAGAGCAGCAGGCCGATGGCATAGGCGACCTGGAAGGCGACCTGGATGTTGGCATAATCCTGGTCGGTCAGGTGCAGATCCTTTTGAATCGTTGGAGCCAGCAACGAGAAGGCGTTGCGATCCACATAATTCAGGACCGAGGCCATGAACAGTAGCCCGGCGATCCACCAGCGCAGATAAGGTATCCTCATAAGGATCGGACTATAGCAGGCCGAAAGTTGTAGGGTAAGAGCCGGATGCGCAAATTATCTGTGCTTTTGCGCTATTGGTCGCTGTCAACAGGTGCGGACTTCCTTGCGGTAGCGCAACGGGG